>CBDUTO010000014.1:0-47595 GCA_965370315.1 uncultured Melioribacteraceae bacterium
GTTATTAGTTGACTTTTCTGTTTGTTTTGAGTCAACCTTTTTCAGGACGATGCACCGAAGGAACAACTACACAAAAAGTCCCCTCTAGAGAGGGGACTTTTTAAACCTCTACACTATAAATAATCCCCTCTTGAGAGGCAATGCTGTCAACTTAAGCTTACTTGAACTGCTCCGCAGTTCTTTTCTTTTTGCTTTCATAACTATGGGTTTCACCCATAATTATTTTATCTTGAACTACTTTGTAGTTCCTATATTTATGACTGCGGAGCAGTCAAAGTTAAAATAACCACGTATGAAATACGTGGTTAAAAGTGAGAAAACCGACAACCCCAACGGGGTTGAACTTCTTAAGTTGACAGCATTGCTTAAGAGGGGAAAGATGCGGCGTTTTCCGCATCAAGGGGTGTGTTACGTAATTAACTCATCACAATTCTATAACCACAATATCACTCTTCAATCCTACTAAATTATCATTCTTTAGATATTGAAAGTAATATTCGCATCCACTAACTGATGGTGGTGTAATGGAGTATGGACTTTTCATATCAATTCCAACTTGAGAATAATTCTCCTCGGTAGGCATTTTTCTAAAGACTGCAACCGCATCAAAATAACCATGTAGCGAAAAGGCAAAATTGTAGCCAACACCTGTTTTACTTAGCTTAATAACAGGCATTGCTGTTGTTGGATCAAAGGTAGAACCCTCACCAACAACTCCTAATAGTTTGCCTTGTGCTTCTGTGTAAGTTGGTGATGCTTTAATGCGTTTTACAAAATTTCTAATGTTTTCTGTTCCAGAATCGAGAGTTGTATTTTTCTCTTCAGTTTGTTCTTTAAGTTTTGCTTTAAGAACTTCAATATTTGTAATTGCAGTATCCATACCAGTGCAAGTTGAATTAATTGTTGCAATATCTTCTTCGGTGAAACCAAGTGATACTCCAATTTCTGCAAGTTGTGTTTTGAAATTTTCATTCCATTGAACAATTGAGGGTTCGTTTGTTGGAAAATAATCTTTAGACATAATAGCTCCTTTTCGTCTTTAGACGAATATTATTTGTGGTTTGATTAGTTTTCTGGACTCACTTAAGTCCATTATTCAAAATATTCATTATAAGCACTAAAGTATTGGTGGCAATAATTACATAACTCATTAAAATTACAGATGGCCTTGTTGAAAGCCCGAAGCCCTTCGGGCCTATAATGGGTCTCTTCGGGAGCGCAAGTGTTGCCTTCCGGCTAAGCGTGAAGACCTTCGGGCTTTTTCCCACTACACCAATTAGATGCCGGAAGCCTTTCGGGCGAACAATTGTTACCACCGAGCCTTTTGTGAATGGCTTCGGGCTCTTCCTTACTATACCAATTAAAGGCCGGAGGGGTGTCGTTAAGGGCAGCAACAGACTGGGGGAAATATCAACAGCCAATAAGCTTTGAATAGAGCCTAAATTGGATATATTTATTAAATTAACATCTCTGCATTGCTTTTTGAAATGGTTGCTTTGTAGATATAAATTAACTTTTAACATTTTCCGTAGGAGTAATAAGAGCATTGGTTATCCTTATTTATCCGTAAAAGAGTAATTGAGTATATGGAATAGTTTTTAAATATTTTGTAGAGTTTCCTATGCTTTATTGGAGTATCAATAATCTCTACGGTAAAGCTTTTTATTGTTTTTATCGGAATTATCTATTGCCCAGTAATAACTATTTGCCACCATTTTATTCCGATGTGCTTAACTTAATGAAAACATATTATAATTTCAATTGTGGGGGAAGTTTTTGCATAAACTTAAAACCACTTTAACTATATTTAGAAAAATGACGAATGAAGCAAACTTTATGCTAGTTACAATTGATATGAAAAGCCCATACTCTATTGATTCACCTAATGTTAACAGAGCTGAATATTATTTTCAGTAATTGAAAAATGATAAGTTGATGGGCTTGAAAAGGGATGTTGTAGTTGTTGAGCTTTAGTGCAATAAAATTTAACCTCCGAGGTTTTTATGACCTTTGGGGTTTGTGGAAATGTTTTGGGGGTTATTTATATTATAAGTAAATGTTATTTACCATTCTTAACTCTTTCCCACTCTTCTTTTAAAATAGTTTGAGTCATCGACCTAAGTTTTTTTACTAATTCCACGTATTCATAATGATCACAATCAGTAAAATCTGGACAATCTTTTCTAATTAAGTTGATTATTTTTTCAACTAGCATATTTAATTGTTGTGATTTAAACTCAATTGGGTTTAATAGTAACTGTATTTTCTCTTGTGTTTCTATAAGTTTTGATACACTGGATGGGAGTGAGTCTACAAATTCCTGAGTTTGTTCCATCCTTTTTTTAATAAAATATTTGTATGTAATAGAAATAAATTCTGCAATAATATCTCTCACCTTATTTATCCACTCTCTTCTGTCGGAAGTTACAGTGATTGCATGTATTTGTCTTTTAGCAATTTTATTTTGGAAATAGGGAGCTGTAAAAACAGCCACTAGTGTTGTAAATGCCAAAAACCATGCTAAATAATTTGTAGAATCTTTTGCTGTAGCAACAACTTGTTGTAAAGAATCAATAACTGTTAGAAGAGAATCCGGGTTCATACACCCTCATAAATTGTTAAAATTAGTGATAGTAAGTTAACTGAGCTAAAGTACGAACATTTTGTAACATTGTAAAATATTATTTTAGGTAATGGTTGTTGAAGTATAAAGAAAAGCTCACTTTAAAAGGTCGAGTTTTTTAGCTAATGGAAACAATTACTTATTTAATTAATTCTTTAGCAATCTTTTTAACAATTTGGACATTAACAGCATTTCCGAGTGCTGAAAAACATGCTCCTTCGTTTTGTGGAAGTTCAATTCCTTCAATAGACTGCAGTTTTGCACCTTCCTCAGGTGTTATATATCTACCTTCCCAACCTATTATTGGTATTTGTGTACTCACCGTTACAAGTGATGGGAAAAAATCTGTTTTTTTTATCCTTACGCCAGATCCTCTAAATTGAATAATGTACTTACTTAAATCTCGTTCACCATTTTGTACATTCCATTCAAATTTTTGCCAACTAGCGACTTTGAAATTTTTAATTTTTTGAACCACTTCTTTTATCTTTTGTTCATGTTTTAAATAAAATGCCCTATTTTTTCTTATATAGTTTTTTTTCCAATTAGGAAATTTCCTCTGTTTATTTAATGCATATTTTGGCAAGTGCTTAAATATTTCACCTTTACTTTCATAATTAAGTGAAGTTCCGAAACGCCCTTTTGTAGTTTTTAAACTTTTAAGAGTTGCATAATACGGTGTTATTCCTTCATATTTATATGTTGCTCCAAATTCCATACTCCAAATTGGGAAACCTGGAATAGATTCCTCCTTTGGAATTTCATTTAAAAACTCTTGCCATATTTTTAATACCTCAACTTTTTCTGTCTCAAGTTTTCTTGCACCACTTGGATTTTCACTCAAATAAGAGTGAATACTTTTATTATTTTTAACATTAATTTCAGGCCAAGTAAACTGGTCTAAACCTGCTTTAGCTCCGACTATAAAAAGTCTTTCTCTATGTTGTGGTATACCAAATTCATGAGGGCTAAAAATATTTTTAGATATTGTATAATTAAGTTCTTCCACTAACTGCTTTTGAATATATAACCAAGTATTACTATCATCATGACTTACAAGCGTTCGTACATTTTCAAGTATAAAATACTCTGGTTTATGAAATTCAAGAATATTCACTATTCTGTCAAATAATGTTCCATTCCTTTCATCATTTAAACCTAACTGTTTACCAGCTTTTGAAAATGGTTGACAAGGAAAACCAGCACATAAAATATTATGATGGGGAATATTTTCAATAGGTATTTTTGTAATATCTCTATTCGGGACAATATCGAAGTTTTTTTTATATTGCTTCGCTAGAGGTTCCTTCATTTCACTAGCAAAGACACACTCATGTCCTAAATCTTTAAGTGCAAGATGAAAGCCTCCAATACCGGCAAAGAGATCAATAAATTTCAGTTTTTTATTCTTCATCAGTAATGTTTTTTACAAAAGCAATAATCTCAGTATTAAGGTTTTCATCAGTAGTATCAAAATATTTAATAATTCGACCTCTATCGAAAACTATAGAATAGCAAAAATCAGAATGAACCCGTCTTAACTTATCAGATTCTAAGTATGTAACTATACTAAGAAGTGTAGTCGGAGGTTGGACTGAAAAACTTATATATTGTTTTAACCACCTGTCATTTATTGGTTTCTTGTCATTAAAATGTTTTCCAACTGTTGCCTGTCCTAATATTATTAGATTTCCAATATCTCGCTTGTCCAAAGCTTTATATATTATAAAATCTACTCCATCATCTTTAGCCCTAGTTGGTAAATCATGATAAACACCGGTTTTTTCATTTAGTTTTTCAGTAATTTCCTTTAATACACTTACTCTTAATTGCTGCCGACCTTCACCGACCATTATGATTGAAGCACCCTCGCCCAGATAATTTTTAACTGCATTTGCTGAAATTTTTTCAAATAATTCAGCTGAGCCATCGCTACTAGCTCCTTCACCACCTGTATTGCTTTTACTTACAAGAAATTTATGCAAATACTTTCTTACTTTTACATTCTCAGTATCTTCAATGTTTAAAATTGTAAATCCATTTTCTGGTTTCAAAATATCTAAATTATAGATATCAGAAAATCTGTTATTAAGTTCATTTACAGTATTTCTTCTGAATTCAACTATATCCATAGTATTTATTTCTTCTTCAGAATACTGTTCACTTAAGTATTCATCAATGATTTCTTCGAATGAAATTGATGGTTTTAAAATAGAAAGTCTGCTTTCAATAAAATCAATTTTAGTCATAATAAACTATTCTATATCTACTGTTTTATTAGTTTTCACAACTTTTTCAATAACATTTACTTTATATATTTCTTTCAAATTCTCTCTATTTTCAACTTTTG
This sequence comes from uncultured Melioribacteraceae bacterium, assembly GCA_965370315.1. Classification (GTDB taxonomy): domain Bacteria; phylum Bacteroidota; class Ignavibacteria; order Ignavibacteriales; family Melioribacteraceae; genus 1-14-2-50-31-20. Next base: position 4,974 of record CBDUTO010000014.1, read on the forward strand.
TATTTGCCCAATTATTCTGAATATGTGTTAAAGAACCGTGTATAGTAACACAAGCGTTTTTTATGATATTCTCATAGGTATCAGATAAAAGAAGAGCTGCTTCCTTATCGCCTGTTTCTTCAAATGCTTTAGTTGAAACAGGATTTGCTAATATCTTTTTAAGATATTCATTTATTTGCCTACTCTCTTTTATAGGGGGATTCTCAGTAAAAACCCACTTAATTAAGTTTGCTGTTTGCTCTTCTTTATCATCTGGAATTATATTTTCATGACCACCAGGATCCAATTGACTATAACTTTCAATACCTATATAATTTGCAATATTTGATTTTCCGTACTTCCCAAATGCTACCTCAAGAAGTGAAAATTTATTTTCCAATAATGTATTTTTAATTTTCCTTTCATCTATTATAGTATTCATTTGTTGATAAATGCAGTATTTGTAAAACTGATTATAAACATCCAATTTTTTATTGCTTGTCTCTTCGATAAAATCAGTAATTGCAATATTAATGGTTTTATCTTTATCTGCAATTGTCGAACTTACTATTTGATTATAAACATATTTGGATTGCGCTAAGGGTTCCCATCTAATTACACCACCTAAATGTCTAACTCCTAAATAAGCATTAACACTACTTCTATCTTTAGCAATAACGACTGGAATTATGTTTAATTTTTCAATTATAGAATTATCGGCTAAAAAATCCTCTCTTCTCCCTAAAGAGATTGCCTTGTTTCTATATTCTTCCTGACACAATATTTTGATCGTAGTTAAACGTCTATTCCCTTCAACAACAATATATTTATCCCCTTCCGGAATTACTACCATAGGTTCAACTGCGAAGTATCCATTCTTTTTAATAGATTCAACTAAATCACTAATTCCAAAATTATTATAAATAAATACTGCTAATTCAATTTGAGAAATATTGGCAGAAATTTTTTGGTGAATTCTAGGATTATTTTTGTCTAGAAGTAAGTCATCTAAAGATTTATAATATATTTTATTCATTTACTTATAATAAATAGTTATTAAAATAATGAACCAATATACTCAATATAAGAAACATCTCAAAAGCCCCTTTTCTATCCTAAGACATCACCAAGTTCTTTCTATCTTCTTTGTTTAATGTCGAAAGCACACGTTGTGGAATTGCAATTGACTTGGTTAGAATCTTTCAAAAATTACAACTACCATTTAAACTGCAGAGAAAAGGAAAAAGGGATAGAAAAACTTCGGGGTTTTTCTATTTTAATTTATACCCTAATCTTACTCTACTTTATAGAATAAGATTAGGAGTAATTACAAATATTAAACTTTATTAACTGATAATCTCTTTGGCTTTCTCTCTTTTGAAATAGAAGTACAATGGTAATCCAGTAAATATTAAGGATAAGCATGCTAACAGACCGCCAAGTGGGAAAGCTAGGAATGCACCGTATGCTAAATAAAGTTGTACTATTACAGAGACACCGCCCATAATTTTCCAAGCTGGAGATTTGTATGTGGGTTTGTAATCTTTCTTTTTATGAAGCCAAAATATTGACCCATAAACTAAAGTGTTTTGCAATACGTATGAGAGCGTAAAATAGCCAAGTAAATCACCAAACAATAATACTACAGCAAATATTGATTGAAAAACAATTGAGAATGAAGGAGTTAAAAACTTTGGATGTAAATAAATTCTATTTTCATAATCTAGGTTTATTTTTCAATGGTTGATTAGGGTTCTCTGTTTCTTTTGCTTGCACCTAACATCCTAATAAATGCATTGCGTTTATCCCGAGAATATGCGGTTATCACATATTTCGTTTATCGGGAATATAAATAAATTGTTTCTTTTCATTAAAAATAAAGTTAATCATTTGGCTCTATTTTAACAAAGTAGTTTATTTTATCTCAATAATACCTTTCCGCAGCAGCATTTAGCGAAGGAGAATCATTTTCTTTATGTCTGTATAATTGCCACTAACTATTTTATAAAAGTAAATACCACTTGAAAGATTAGTGGCGTTAAATTCTACACTATGAGTACCTGCTTGTTTATGTTCATTTAATAATGTTGCTACTTCCATTCCTAGAGTGTTAAATACTTTTACTTCTACATTACTCTCTGATGGAATAGAAAACTCTATTCTAGTTGTTGGGTTAAATGGATTTGGATAATTTTGTGCCAATAAATATTTTGATGGTGTATCAATAATCTCTTCTTTAATAAAAGTAACTCCCCCATTATTAGTTGATAAACAAGTTCCAACACCAACAGCCCAACCAACCATATCATTTGTGAAAAATATTGAATTTAATGATTTTTCAATTCCACTATCTTGTTCAATCCAATTCTCCCCTCCATCGGAGGTATAGAGTATTGTCCCATATTGTCCAACCGCATATATATTATTACTATCAACAGCACAACAAGATTTCAAATTATATCCTTAGAAACCATTGGTTTGTTCAAACCATGTATTGCCACCATCAATAGTTTTAATTATTATACCGCTTTCTCCTACAAGCCAACCGACCAAATTATCGGTGAATTGAATTGAATAAAAGAAACGCCAAATAGTATCTACCGCTTTTGGCACCCATGTGCTTCCTCCATCAACAGTTAGATAAATTTCTGTTTTATTTCCAAAATTATAACCAGCAGCCCATCCGATACTATTATCAATAAAATAAATACTCCGGAATGTAGAATTGCTAACCTCTAATTGAGTTTCCCAATTTTGCCCACCATCATTGGTATGAAGAATAGTACCAAAGTGTTCAACTGAAAAAGGGCTCTCCCCAATTTCGAACCCATAACAAATCCATCCGTTATTTTCATCAATAAAGAATACCTTGGATAAATAGGCCAGAGTTCCAGATTCTTGTAGAGCCCACGTTTCTCCACCATCTAATGTTTTAACAACTATTCCACTATCACCTACTGCCCATCCAATATTTTGATTAATAAAACAAACAGATTCCAACTCATAACTGTCGGGGAATATAGTTTTTATCCAATTTTTGCCTCCATCGTCTGTTTTAAATAAATAACCTTTGGAATTATCGCCCCCAGAAATCCAACCATTGCTTTCATCCACAAAATTCACACAATAGAGATAATCATCATTTGACATAAAATACTCTTGATTCCACTGAGAAAATATATGGGTAGAACAAAAAAGGGCAAGCGAGAAATAAAAATAATATTTCATTAAATCCTCCTTTAATTTATCGGTTAAAATAGATAAACGCGTTATTATTCACCATATTTCGATATATGTAAAAGAAACATATTAAGTTGCAGAGAAAAGTACTATTAAAGTTATTAGAGCGGCAGTTTCTGCAAACTAACAATCCAGCAATTTATTTAAATATCTAATAGTAGTGATAAGAAGAAATGCAGTTTTTCAATATAAATAATGGCGTCCCTATCCCTTTTGCCACTCAGTCCATTTCTTAAAATGTAACTTAGTTAAAAGGAGATGTAAATCCAAGAATGAGGGGAATAAAAAGGTAAAAAGGTGTGATCTGCCCCCTAAAACCTGTACACTTAGTTAAGCCACTAATTTAAAATACAATAATTCAAAATCAAAAGGAGACAAATAATTTAAATATGAGTGTCTTCTCCTTCTGTTATAAAATCCTTCAATATATTGGAAGACACTAGATTTAGCATCATCTCTAGTTTTATATCTTTTCCAGTAAACAAGTTCTGTCTTTAGTGTATGGAAAAATGATTCAGCAACAGCATTGTCATAGCAATTTCCTTTTCCACTCATAGATTGAATAATCTCATTGTTTTTAAGTTAACAATTTTCTGGCATAGCAAACAGAACATTACCACCACCAAAGGATGTGGTTTTAAGATCGAATAAATCGAAAAATTCCTCTGAAAACATTCTTATACCTTTTTATTGCTAAATAAACAATTCCACAACTTTTGTGGTAGAACCTTTTTTTCTATTAGCAACTGCAACTTTTTTTGGGCATGATTTTTATGATGTTAATACTATTAATACAATAGAGTTTACATTTTAAGAACATATTTATCAAAACCAACAACCCGTAATCCAATAAAACTTTAAGAACAAAGCACAAAGGCAGTCAGATTGAGTTGTTGGTTAAGTGTATTCTCTAATGTTACTTAACAATAGATACTGGAAAATTAATTAAACAAATATTTCATACTAAGTGCAAAATTATAATACGTATAAGTTGTTTCATAAAGTGTCTCACTACCAGTATCAGGGTCGAAACTCTCACGTTCATAGCTGTATGAGCTATATATAAATCCTAGATCCAACATAAAACTATTACTTAAGCTAAATCCAAGACCAGCAGTAACTCCGAGTAGCGATGTTGGAGCAGTATCATTATCTTCTTTAGTTTGAAAAACATCATCTAGAAAGAGCCCAAAACGTAGTGGGATTGCGCCAGTATTAATTTCGCCACCAACCCTAAATGAATGGCCATTATCAATAAATTCAGAAGCATCTTCGCCATTCATCTCTATATCAGCAAAAGGTCTATTCTGATATTCTGCATTAACAACAATAGATGGACTAAATTTATACCCTATGCCCAAACCCATAAAAGTTGGTATTTCATATTTTTCATTCATATCTGAAGAAGTAACATCCCCATCATTATTAGTATATTTTTTTTTGTCTCCTTTTAAATCAAAACTTGGTCTATAGAAAGCACCTAATGATAATTCGGGAGTAGGCGTAACATATGCACTTAACGTAAAGAACGATGCACCTTCAAATATAGTTTCCCTTTCATAAGTTTCTTTGTCTCCCTCATAGATTTCCTCACCTTCCATTAAAACATCAGCATATATTGAAGTATTAAATGATAGCCCGACATTAAAAATTTTAGAAAAATTTAATGCCGCACCTAATGCAATCATACTAATACCACCATTTGTTGCTTCTGTGTTCTCATATTTATAATCAGAAGTACTTTGTTCATAAAACGTATTACCACTCCAATCGAAATAATTATAATAACCTCCGGCCAAAGCTAATTTTAGATCACTATTAGACATTTTAATAGGCATAGAAAATGAAATATGTGTTAATTTTGGATGAAATGAATTGCCGGCTTCTATGTTATAATAAGAGTTATCCCAATCTTCATTCTCTTTGCTACCCATATAACCACGACCTCCTAATTGTATTTGCATTTTATCAAGAGTTGATAAAATTGCTGGATTAGAAAAAAGTGCATTACTACCAGTTGAAGACAATATTTGAGTATTTCCCATTCCCATACTTCTAACATCAACTACAACCGGAGAGAATGATGTTGCATCTTGAGCAACAATGACTGCGCTTAACATTAAAGTAACCACAAATAAGTAAATTAATGATTTCATAAATAACTCCTTTAATTAGTTTTGAAATTTTCTAAAATAAGTTTGTTTTTTTCAAATAGTTGTCAATCATACTACTATGTAAGATATGACAAAATACCTAACGGCTGATGATTAAGCGCCCTAGTAAACAATTTACGAGACGCAAGCACAACACTAAAACCAATAAAATTTATATTAAAATATTTTACTACTTTAGTAAAACAAAACCTCACCTCCCACCCCAAAAACACCGAATGTAACTGCGGTCGCTTTTATGGAGGAGTTAACAAGATTTTTTCATTCAAAGATTATAGATTTGGATCTTGACGTTCATAACGAGACTCTTTTTTCTGAATAGGCATCTTAGATAATCCATTTGGAGCGTATACAGTATAGCTCCTGACTTCATTAACAGTATCGTAAAAATATTTGTCCGATTTGAATACTGTTTTAATTATTTCTGAGTATGAAGACAATTCTGGATAGTCTTTGATGTCAGCATACCAAAGTTGAAATGAAGTTCTTTCAATATTGAATAATTGTGATACTGAATTAGGAAAATTTGGCAAACTATATTTTGTTCCATCTTTGTCGCCATAAACATCCCAAACACAAGAATAATTCTCAGTATGCCACACAGAAAGAGTTTGTAAATAATCTCCAGATGTAGTTATTTCAAAATCATCTATTGACGTATTAACATAATAAAAAATAGCTCCAATTTTAGAAAAACTATTAGGTATCTCTCCATAAACAGAACTATACCATTCTTTGCTATAAAGCTCATCAATAACCGTTATACTTGTTCTATAATCAGTGAATGTTTGTTCTGGATAAGAAACATTAATTTGGTTTACTGAAGAATTATAATCACGTCCATAATCAAGTCTGTAAGAACCCTCGTATCTGTGACCTGGATTACTAAATCCATATAAATATTTTCTATAACCAACATTATTTGGCAAACTAATTGATTTGGATATTGCAGAATTCATATTTGATAGGTCTTCTTTCCGACTTTCATTGGTTGTATTATTTAACCATAAATATTTCACTCCATCATTAACAGTATTCAGTTTAAAATAAATATCCATTGGACTTTCATAAAAATTAAAATCTAATGGAAAATCAAGTGAAACACTTGTTGAAGCTCTTGAATTCCATTTAGATGAAATAACATAATAGTCCTCATATTCTGGAATATTATCAAAGTCGATCTCAACAGAGAATGGTGGATTATCATAATCTACGGACGGATAGCCTTTAAAAGTCCAAGATGAACCTGTAGGTATATTTAAATTTGTTGTAATATTGTCTTCAGTAACTGTTGTAATGTTAATATGTGTTAAATTAATTGCAAACTTCATATCAAAATTTTCATCTAAAAACATTTCAAAACTATCATTCCCTATCCAAATAGTATCGGCTAAAATATTGCCATTATTATCCGAAAGAAAAATAACTGCATGCTCATCTTGTGGTAACCAATCATTTGTAAATGTTGCTTTAAATAAATAACTTGGCTTTGAGTTTTCTGGTTCTGTAGGGTCTTCTTTACATCCAAAGAAAATTGTTAAAATAGAAAATACACATACTAAATTTCTTAATTTTTGATTCATCTTTTCCTCTGTTCGTATTTATTGTAAAGTTAATACATCTTGCTAATTATATAAACCAGACAGAAAACAACAACCACATAAGTGTTAGTCAGAATGATCATTCTTCCAACAAACTTCTGTTTTTCAGTAAAGCAATCATAAGTTATTGTTGCGTTGAATTTAATAATTATTTTAGTTTGGTATACCAATTTTATTTCGGTCTAACAATCCATCTATTTAATAGTTCTAATAATCTTAAATTTTAAGAACCACATTTCAAATCAAATCATACCCCATAATATCCACTCAGTCCATTTCTTGGGAGTAATTTAGTTAAAATGATATATATATCCAAGAATGAGGGGAATTAAAAGGTGAAAAGGTGAAAAGGTGAAAAGGTGAAAAGGTGAAAAGGTGAAAAGGTAAAGAGGTAAAGAGGTAAAGAGGTGAAAAGGGGGAAAGGCTAAGGGGCTAAGGGGCTAAGGGGCTAAGGGGCTAAAATTAAAGTAAAGGATTGGAAAGAGAAAAGGAAAACAAACTAGAGTTTATTTTTCTTAATTCTTAATCCTAATCTTACTCTTCTTATGGGTTTGAGAGTAAGATTAAGAGCAAAAAAAAGGAAATAGCATTATCCAAGTTATTGAATTCTATTAACTGATAATCTCTTTGGCTTTCTCTCTTTTGAAATAGAAATACAAAGGCAAACCAGTAAATATTAAGGATAAGCATGCTAACAGACCGCCGAGTGGGAAAGCTAAGAATGCACCATATGCTAAATAGAGTTGTACTAGCACAGAGACGCCGCCCATAATTTTCCAAGCTGGAGATTTGTATGTTGGTTTGTAATCTTTCTTTTTATGTAGCCAAAATATAGAACCATAAACTAATGTGTTTTGCAGAACATAGGATAATGTAAAATAACCAAGCAAATCGCCTAAATCACCAAACAATAATACTACAGCAAATATTGATTGAAAGACAATTGAGAATGAAGGAGTTAAAAACTTTGGATGTAAATTACCAAATCGTTTAAAAAATAGTCCATCCTTAGCCATTGCATATTCTAATCTAGGTTGTGTAATAACCGATGAGTTCATTACACCCAACATTGAAACAAAAACAGCTACAGCAAAGACTCCACCAGCAATTCCAGAAAACCCTTCAATATATTGGAAAGGATTAATGAATTTTCCTTCTTCCACAGAAATTAAATCTTGGAATGGCACTATCGCACTAGTGAACATTGAAATTAAAATATATGAAGCCATCACAAAAAGGACTGAACCGATTAAAGCTCTTGGCAAATTTTTAGTAGGATCTTTAACTTCGCCAGAAGTATAAAGTATGTTTAAGAAACCAGCATAAGCCCAAATAGTTGCGGCAACGCCAGCAGTAATCATAGTTAATGAAATTGGTTGACCTTCATTTGTTTTAAATAAAGATTCAACATATAAGTTGCCATCGCCAATAAAGAAAAATCCAATAACAACAACAGCTAAAAGAGGGAACAGTTTTGCAAAAGTTAAAAAGACCTGAACATTTCCACCAGTTTTCACGCTTCTATATTGAATAGCTGTGAATACAGCTATTAGTACTGCTGCAAATATTTTAGCATAAATTCCTAAGCCTAAACTTGGAAAGAAAAAGCTTAATGCATCGGCGGCTAATAACCCAATAATTGTAAGAGTTGGTGTATCGCTGGTTAGGAAGGCAGTCCAAGTATAAATAAAAGCTAAAAAGGGTGAGCCTGCTTTGTGGATAAAGTGATAGGGTCCACCTTGATCAGGATACGCTGTTCCCATTTCTGCAAGAATAAATATTTGTGGAAGCCAGACTAAACCACCTAAGAACCAGATAAACACAGCAATCCAAGAATTGCCAGCTATTGCAGCCACTATTGGAATGTTGATAAAAATTCCGGAGCCAATTACTTGTCCTATTATTATAGAAGAAGTCTGTGTAAGATTTAATTGTCGTTTTGGTAGTAAAGTCATACTACTTATATCCTTTTACATTTTTAGTTATTTGAAAACATCTTACAACCTGACACCTTTGCCAGTAGTTTTAACCCGAAGCAATCTGCAAAGGTTGTCCGGGAGGAATCACTTTTAGCAAAACTCTTAACATTATAGAAGCAAATGTGGCTGAAGCCATTTTAAATTTTGTTCTTCTTAAATCCGCTACCTTAAGGCAACGGTAATTACCGTCGCTTTTAAGCGAAGGCAAAATAATAATAGAGTAAAAATGGCTTTAGCCACATTTGGTACTATTAAACTAATTCAATATACCTAAGTTGACAACACTGCTCATTAAGACATAAACCAACAAAATATTCGCTAGTTCGAAATGACAAAATGTAATTTTACTTATTATTCCGCATTTTACTTACTTCCCAAGGTAAAATTATATTTCCTTTTTTATTTATATCTTGGTTAACACGCATTAAAGCAATGCCAATATACCTTTTAGAATTCTTAAAATTTGCAACCCATTCTTCGTATGGTGTATCGAGCACAGTAGCTTTACCTAATGACGATTCACGAATTACTTTTCCATTTGGTGTATCGTATGCCATTAGCATATGCCCAGAAAATATATTGTCCAAGCTTTTGAATAGAAGAGCAAGAATGTCTCCATCTTTGAAATTCTTTTTGGCATCCAGTAAAGCATCAAAAGGAATATAATTTACAGTCATTGTTCTATCATCTTTTACGTACCGCATATCTTTAATACCTTTTCCGGCAAAGAATTTTTTATGCGATATTGTGCGGGTTAATGTTTTTGCATTATCACCAGCAACTTCTTTTGCAACATCGTGGAGTAACCACAAATTTTCTGGAAGCCAATCACCCATTGTGTAGTGGTTACGTGTCTTCATTCCAACTATGCCATCTTTATACCTTATTTGTTGGAGATTGTTGAAGAAATTCTCGTAACTATCAGAGATAGATAAGGCAAGGACATCCTCGCAATAGACCATACAGTTAGTTGTATCGAATGTTAGCTGCGGTTTAGTGTCATATAAAGCATATGGGCCATCACCAACGCAGGTAAGCCCGTATGGCATTCCTAAGAACATTTCTGAATAGAAAGTCATCCGTTCAGTTACAGTTAAGTTTTCTGCTGATTTTTCTGTGAGTAGTGTATTGATTTCCGATTTACTCATTTTGTAGATTTTTTGTTGAGCATTTACTGTTACTGCAAAGAGTAACACTATACATACTACTTTTATTGTTTTCAATCTATTTCCTATTATTTATACATTATGAATTTCAAAACACAAAACAATCTATTAAAAAAAATTTGTCATTTCGAATCCAGACGAAGTTTGTCTGGTTTGAGAAATCTCATGGATAGCACAAGATTTCTCAATCGCTAAAAACAAGCTCATTTCGAAATGACATTTAAAATATACTAAGAAAAGAAAGAGCATTATTTGTCGAAAACAAATAGAACTCAACCGTTTTTTTTCTATTCAATTTCAGCTAATTTAATCATAATATTTTTATGAATATTTGATACAGCTGACCCACTTCCATTAAAATTATTTGCAATCATTGAAAAGATAATTGTTTTTCCATTTTTATCTTTTAGATAACCAGAATAAGCACGCACACCTCCGATAACTCCAGACTTAATATGTGCATTATTTTCAATTGCTGTTCCTTTTCCCATATTCTTAAAAAACCCAATGTCGTTAGGATCACCAACAACAGCAAGTGAATTAAAAAATGATTTATAATACTTTTTCTTGGTATTCATAGATAACAAATCAAGCATCAAATTTGTTGTAATAGCATCTGCACGCGAAAGTCCGCAACCATCATGCATAAGAAGTCCGTTAGTTTCTATTCCATTTTTTGAAAGAAACTCATCAACAGCTTCCACTCCACTATTAACGCTACCTTCACCTTTTGCTTTTAATCCAATAGCACGTAACAACATTTCCGTATAAAGATTATCACTACGTTTATTAACAACATATACAATATCCTTTAATGGAGGGGAATATGTCTCAACAATCAAATCATTAATATCATACTCTCTGCCCTTAACAATCACTTCAGCATTACCAGCAACTGCTATTCCTTTTTTTATTAACTCATTTTTCAGATACTGAGCTGCAAATAGTGGTGGATTTGGAATAGAGCCCTTAATTGAAAATTCTTTCTTCCCCTTTGGAATTGTTCCACGTAGAATAGCATTGTATTGCTTTGGTGCGTTAAAGATATAACCATTATCACCAGATCCTTTTTTTCCAGTTCTCATATTATTTGTAAATTTTAATCCAGGAACAACGGGGTTAGTTCGTAATACTTCAGCAATATCACCAACACTTTTAGCAGGTTTAAAATATAAGTAGTACAAATTATTATTTATTGTTAACGCTGAGGATGAAGCAGCATAGTAATTTCCCAAATCTATCCAATCCCAGTTGCTTGGGATAGGAATTCTATCGTGTAGTAAATCATCGGCAATAATATTTCCAGCTATACTTGTAATCCCTACACTCTGTATCTCTTTAATCCAACCATTCATCAGTTCATCTAACGGTAAAGAACCTTTTGCAAGATCATAACCAAGAGTAGGATCACCACCTCCGACAATGTAAATATTCCCATTCAGTTTTCCGTAATTATCAATTTTTCCATCGAGATAAATTTTGGTAACAAACTTATATTCTTCACCAAGTAATCCAAGGGCTGCGGACGAAGTAAGCAACTTCATATTAGAGGCAGGAGCTAGAGAGAGTTCAGAATTGAGTGATACAATTTCCTTTCCACTTTCCAGATACCGTGCTGTTACAGACCATGAAGCATTTTTTAATAAATTTGTGCTTTTGTACTCATCAATAATTTTATTGACTGATGAATAATCTTGTGAGACAATTAGATTTGATAATAATAAGTATACTACTAGATACAACTTTGTCATTTGAATATCCCAATTAATTAACTTCATTATTTTTATTCTGTTATGGCTTTCCAATCTCTATTTGCTGATTACTAATCTATGCTACAAATTTGGATTTTGATTATCATGCTAATAAACTATTTTATAGATAAATATTTTAATATGGATTTCATTAATTCATTTCGTGCTGTTTCTGTAGTAATTGTTTCAAAAGGGAAACCAAGAACAACAACTCCATAATCATTGTTGTAGGCAACACCAGCACTATAGATATTCTCTGAATATCTTGCGAATGTTTCACTTCCATTTATTGAGCCAAGAGCATCTGGTGCTTCAACACGATAAATCTTTTCATTAAAAGTAGTGTTAAAATTTAATTTTGAAATAGTCGTTTTAATGCTGTTCTTTACTAGATCAACATTCCCAGCTTTTACTGCATGATCGGAATCTAGTTTATATTTCAATACATCAGTTGAGAACTTCACATCATTAGAATCTTTACGTTCACCGTAAAACATATCACTTCCAAGATATGCACCAGAGACAAATATATTTCCACCACCATTTAAGTAGTCTGATATTGCAATTTTCATTTTTGCAGGAAAGACCTTGAATCTTTTTCCATTTACTGAATCTGCAAATGGAGTTTGCCAACCTGTCTCTTTTTCTTCACCATAAATCAAATCAACAAATGTATAGTTATTTAAATTAACTATTGAATCTTCAACAGCTTCATCACTTGCAGATGCAAACGATAGTCCAGCATTGGCAATTGCTTCACCATGTATAAAAGGATAATCAAAAGTATTACCAGCAAATACTGTAGCCTCCATATCAGCGTAACTTGCTCCATGTCCAGGAATATCATCTGTTTTCCATCGTGACCACGGGGTAAAATCATGCTGTGCTCCAACAAATCCTATATCATATTTATCAGGAACACCTTCATCAATAGCATCAACAAATCCCGAAAAATTTTCTGATTCAATTACTGCTCCAGATGATATTCTATCAAAACCATTTATTACAAGTACAGGGTTCTCATCTTTTCCATTCCATGATGCAGAGAGTATTTCTGATGGGAAACTTTCACCACCTTGATTAATAGCTGTTATTTTAAAACTGTATACACTATTTGGCTCAATACTTTTTACATTATAACTTGGTTCTTTAACAATTACTCCATTGTCAAAGCCATTATCATTAATGCGAGTATAGACTTTATACATTTTTGTAGTTGCAGTAGGCTCTATCGGGTCTTCTTTCGGCCTCCAACTTAGAGAAAGAATCCCATTATTTGATAGCACTGAAGAAAAATGAGTAACAGGTAATGGCTGAACCACATACTCAAATCCATTTTGAACTGATAAAAATCGTAACATTGATTTGTATATTGAACGTGATACATCAAAGCGGTATTGTGGGTCATTCATGAATTTCACATCTTGTAAGTTTTGATGTGAGAGGAGTTCCAGAAGTGTAGATGGCACATTAGGACGAAATGCTTCGCTGTATTCTGCATTATATATTTGGCGACGTGTCCAAGCAGAGTCGTACTTTGCTCGTAAATCATTTATAATCTGAGTTTGCATAAGATCTGATAAATCGCGGTTTGCTACTCTTGATACACCATCTGGAAAAGTTTGTAAGCCATCAGCACCCTCAAGACTATAGATAGATAATGTTCCAATAACTGTATCATTCCTAGTAATTCCAGCATCTGTATGGAAGGATAATGCTAAATCTATTGGAATTCCAAGACCTTTAGCATCTCTATTTTTATTAGGTCCAAATGGGGCACCAACTAAATAGTTAACCCACTCACCCCGACTTTGGTAATCATCATTGTAATCCTTTTGGTTTGCATTTAAATCATAAACCAAAGTATCTGGCATTCCGGCATATTGCAAGTAGCATCTTGCACCCTCAACAAATTTTGGACGATTGCTAGTTGTTCCATCTCGTTCTACTATTCCCATTCCACCGCCAAAGCGAATAGCATCAGTTGTTACAAAACCTTCTTCTGAACTTTTATTAGTAAGAACTACTTGTCCATTTTTTTTGTTTTTTCCTTTTGCAAACTTGAAGGTACCCAGATAAATCCAAGTCTCACCACCAATTTGCTGATTAACACTAAACTCTGTTATACCACCAAGATGATGAACTCTATATTTTGCATCAGTAATATTATCATCTGAATGAAAGTAAGAAATGTAAACAGCGTAATTGCCTTCATCATTAAAGTTAGGAATGTAACTCACACTTCCCTTTCCTACTTCTGAAGATTTTATTTTTCGATAACTTCCCTGTAGAAAGGGATTTAGATTATTTGCATATGGCGGTGTTCCAATAGAAAACCCTGTAGAATCAACATCAATCCATCTTCCAGATTCAACATACTCACCATCACTTGAGCCATTATTATCAACTACAACTTCATTTTTCTGAACATCTCTTTCCCTCGGGACAAAAACATTTGCACCGGCATTTTCTAACATGGGGATTATATATGGGACTGTAAAAGTAAATGGTCCTAAATCTTCAACTGCGGTGAATAGTCTTGCACGTTGCCACATCCACCTTTTTAATTTATGATTATAATACCAACCGTGACTATGCCACAATGCTATGTGCTTCCCATTTAATCCATTGGATATTTCGTAGCCCCTATTATCATTGGTAATAAGTTGCTTAATGTTTTTTATACTCGGAATTCTACTAGAATCAATGTCTCTTTTATTTTCTATATAATAATTTGGTACAAGTTCTTCTATGGGCATTCCAAGTGAATATACTTCCATAGTATAATTAAAATATTCGGGATTGAGAAATGTTCTTATTTCACTCTTAATATTCCCAATATCCGATTCTCTGAATGGGCGAAATGCAAAATGTTTACTGGTCTCAATTTTTAGAATTTGATCGGCTTCATTAATATCTATGCTATCTATTCTACTTCCAGTTGGTATTACGAAACTAAATTCTCTTTTTGCAAATTGAGTTTTTAATTCTTCAATTCTATTTACTTCTGGAATTTCTTTTTGAGTTTGTGTTAGCTCAGTACTTGAGCAATAGGTTAACAATATTGTTAATGGTAGTATTAATAATCGCTTCATCTTTTTATTATAAGATTAGAGATACTAACTAGTTGCTTTTTTTCTCTTAACCTTACTCCTTGTTTTAAAAATTATTTTAGTTAAGCACAGATTACTAATCTGTGCTTAAAAATTTCTACCTCAACTTGTTATTCATTAACACTTTTAATCAATTTTCTAAAACTTAAATCCAAGTGATAGATAATGAACATTTTTTAAGCGTCCAAAGTCTTGATAGGCGTAATCAATTACCACATTAACAACATTAACCAATCTGTAGTCTAAACCAACACCGAGAGTAAGTCCTTGTTCAGAATCTAATTCAAGCAAAGATTTATAACCAACCCGAGCGAATAGAATTTCATTCCAAGCAAACTCACTACCTAAATTTAGGTACTCTGTATGATCATTAGGATGTATTGCATCTATAGCAGCTGTAAATCTAAATGTACGAGACTTAATTAAATCGGCTGCAACCCCAACTCTGAATAGAAGAGGTAAGTCATATTTACCTAATTCAATTTCAGTATTAATTAAATTTCCTTGGCTTCCTTCTCCAACTGATTTAATTTCTAAAATATCTCTTCCTTCTAATTCCATTTTAGTTCCAAAGTTTGCAACACTAGCTGCAATACGGAGTTCATTTAGCACATCAATTTTGTATAAAATACCAATATCCATTGCAAAGCCTTCGGCTTTCATATGCCATATACTTTCCTGGATATATTTTGCATTAAACCCAATTGAAAAATGGTCAGTCAAACTTTTAGCGTAAGTTAAACCAATTGAAACTCCACCTGCATCAAACAACTCACCTGTTCCTTCTGGTTGTGATATTGTTCTAACCACCTCTCCATCAATAGATTTAGAAACAATTATAAATGCTCCAATGGTTCCTAATCCTGGAATATAACTGGCTATAGCTGCAAAATCATTTGATACATCTGCAACCCAATCTGTATGGCTAAAATAGACTTGGTTTGTATTGCTTGTAGCAACACCTGCAGGATTCCAGTATATTGCTGACATATCACTCGCAGTTGCTGTGAAAGCTCCTCCCATTCCTATTGCTCTAGAGCCTATTCCAATTTTCAAAAACTGCGCGGCTGTAATTCCAGACTTAGAAATATCTTGTGCAAATATTTGCATTGTTGCCACAAGAAGAATAAACAGTATTATTTTATTTCGTTTCATTTTTCTCTCCTAACAAAATCATTTATTTAATTATGGCAAATTTTATAATTTTTTCACCTACTTCTGGTGCATCTATATGTGCAATATAAACACCATATGAAACACTAAATCCATCTTCATTTAGTAGATTCCAATTTTCACGTCCGTTTTCTTTCAATACATCATGTTCTAAAACTTTTACTGGATCTCCAGAAAGAGTGAATATTCTAATTGTACATCTGGACGGAAGATTTTCAAAATAAATTCGTCTCTCTCCCCGTGTTTGTCCAGGCAATTTATTTGTTGGCTCTAATTCGTTATAACCCACATAAGGATTTGGAACCACATATATATTATCTAATCCAGCTGAGGCTTTACTATTGCTAATATCTGAGCCAATTGTTTCAATGGCAAATTTGTCTTTCTTAGTATATGGTTTAAATGTACTAAAGAAAAGCACATCGCCATCTGTAGGAATTATATCAGTAATTGTTGAGTCTTCATAATTAGTATAAATAATTACTCCCCATGAAATAGTATCTTTAATTGTTCCTGTTGAATAAGGATTAAATAACACAATTTCTTCACCTGGATCCCATTGTCCATTTATATTAGTCTCTCCTAAATAGGTAATTATTGGAATTGGCACACCTGCTGAAATTTCTTTCACAGAATAATTAACGGGTATTTTTCCTGATCCCGTGATTGCTGAATCAATATTAGTTGATGCAAATTTAATTTCATAATCTCCTGGATAAAATTCTTGTGTCAAACTTAATTTTGGTTTACCAAGAATAAACGGAAGATTAGTTTTACTTCCTTCTAACCAACCACTATTCTGTTCATTCCACTTAACAGCTTCTTCATCCTGAACAACTACCTGAATTCCATTAAACACTGGGTTAGAATCTTCACCATTCAAGGCAATGCTTTGATACACAGGAAAATAGTGATATGAAACATAAACAGTAGTTTCTACTGGCACACTACTAATACCTGTTCTTCTTATTGTCCCTCTTGCATAGTTTACAATGTAATCAACTCCTTCAATATATGGAGTAACAGCAATTGGATCATCAGATACTATAAATGACCCATCCTTTGCAATACCTGTATTCGCAAGTTGAGTAAAGTTTGTATCATACAAAATGGCTTCTTCTGTAATTAATGATAAATTAATTACAGAATAATTCTTTGTCTCAATTTTTCCAGTACCTGTGTTTATTGAATCAGAAAATTGTAATCTGTAATTCCCGGCTTCTTCAATAGCTAAATCATCCATTGTATTAAAATGAACAGAACCTGTACCATATCCAGCAAAGTGAACAAGATTATCTTTATTTACGAATGGCTCAATGTATCCACTAGTTCTTGGACCAGGCACAACCATTACAGTGTTTTTATCAAATGAAAACACACTGGTTATTGGATCTTCTGTTATCTTTTTTGTTGTTTCTGTTGGAGATATTCCAATAGAATCACCATGATCATAAGCAACAACCGCATAATAATACGTCTGTCCGTTAATTACATTATTCGAATCAACAAATGAATGTACTAAACCACTATTGTTACCAAGGTTATAATGCAATCCTCTTCCCTGGTACTGCACTGGATGATATCCTTCCCAGTCATTATCCAAATCCCACTTAGCATCAAATCCCTCAATTGTTTGTAATGGCTTATTTAAGAAATATGATCCTTTCCCATCAGTAATTGTTTGGATATCGTTAAAACTTGGATCTATACTTCTGTAAATAACATATCCTTCAAAATCCTTTCCAGTTATTGGGTCATCAGACTCTTCAGCAAATGTATCCCAATAAAGTGTAACCTTTTTATCACCAGGTACAGCATTTACAGTTGGTGTATTTGGAGGTTTGAAGAATTGATAATTCTGATTATAAATTCTTTGAACTGTTTCAGCACTAAGTAATAAATCACCCAAACTTTGACCTAATAAAAGTGCCATAGATATTCTTTTTGTTTCACCTGCTTTAAGTGATATATAACCCGAGCCAAAAATAAAAACTAAATCTGTATTTTGTTGAATAGCTCCAAAGTTTCCTGGAATAGAGCGGTTCCACATAGATTCATCATCAGATATTTTATCCTGACTCCATGACCAGCTGTTAAAACTTGTTAACCCAATCTGATCAGATTCATCTAAATCTGTAAATTCAAAGTTAGGTTCCCCAGGATATAGCGCATGTAAAGAACCATTTGCTAGTTGAACTCCTGCTGTTGGAAATCCATCTCCTTCACCTTCATCAAATGTATCCGCAATACCATCAATACCAAGATCATGTAAATCAGGGTCCCAATCACCATCGTTGTCTATTCCATCTTCTTGGCTTTCATCTATCATTCCATCGCCATCATCATCAATGCCATTATCAGAATTACCTGGACTCTCTAAGAACTTACAACCTAAGTATCCTAGGGGTAACCCAAAATCACCTTTCATATCAGGGTCAAAAAAGTAAACCATACTACGTGCATAAACTGGAATATTTGAAACATCAACTGAGTCTAATGAATATGGCGGAATAAAATAACCATTATCATCTTTATTTTCTGGAGAGCCCCCACCAAGATCTGGATCTCCATAAATTCCGAAAAAGACTGAGTCTAAATCTTTATCACTTACGTTTGTTATTGAATAAACAAAGAATATTGTATTTTCAGCAAGTGCATTACTCCATTGAAATGCTCTACCATCAACTTGCACCCCAATTCCTTTCCTTGTAATATCATCTTCAAATGGAAAGTAGCTAAACTCTGTATTATCTCTATCATCCATAGCCCAAAAAACTTCGAGATCAGCATTAGAAGCATCTTGAGATAAAAATCCAGGCCAAACATATTTACCAAGTGTTGGGTTATACCATTCTCGAGGCCAACTATCTGGCTTTCCATCTCCATCATCATCATTAGCAGGATTTGAAGCCATATATGGTTGATCAGGTTCTGCATATCCAGGTAGTGGTTGAAACTGCCATAGTGTATCTCCAGTTGGATTTACTTCTTGAAGCATTGGACTTGAATAATCATTCAATCCATCAGAAATAATATGTATCACTTTTCCTTCCCTATCAATAACCTCAGCACCTACAATAGGACAAAACGAGAAGACGTATGATTGATCTCTCCAAACAAAATTATTTACACCTCTTATCAAGCCAAAACCAGGAGCAATACCACCATAGTTAAATATATCGGTGCTAATTTTATTCCCATTCATAAAATATGATTTTCTATCAGCTTGACCATTTACTTTTTGAAAAATATTATCATTATCATATGGTTTAGCATATTTTCCATCACTCTCACTAGGTGCTATTCCTTTTTGTTGCATCATTTTTGAAAGCAACTCTTTTACAGCACTATGTTCTCTTTCTCTTTTCTCATCAACAGTTTGCGCAAATAGTGACCCCACAAAAAAGAAGAGTAGTATTGTTGATAGATATTTAAATCGATTTTTATTTAACATTCTTTTCTCCATCTTTCATCAAAATTCTAAAGTTACACCAACACGCATTTCACGTGGAGATCTGTAGTAATCCGGTCTATTGTAATAATCTCCCGATGTATGTGCCCCTTCAACCCTTTCAGCAATTCTATCTGTTTCCAGCGCATCTGCTCTATCAGCATCTAAAGTATATGTTGAACGTCCAGTGGATGAATAAACTGAGTTTTCATTTAATTGGTCAAACAAATTATATACTTTTAGAAAAACAACTATGTCAAATTTACCTACTCTAAATATTTTTTCTGCTAGTAAATCGAAATTAAAATAAGTAGGTCTTCTATCAGCATTTCTTTCTAAGAGGACTTGTTTATCATATAGTAATGGGGTATATGGTAAACCAGTTGCATACTTTCCTATTAAAGTAGCATTCCAATTTCCTACATCTCCAACACTAAATGTTGTGTTAAGCTGATGTGATTTATCCCAATCCAATAATACAGGAATCTTCTCTGATTGTCTGCCTGAAGATAAATCGAGGAAGAATGCATCAGATGTAACATCATTACCTTCACCAACTTGATAAGTATAATCTAATGTGAAGCCCCACATATCGTCATTTGTTCTTCGTTTTGTAAATGAAAAGACGACACCTTTGATATTACCATAATCCTTATTCACATAAGTATAATATGTTTGAGATCCACTTATTCTAATTTGCTGTTTTGCTAACAAATCTCTCACATCTTTATAATATCCAGTAACATTAAAAGCCATATTCTCGGCAAGTGCTTGTTGCAAGCCAACCTCGTATGTAATTGTTCTTTCTGGATTTAGATTTGCGTTACCATAAGTTGGTGCACCAATGGAGTATTTAAAATCTGGATTTGTGAAAAGATAGGACAAAGATGGAAGCTGATAAAAATGTCCGTAAGAAAAGTGAATAATTCCTTCGTCAGTTATTGGAAATGAGACACCGAGACGTGGACTGAATTGATGTTTCGCTTCTGCATCTGCTAACAACCCTTCCTTTTTATAATCAGGAACAATTGGATCATTAGGAGTAGGTAAAAATACATCAGTAGAATATTGTGATTTTGAATTAAAATAATCGTAACGCAAACCAACATTTAAAACTAATGATTCGAACTCCATTTTATCTTGTATATATGCTGAAAGCTCAATTGGGAACTTATTGTATTTATTATTACTGCTTGAGTTTTCAGGAGCAATTATTGCATCTGTATATGTGGTTGAATCACGTAGAATAGAGAAACTACTCATAGCAACATCATAAGTTCTAAACTGTGCGCCAAACTTAACTTCATGCTCTTTGCTTAGCTGGCTTGTCATATCGAACTTAGCACCAAATATTTTTGTACGCTGATAAAAATGTGACTGTCCACCATTTTGGTAAGTACCACCTTCACTAAAGGATATTGGTGTTGAACTAACTGTTGATTTATAATCTGGTTGATAGCGTTGATCTGCATATAAACCGTCTAAACTCATACCAGCATGATAATCTACAGAGTTTCCTTCTGCATCAACTAAGCCATATAAATATCTTTGATAATCATCAATATTATAGGATGCTCGGAATGTATAAAAAGTTGAATTGCTTAAAGCATGATTAATTTCAATCATACTTAAGAATCCCCAACCTCTTCGCGAATTATTAGCATCAGGGTTATATTTTAAGTTATGATCGTAATATGTGGATTGATTTTTAGAATAAATTAAATCCAAATTAATTTTAAAAGTAGTAAGTGGTCTGAAAGTTAATTTACCAGTAGTTGTATAATTCCATCCACTACTCATAGGTACTATTTCATCATCACCATTTGATATAATTGTTATATCATTTGGATCAAGTGG
The DNA here is from genome assembly GCA_965370315.1 of uncultured Melioribacteraceae bacterium. Lineage (GTDB taxonomy): Bacteria > Bacteroidota > Ignavibacteria > Ignavibacteriales > Melioribacteraceae > 1-14-2-50-31-20. The sequence continues at coordinate 26,455 of CBDUTO010000014.1, forward strand.
ATTTTTCAATACTGAGTCAGTTACAATATGCTGTCTAATACCATATAAATAACCATTAGAATTCCCATATCTACCAGATAAGAAGAAGTTAACTTTATTGCTAATTATTGGACCAGAGACAGTAAACTCGGTGGTTGTACTATTGAGAGGATCGAAATCGTCAATATTATAAAAGGTTTCCGTTCTATTACTTAGATGATCTCCAGCATAAAACGAAACACTTCCATTAAAATCATTGCCACCTTCTTTTGTTATTGTGTTTACAATTCCACTAAGTGCATTACCATACTCAGCATTAAAAGTACCACTAACAACTGAAAGCTCCTGCACCGCATTGGTTGCAATATTTACTGTTTGACTGTTGTCGTAAGGGTTTGATATCGACATTCCGTTAACACTATAAGCAGTTTCGTTTGCACGTCCACCTCTTATGTGAATTGCTCCGCCAGCCCCTTCTGTAATACCTGCTTGAAGGGTTAACACATCTTTAATATTTTCAACAGGCAATGATTTAATAGTCTTTGCATCAACCTGCGTATGTGAAGATGTTAAATCCCTACGAACCATAGGAGTTTTGGCTTGTACAACAACAGTTCCCATTTCTACTGATTCGGTTGACATTTCAAAATCTAAGGATGTTGTAAAATCTGCAGAGACTTGAACATCTGTAAACTTTTTCTTTTGAAACCCAACTCCAGAAACTATTACAGAATATTTACCGGGTGGAATATTATTAATAAGAAAATACCCATTAATATCTGACGCTGCTCCCATAGTTGTTCCTTCCACCATAATATTTATGCCTGGTAGTGACTCTCCTGTTTGTGCATCTGTTACCGTACCTGAAATCTTTCCAGTTGTACCAGCATAATTAGATACTACAAAAAGAAGTAATAAAGGAATTGTAAAAAGTAATTTTTTGATCATACAACCTCCATTGTGTACTTCATTTGTTAAATTTACTTATTAATTTCAATTCTCCATTAAGCAATAACTACTATGCTCAAAGGGAATTATTTATATTTCAAACTCTTTATCAAAAAAGTATTTTTTTAGAATTAATGCACATCCGCCAATGGCTCCACTATAAACACCAAATGGAGAAAACTTTATCTTAGTATCTTGCACAACTTCTGATATTACTTTCTTGTTAACTCTATCTCTCATAATAGGAGCAAAAAACTCCTCAGCATCATAAATGTCACCACCTATCACCACTACTTCAGGATTTAGAAGATTAATTAACTCTACTATTTTATTTCCTAATTCTTTTGCAACTTCCTTTAATACAAAAATTGATGTTAAATCACCCAATTTTGCTTGTTTATCTACATCAGCTAATGTGACCGAATTTCCATCTTTAATATTATGACATGCAAAACAATTATCGCCGAATTTAGTTAAGGTTTTATTTACTATTCTATTCCAAACTGTTTTTGGAATAAAGCTTTTAATTTCACCAGCAGCACAACTAATTCCTCTATAAATATTATGGTCGAAGAGAAATCCTGCTCCCATACCTGGATAATTCATATTAATACTTAAATAAAGAATATGCCGTGTCATGTACTCATTTTTATTTAACCACTTCACACCCAAAACGCCAACATTAGCATCATTATCAATTTCAACTGTAAATGGAAAGTATTCAGATAATAGTTGCCTGAACTTTACATTATGAAAATCGAATGAATATGAATAATTAATAATTCCATTTTCATTATCGATAGTTCCAGGAATACCAACTCCTAAGCCTAAGATTCTAGTCTTTGAGATTTTAGATTTTTCTATAGCAGTAGTGACTATTGCTTTTATTTGATCTGCGATGTTGATTGGATTGGAAGAGACCTTAATTGGAAATATATTTTGATATTTAATTTCTCCCTTAATATTTAATAATACAAGTCTTGCTTCTCTGGATAATAATTCAATGCCAAAAATCAAGCCATAATTAGATTCAAGATCCCACAATATAGGTGGTTTTCCACCTTGAACAGTTGAGCTTCCATAACCTAATTCTTTTACAATTCCCTTATCTTTCAATACTCTTAATGTGTAGAGAACCGTTGACATTTGGAGATGTGTTTTTGTTTTAAGACGCGTAGCAGAAATACCTGGATTAATTCTAACAAGATTTAGAATATGTTGCTGGTTAAGATTTTTAATTAACTTTGTTGAACCGCTTATAAACATTGTTACTCAACTTATTATTATTACTGTAAAATCTTGTCGTAAATTAATTTGCAACACTGATATTTATTAAGTGCTTCCATATTGCTGCAAATTATTAATAAAAACTAAATAATAGTGTCTGTTTTTACAAGCACACTATATATTAAAATGATTTATTAGTTCTAACATTGAAATTATATCTAAATACGGGCTAAATTCGAAGCCAGTTATTTCATCATTTGTAATAACCAATATATTTTATTATCTCTAAACTATCAATATTTATTTTTAAGAAAAGGGAATATTTTTGTATTTTTATACAAAAATCACTCTACATGTCTTATTCAAACAATCTAGTTTTAAATATATATTGAAATATTTTTTAGGAGTTATTCTGTAAATTTGTAGTTGAATCGTCTGAACTTTTAGCCATTTACTAAGAGAATTATAGTTATGAAAAATCGAGTTGTGTTTATTGAAAGTGAAAAGATTTATCTACGTCCATATGATAATGAAAAAGATTTATCCCTATTCCATTTTGGTAAAAATAGTGAGGAGGTAAGAGAAACTCTTTTTCTATTTTCTCCAATGACAAAATTTCAAGTTACAGATGAAATGGATAACTGGATTAAAAAGAAAGAGAATATTCTTTTCACAATCTGCGAAAAAAGCAGTGACATCCCCATTGGAATTACCGGACTTTTTAGAATAGATTCCATTAGTCGAGCTGCATTATTTTTCATTTCAATTTATGATCCAGATTTTTGGTCAAAGGGATTTGGAAAGGAAGCTACCAAATTAGTTCTAAAATATTCGTTTGATATTTTAAATCTCAATCGAATTCAACTCCATGTTTCTAAAGATAATATCAAGGGTGTTAAAGCATACGAAAAGGCTGGCTTTGTAATTGAGGGAACTCTAAGAGAAGCAATGTATCACAATAATAAATATGTCGATTTTTATGTAATGGGAATTTTAAGAAAAGAGTATTATAAAAAAAGTGAGAAGTGAGAAGTGAGAAGTGAAAATATGTCATTTCGAAATGAGTTTCGATTGGTTTTTAATCGGAACGATTGAGAAATCTCATAAATTACGAAAGATATCTCAATCGCAAAAGACGCTCATTTCGATATGACAGTAAATTTTAAAAGCAAAAAGCCCAATTCAATTAGATTGAATTGGGCTTTTAAGATTAAACGTTAATCGTTAAACACTAATCACTATTTCAGCAATTGCATTTTAATTGATTTATTGAAATTACCAAATTTCATTGTTGCAATGTAATTACCACTTGCTACTTTGCTACCAAAGTTATTTGTTCCATCCCAAGTTGCCTCGAAACTACCTTTTTCAAAGTCTTCATTGTTAATTAAAGTTTTCACTTCATTTCCAATCATATCATAAACTTTAATTGTTATCTTTTTAGATATTGGAAGAGAGAATTGAATATTAGTAGTTGGGTTAAATGGATTTGGATAATTTTGTTCCAATGTATAATTACTTGGAGTTACGATATTTAAATTCTTCATTACACCAGTTGTACCAGTATACTGTAAAACTCTTATTTGAATATTCCTATCATTATATACCATTTCTTCTGTTTCATCCCAATTAGAGCCGTTCCAATTTCTACTAACAACCTTAATTGAGTCATAAAATGAATTTCCACTACGACCACCTTGATACGCTACTACTAACTCATCTATTCCATCTTGACCAATAAAATCACCTTGTGACATTTTCATAACACTTTGGCTTTCCCATGCATTCATTGAATATGAAGTATCAATAGTTCCTGCAGAGTCACTTATGGTTATTTGTTCCCAGTCAGTATTGGCTTTACTCTCACCTTCATAATAAACAGAAACATCATAATTTGCACCATCAAGAATATCACCAGTACCTTTATATTCAATTGCAATAATATTTTCACCGTAAAATCCTCCCATCAAAATTTCTTCTCTTCCATTCTGATTGAGATCCATTCCATAACAACCCCATACTTCACCAGAACTACCACGAAGACTAATATCTTCAATAGTTTTTAGAACTGAAAATTTTAAAGAATCATCCCAAATATAAACACCATCTGCACCTTGAGGTTGACTAATTAAGGTAACATTGTAGTCCGGATAAATTGAACCTGCAATTTCATCTTTACCATCACCATCTACATCTGCAACCGCAATACCCATTAGAGCAACACCATCTATTCCACGTGCTGCAAAAAACTCATAGTATGCTGGTCCTTCTACTCCACCATCAGGATTTGGAGTTGTAGGATACGTGTAGCTATTTGGTCCATTTGGATCAATTGAAAACATTCCATAATTATTCCAAGTATGGTTTACTATTTCCATTATTCCATCGCCATCAATATCTGCAGGAACAGAATGCCAAAAAGAACCCTTTGATATTGAACTTGTAGCAGCAGAAACTGGATCACCACCTTCTACAACCCACGATGCAAAACCTGGTGCATTTCCAGTAATGCTAAGGATGTACACATTTTGATCATTATTAACCATAATTAGTTCATCCTGACCATCTCCATCAAAATCGTATACTGTTCCACGCTCTCTATTCATTCTAAAAGCACCAAAACCATTACCAGTCATAATATCAGCTGGGAAGTCAATAATTGGAGCTGTACCAAAATCATTATCTCCAACATTTTCAAATATCATTAAATTACCAGTAGAAGTACCTCCAACCGTAAAAATAATTTCTTGATTTCCATCATTATCTAAATCACCTGTTTGAACCCAACGAGGCGTACTAGCATTTGCTCTCTCTAAATCAACTGGTGACGACCAAACTAATTCTAGAACTCCATCACTAACATATTCTAGCACATGAACTCTACCGCCATTAGAATAATCTGTTGCAAGTATTTCCTGTTTTCCATCACCATCAAGATCACCACCAACATGAACAGAACGTACACCACCTTCTAGCCATGGACGCAATGAGTCAGCTAAATCTTGACTACTTCTGTTGAAAGAAGATTCACTACTCAATTGAGCAAATACTGATGCAGATCCTAACAATAGAATTGTAAAAATAATAATTTGTTTTTTCATAACATTCTCTGTCTATTTTAAAAATAATTATTTAGTTAGTTGTATAATACTATAAACTTTATTAAAAAACAATTTATTTTGCAATGAGGCTTAATAGGATGGTATTCATTTAATTAAATAAGTCCCCAAATATTTGAAGACTTATTTAGATATTTCAATTAGCTTTTAATACCTTAATCTAGATATAAGTAACCAAATAGATTCTCGCCCATATTTGGATTAGACCCAGTAATCTCTATGTATATATCATCTCCAATAGTTGCTGTGAAATACAGTGAAACATCATTACCATCACTAATAGTACCGGAATAATTTGCAATTCGCCAAGCATAAAGTGTTGAATCTAGATAAATTCTATATTCCCAAGTCCCACCTCCAACTCTACCAAAGTCATGAGTTGAATAAACATGCCAAGTCATTGGATCAACTCCTCCACCTATAGTCATTATGTCAGAGAGGGTCACAGTATGAGAATCTACAACCGCTACAGTTGTCGAGTTTGTTAGGGTACTTATGGTAAGTGTTGGCCCACCACCTGTCACTTGGTTTAGGCCTTTTCTGTCAACTCTTTGTTCAGCTGGACTTTCAATTGGGTTGCTACTCTCTGTACAAGAAATAAAGAAAAATAAGAATAATAATGATGAAATAAATTTAATCTGTCTCATATGAACTCCCTATTATGATTGAAATGCGCTAGTACAATACCCTATCATACTTAATCGCAATTTAATAATTTATTTTTGTTCGTAAGATGATAACCAATGATAAACCCTTTAGTAAGGTATAAAAATATACTAAAATATTTTATTAAAAAACAATAAACTATTAGTATAATAAAAAAAATTGCGTAGTAAATTCTATTAAAACTAGCTTTGTATCTAAAAGTTCTATTCTCAGAAATTAAAATCTATTTAACGTAAAAAAAAACATCTTAAGTGCTTAAAATACTCTCCTTTATTTACTGTTTTCACAAAGTAAAATTAAGATTAGTAAAAAGTATCCTTTTACATAATCCACTATTAACTTTACAATTTACTGATATTTTTGTAGACTAAATGTTTAGTAATAGATAGTTTATTAAAAAACATGCATTTTCTTAGGAAAATTATTAATGAGTATAGATTCAAAATATAGTTTAAGAAAATTTTTAATCCCAGAGTTTATTTTTGGTGTCGATGCCCTATCAATGGCTGGTCAATATGCAACCAATTATGGAGCTCGCAAAGTATTAATAGTAACTGATCCTGGAGTTATAGAAGCTGGATGGACAGAGAGAGTAATTGAAAGTCTAAATGAATACAATATAACATATCAAGTTTATGATAATGTTTCTCCAAATCCCAAAGATTCAGAAGTAATGGAGGGAGCGGAATTGTATAAATCGACTAGATGTAATGTAATTATTGCTGTAGGTGGCGGAAGCCCTATGGATTGTGCAAAAGGAATTGGAATAGTATCTTCAAATAAAAAAAACATTTTGTTATTTGAAGGAGTTGATGAAGTAGATTTACCAATACCACCCCTTATTTGTATTCCAACAACTGGTGGTACCTCGGCTGATGTTTCACAATTTTGTATTATTAATAATGTTTCTGAGAGAGTAAAAATTGCAATTATAAGTAAAGCTGTTGTTCCTGATGTTGCATTAATTGATCCAAGAACTTTAACAACTATGGATAGTTATTTAACAGCTTGTACAGGTGTTGATGCACTAGTTCATGCAATTGAGGCTTTTGTTTCTAATGCTAACTCTCAGTATACTGATATGCATGCTATAAAAGCTATAGAGATAATTTCAAAAAACCTTTCTCAATCTATTTTGGAACCTAAAAATCTAGATTATAGAGCTGAAATTATGTTTGGAAGTTTACAAGCTGGAATTGCTTTTTCTAATGCTAGCCTAGGAATTGTTCATGCAATGGCACACAGTTTAGGAGGTTTTCTCGATTTACCACATGGTGAATGTAATGCATTACTACTTAATCATGTAATGAATTTTAATTACGATAGTTCTCCGGAAAGATTTTCAAAAATCTGTGAACTTATGGGCATTCCAATAAAGGGATTAAATGGAAAAGAAATACGAGAAAAAATTGTAACCGAAATTGCGAAGTTTAGAGATCATGTTGGAATAAAAAATGCTTTAGGAAGTAGAGGAGTAAAAAGCTCGGATATTAGTGCATTGGCAAAAAAGGCTATGAATGATGCGTGCATTGTAACAAATCCAAGAATGCCAAATGCTAGAGATATTGAGGTAATCTATGAAGAAGCCCTTTGAGAATAGTCCATCGTGGGAAGAAAAAAGATCAAGGGTAATAGGATTAGGTAATAAATCGAGTCGTAAAAGTTTTTATCCTCAGCTACAAAATAGGCTTGGCGAACTTGAAAAATTTAGAGTTCTAATTGATAAAATTAGCGATTCGTTATTTATTTTACAATTACCATCAGCTCAAATAAACGAAGTTAATGTCTCGGTAGTAAACCTATTATGCTTACCAGAAGAAGATATACTGCAAAAATCTATATTTGATTTTCTCGATGCTGAGGTTTCTACCCGTCTTAGATTTTGGATAGAATCTATTAAAGATCTTAAAAAAAGTAATTCAATATCTGTTTCTACAAATATTAAAAATAATTGTGGTAAAATAATACCTGTAGAAATAAATTTTGACACTAGTGAATTTAACAACGAATACTATTGCATAGCTATTGTTAGAGATATAACAGATAGGAAAAAAAATGAAGACGCTCTGATATTGGCACAAGAGGAAGCTGTTCATGCTGATAAATTAAAGACCGAATTTCTTGCTCAGATGTCACATGAGATAAGAACTCCTGTTCATACAATTTTAAGTTTTACAAATCTATTAGAATCTGAGTTAGGTTCTAGTCTTCCTGAAGATTACAAAGAGTCTTTTCAACTTATTGATGGAGCAGGAGAACGTTTAATACGCACAATCGATTCTATTTTAAATATGTCGCAAGTACAAACTGGCGTTCTGAAAATAGTTCCCGAAAAATTTAATGTTCTCGAACCTATAAACAGCTTATTCCAGGAATACGAATTAAAAGGAAAAACAAAGGGATTAAGCTTTAAAAAATATGTAAATACTAAAAACACAGATGTTTATGCAGATAAATATTGTATAATTCAAATTCTTGAAAACTTACTAAACAACGCTTTGAAATATACTATTGAAGGGAATGTGGATCTTATTGTTGATCGGGATGAAAAAAACAATCTATTTTTTGAGGTAGAGGATACTGGAATAGGTATCTCTGAAAAATACTTGCCAAGTCTATTTAATCCATTCTCGCAAGAAGAGCAAGGGTATACAAGAAAATTTGACGGAAATGGCCTTGGTCTTGCCCTCGTTAATAAATATTGCGATTTAAATAATGCTAAGATTTCTGTGAAAAGCAAAAAGAATATTGGAACTTCATTTAGAGTTACCTTCACTTTAGAATAATTACGCAATAATTGTAGCTCTATTTTATTAGCATTAATTTTTTCGTTTCAATATAGTTAGCAGATTGTAATCTGTAGAAATATATTCCAGATGTTAAATGACTTGCATTAAACTCTACTTCATAACTTCCAGCCTTTTGTTGCTTGTTTACAAGTGTTATAACTTCACGTCCGAGTATGTCGTATATTTTTAAAGTTACATTTAAATTGTCATTGCGAGGAGTCCATGCTTCATCGGACGACGTGGCAATCTTGTGAGATTGCTTCGCTCCACTCGCAATGACTTCATTATCGGGAATTGAATATCTAATAGTTGTACTTGGGTTAAACGGATTTGGATAATTTTGAGACAAACTATATTCTGTTGGCAGTTGAGTTTGTGGATTCTCTCTAACTCCAACTGGAACGTAGCTAAAGTTTGTATTATAAAAACCTATTACATCATTTGTTATTCTACGAGCTTCAGTTATTGAGTTTAATGCATCAGTGCCTCTCCCAATAATATATGCAACTATCATCTCTATTGGTTTCCCTTTTATTAAACTAAATGGTCCAGTTGAACCTAATTGTCTTTGGTCAAATGGCTTAGTATTTATCCAACCATTCTGCGAAACTGGATCACCAGAATACATTAACCTTGGATTAACTGAAATACAATCATCGACAAAAACTTCACCAAAATTCCAAGTACATGGCTTAATTAAATTTCCAAACATATTATACCCTAACATATAATTACGAAGAATATTCTCATCATCCCAATCATCCAAATATATATTACCACTCAGATAGTGGAGGCCTGCTGTAATTCCATTGTTTTTTGCGCCTGGGTATTCCTCGATTCCAAGAAGTTCTCCCTTTCTATTCACAGCTGTTTTAATTGGTGTATCAATTTTAGGATCAAATATTCCATTTCCATTCTCATCAGAATATGTCTCTCCAGCTATATAAATAGGTGGCCCTTGAACAAATGACACAAAAATTGCTGGAGGATTTGCTCCATAATTTACACTAGCGAAAAAGTCACTATCAACTCCATCATTATAGCAATAAATAGAGTTTTGGGTTGAATCAACTCCAACCAAGTCATCTATATAACTACCAAGATCGATATCAGCCCATGCTCCAAAGTAAACAGAATCAAGTTTATCAGCAACTGTTCCCATATTTTCAATTTCGTATCTAATAAATATTACGTTAGAAAGTTTTGATGATGTCTCTTTGTTATAAGAAAATGCAGTCTGTTTAATCTCAATTCCTTGAGGTTCTACATTACTGAAATTCCGGTCTTGAGATTCAACTCCATCATTAAATACTGTAAATGCTGTAAATGCTGTAATATCACCTAATATATCTGGCTTATCTTCATTTATATCCCAGATTCCATTTTCATTTAAATCTACTGGATTATAAAGTCCATCGCTATTGCCATCATAAAAGTCAGCTCCATCTCTCACAGCATCTTTCCAGTCTATCCACGATTGATAAAAATCTGGTTGGGATGAACGTAAAACATGGATTTTGTTCAACGATTCAATACTATCTATGGGGCCATGGATATAATCCTTAAAATGTGTGGTACCCATTATACCGTTTGCCCAAAGCTTACCTGCAGTATAACCACTAAGAGCAAAGCCAGATGAGTAAATAATAGTTTCATTATCAAAAAGACATTCCACCCCATCCCTAGGTGAAGGCTTTCTAACACCAATTGTGCCATCGGAATTAATGGAAAACTTAAAATTGTTATTATCAAATGCGAAAGTTTCTCCTCCATCAGCTGCATAAGAAGATTCAATTGAACTCACATCTGTAAGGTTCCTATTGCCATATTGATCCACAGCAGAATAGAATATATTAAGTTTGAACCCATTATTTAAACCTACAATCATATTTCCATAAATATAATCTCCAGCCTCAGCATCGTTGTGAAATCCATCATCAAATAATTGAATAAATTGACCTTCTTCTGAACCTTCATAAAAATGAAAGAGAACAGAATCTATTCGCTCTGTATCATATACTTTTGCTGTAATGAATATGTTTACTTTTGGGTAATCGTTCTGGTATTGAATATCTGTTCCAAATATTGCTGGTGAGGTCTCACTATCATTTGTTTCTACAACTCCATACCATATTGTTTGTCCTCTCCACCTATCTGAAGTAAATGAAATAAAGAGTTTATTATTTGCGAAACTTATATTTTGCTTTCCATCAAAACCCACATACTGAGTAAACTTAGTCAGTGTACTCCAACTATTCTCACCATCAAGCAATTTTGAATAATATATATTTGACTGATAATACTCTTCAAAAGGTGTTGGTTCTACTTGGGTATAAGTTATCCAAAGAGTTTTGTTAGCATCTTTTATAACTCTAGGGCGTAGTTTGTTTATGCCATTATCGAGAATAATATTTGGGCCACTCCATGTTTTACCACTATCAATACTGGTCATTTCATAAATATCAGAAGTGTCATCATTCCTTTTCTCATAATATAAAACTAAAGAGTTATCCCAAGTAGAATTAACAGATGAGAAATGAGGGACACCATCTTCAATAACAACTAACGTATCTTTCTCACTCCATTTATTTCCATCATCACTTTGAATATTATAAATTGTACCTAGTCGGTTATATACAAACCAAATTTTGTTATCAGAAGTTTGAGACAAACTAGATTCCATAATCTTTCTTGGACGAATTATTCCAACATCTGTTATTAGCTGAGTTGGTTCTGACCATGTACTGCCGTTATCATCTGAATAAATCAAATAATGGAACTTGAATTTGTATGTTACCAAAATCCTTCCATTATTAATTTTTAGTGCATTTAAATCAGAGAGTGAATCTCTAAGAATTGTATTATCTACAAGAGTAGTTGGAGTTTTCCAAGTCCCTCCGTCATCCAAACTTTTGGACACATGCAAATCTGTAGAGTCTATCCAAATCATAACTAACTCGTTTTCACCGCCCTCAATAATAAATGATTCTGGAATGTGGTTACTTACTGGCTCAAGTAGAGGAAATTGCCTCATTTGTGCTGACATACTAATTGTAAGCAGTAATAAAAACAATGTTAAATGTTTCATATTTCCTCTTTTTTATTTTGCTAAAAGACGATGCACCGCATCGTCTCTACGTCAATGGTATTTCTTTATTTTATTAAAATCATTTTACGACTTTCCATGAAACTACCACTCTGTAATCTGTAATCTGTAATCTGTAAAAATAAACACCGCTTGTTAGATTACTTGCATCAAAAGTGACTTCGTAACTTCCAGCTTTTTGTTGTTTGTTTACGAGTGTTGTTACTTCTTGTCCAAGTGTATTGTAAATCTTTAGTATCACAAATCTTGTGTCTCCTATCTCATATCTGATTACTGTACTCGGATTAAATGGATTTGGGTAATTCTGCGACAAACTATATTCTGTTGGTAGTTGTGTTTCGGTGTTTTCCTTAACTCCTACTGGAACATAACTAAAGTTTGTATTATAAAATCCTATTACATCATTTGTTATTCTACGTGTTTCTGTTATTGAGTTTAATGCGTCTGTTCCACGGCCAACAATATAGGCTACTAATATTGTTATTGGTTCACCTTTTACTAAATCAAATGGTCCAGTTGAACCCATTTGTCTCTGATCGTCTGGACCTCTATTGACCCACCCTTTCTTTGTTACTGGATCTCCAGAATACATTAATCGTGAATTGATTGAGCTACAATCCTCATTATATACTCCCCCAAAAGCCCAATTACATGGGTCAATTAATTGATTTGCTTCATTATTCCCTAACATATAATTTCGTAGTTGACTCTCATTGTGAGGATCCCCTTGCGTGGGATGACCGGAAATATAATGAGTACTTGATGTTAATTTATTGTTTTTTGATCCTGGATATTCATCTAACCCCAATAACTCTCCCTTCCTATTTCTTGCAGAATCAAGTGGCGTATCAATTCCATCATCATAAGTTCCATTGCCATCTGTATCAATATAGGTTTCACCATCAATATAAATTGGTGGGGCTTGAAGGAACGAAATTAAAATTGCAGGAGGGTTAGTTCCATACAAATCATCATTGCCAGAGTTATAAGCATAAAATGAATTTAGCGTTGAATCTGTTCCAGCTAAATCATCCCCATAAAAACCTAAATCCACATCAACCCATGCTCCAAAGTAAACAGAATCCATTCTATCTGCTACTGTTCCCATATTCTCAATTTTGTATCTGACAAATATTACATTTGCCAGTTCTGGTGAAGTTGCTTTATCGTAAGAAAAAACTGTCTGCTTTATTTCAATTCCTTGCGGTTCAACGTCATTGAAAGTTCTATTTCGTGAAGACATACCATCATTGAATACTGAAAAAGCGGTTATATCACCCAATATATCTGGTTTATCTTCATTTATATCCCAAACACTATTACCATTTAAATCTACTGGATTATATATTCCATCCCCATCCCCATCATAAAAGTCTGCACCTTGTTTTACTGCATCTTTCCAATTCACCCATGATTGATAAAAATCTGGTTGAGACTTACGTACAACATGAATTCTATTTACCGATTCAACACTATCTATTGCTCCATGCACATAATCTATGATACTACTAGCCGACATAACTCCATTGCTCCAGAGCTCACCATTTGTATAACCACTAAGTCCAAAACCAGCGGAATACATAACTATACTCTCATCAAAATGAAACCCAGTTATATCAACTACTTTAACGTCTGCAAGAACACCTTTAGAATTAATTGGAAACCAAAGGTTATTATTATCAAATACAAAACTATCAGCACCATCTGCAAGTAAAGGAGACTCTATGATTTCGACGTCTGTTGTATTCCTATTCCCAAATACATCTACTGCTGAATAGAAAATATTAAATTTAAAATCCTTACTTAAACCCTCTATTCTATTTCCAAAAATAAAATCTCCCAATTGAAAATCATTGTGTAATCCATCATCAAATAATTGTAGCTTTTTTACTTCGCCATCATACACTTGATAATAAAAAAGAACTGAGTCTATTTGCTCTACGCCATGAACCGTAGCAGAAATGTTTATATTTACCTTTGGATAATCATTCTGATAATCAATATTAGTATCAAAAATAGTTGGAGGAACTCCACTATCTTCAGTCTCATCAGCAATTCCTCTCCACAAAGTATAATTTTTCCCCCTATCTGATGTAAAACTAATATAAGGTTTACCATTTGCAATGCTAATATTCTGCCATCCATCAAACCCAATATGTTTTGAAAATTTTGTCGTTGCACTCCAAACACTAGATCCATCAATCAATTTTGAATAAAAAATATTTGACTGATTATATTCTTCGATAATTGTTGGTTCTAATTGTGAATAGGTTAACCAAATAGTTTTATCGGGACCCTTTACTACTCTTATTCTTTCCTTTGGTATTTCATCATCTAAGATAAGGCCAGAATCACTCCATGTTTTCCCACTATCAAGACTTGTTGATTCATAAAGCTCAGATGTACCATTGTCTGCCCGTTGATAAATTAAAACTAAAGAATTACTCCAATCTGAGTTGACAGATGCAAAACGAGCTGCACCATCTATAACTTTTATTGTATCGCGTGCACTCCAACTTGAACCATCGCTGCTTTGTATATTATAAATTACATTTAACCTATTATAAACAAACCAGATTTTATTATCATTTGTTTGTGACAAACTAGATTCCACAATTTGTCTTGGTCGTACTATTCCATATTCAGTCTCAAGTTGAATTGGGGTTGACCACGTTAAACCATTATCATCTGAGTATATCAAATAATGGAATTTGAATTTGTAGGTTACCAAAATTCTTCCACTATTTAGTTTTAGTGCATTTAAGTCTGATAGTGAATCTGATATGATAGTATTATCTTCTAGAGTTGTTGGACTATTCCATGTCGAGCCATCATCCAAACTTCTAGACATATGCAAATCCGTTGAGTCAATCCAAAACATTAACAACTCATTTTCATCGCCTTCAATTATAAATGATTCTGGAATTGTTTTACTTATTGGTTCGAGCAATGGAAATTTTTGCATTTGTGCTGATAAGTTAATAGTAATTACTAATAGTAATAATAAGTAAATACGTTTCATTTTACTTCTCCCCGTTTCCCCCACTTTGAAGTATCTTAAAATTATTATACTTATGACAGTACAACAGTGTGTAAATTAGACATTGCAATCCTAAAAGTCAACATTTAATATAAAAGAGACTTCCTTTTGCCTCAATGCAAAAAAAATAAAAAAGGTTTTTCATAAAGATTCTTTCTATTTTCATTTATTAATATCTTAAAACTTGTCCCACTTAGGCTAAAAAATGAATAGGAATGCTTTATTAAAATATGGCGCAAATGCTATTACATTTTTAGTTGTAACGGCATTTTTTCTCTTCTCGATATTTGTTCCTTTTCATCAGATATTTCCAAATATTGAAACGTATAATATTATCTCATTCGGATGGGTTATAAGTCTTATTTTCTTAATCGATATACTCTTTAAACTTTTTCTACTAACAGATAAAAAAATCAAAATTGGATTTCTTGCAGAAACCGACTTTAACAACTATCTCAAATCATATTTTATTTTTGATTTAATTTCAGTAATCCCAATTGCTGTTTTCCCTAATCCTTCACTATGGCAATTACTTCCACTAATAAAAATCTTTTCAATTTTCAGAAGAATTTCATTTGTTCGTCAAACTCTTTTAAAGTTCGCATCATTGGGTGTTGTGTTTCAATTTTTATATTGGTTTGCACAAATAACTCATTGGATATCTTGTGGCTGGCTAAAGATCGATGGAATAAATGAGAACCATTCTGTTATCACTAACTATGTCTCAGCTCTCTATTGGACAACAACCACTTTAACAACAGTTGGATATGGCGATATTGTTCCGCACACAAATTTTGAAAAATTGTATGCAGCCCTTGTAATGATTATAGGAGTAGGTGTGTATGGATACTTAATTGGTAATGTTGTTTCTGTAATTACCAAGCGAGACCCAGCTCATGAAAAATTCATTACTAATCTTGAAAATCTTTCAGCATTAGTTAAATATAGGAATTTGCCAAAAAATCTTGCGACTAGAATTAGACAATATTTTTTATATATCTGGAAACAGAGACTTGGATATAACGAAGAGGTCTTTTTAGAAGAACTTCCAGACGGATTAAAACTAGAGGCATTAACATTTCTAAGACAAAGCGTGCTGAAGAATTTAGATTTGTTCAAAGATGCAAGTACAGAATTTATTACTGAACTTGCTGATAACTTAAAGGAAATTGCTATCACCCCAAACGAATTCCTTTTCAACGAGGGGGATATTGGTAAAAAAGTCTTTTTCGTACTTAAAGGTGAATTGTCTGTATTAACAGAGAATAACAGCAAAGAAATTGCAAAAATAAACAAAGGCGATTTCTTTGGTGAAGTTGCACTATTCAAAAACAAACCCAGAAATGCATCGGTTAAAGCAATTACATTTTGCCATCTCTACTATTTGGATAAAGATTCTTTCGACAGACTAATTCCTAAATATCCTTCCATTGCTAGTAAAATTGAAGAAAAAGTTTTTGAAAGAGAACATTTAAATGAATAGAACGCAGATGACACAAATTGGTTAGGGAAGAGCATGTTTTAAAAATTCAATTGTCATCTCGAACATGTTTTTTGTTAGAGATCTTTTACAATGTTGATTTATCTATGAATCGCATTTTATTCTACAGAATAGAGATTAAACCACCGAAGTTTATAAATCCTTGGCCGTTTTAAGCAAGCAGAAACATCCCAAATAAAAGCAGTTTCTCTCCCGAATAAATTTCAAAAATAAACTAAAGAATAATTATATTTGTTCGACTTAATAATTTAGGATTAGAATGGAAAAGAAATCAAATTATCTAAAAATAATAGTTGCTCTTTTTCTCTTACAAACATCGATTCAAGGAGAAAACTTGTATATTTACAAAGAAACCTTACCGAAATCAGAAAGTGAAATAGTAGAGAATAAATCTGAACTTGCATCAACAAAACAATTAGGCTCATTTGTTGATAATGGAACGACAATTTTTAGATTATTTGCTCCAAATGCAATAAATATTAAATTATATATTTTTGATGTACCAGAAAACGAAGCCTCATCTGAACAATTAATGAAAAGTACAAATGATGGTGTTTGGGAAATTACATTGGATGAAAATTTAACTAATAAATATTACGCTTATAAAGTTGCACATTCTGAAACTGACGATTTCAACAACCTCCCATTATGCATTGACCCCTATGCAAAAGCTGTTACATCATTTACTGATTTTAACAACCCACGAAAATCTATTGTTTACAATGAAGAGTATAATTGGGATGATGATAAATGGATTCAAAGAAATTGGAGAGACTTAATAATTTACGAAATGCATATTAAGGATATGACTGCTCATCCATCTTCCGAAACAAGCGAACCAGGTACATACAAAGGCTTGATTGAAAATAATAAAGGTGGAATAAACTACATTAAGAGTCTTGGAGTTAATACAGTGGAGTTGCTCCCTGCTCAAGAATTTGGGAATGTGGAAATCCCATTTGAAGATTCGTTAAAAGGCAAATTCAACACTTGGAATCCATACGAGCGAAATCATTGGGGATACATGACTGCAGCATTCTTTGCTCCTTCATCATTCTATTCTGAAAATTGGAAAGAGATGAAACGCCATGAGTGGATGGGACGTGATGGAAGACAAGTAAATGAATTTAAAGATATGGTTAAAGCATTTCACAAAGAAGGAATCTCTGTAATGATGGATGTTGTTTACAATCATTTATCAGAATATGAAATTGGAAATTTAAAAGAGATTGATAAAGAATACTATTTTAGACTTGATGATAATGGTAATTTTATTTCTGAGAGTTATTGTGGCAATGACCTAAAGACTGAAGCACCAATGATGCGTAGGTTAATAATTGATAGCATAATCTATTGGATGAAAGAATATCACATCGATGGCTTCCGATTTGACCTTGGGAAATTAATTGATTGGGAAACATTGGAAGAGATAATTCGGGAAGCCCGAAAAATCAATCCAAACGTAGTTTTCGTTGCAGAACCATGGGGTGGCGGATATGACCCAAAAGGGTTTTCACTCCGTGAATGGGGAAGCTGGAACGACCAGATCAGAAACGGAATTAAAGGAGAAAATCCGAACAATGGATTAGGTTGGATTTTCGGTAACTGGTATGGCAACAACTCTATTGAACGACTTAAAAGTTATATTAATGGAACTACAAAAAACTTTGAACATGGCTTGTTCCAAAAAGTTGAACATTCTGTAAACTACCTAGAATCGCATGATGGCTACACACTTGGTGATTTTATCCGAGTTGGAACTAAGTCCGTCGGTGCTCATGATAAGATTACAGATATTGATGCAAATGCAAAATTAACTCCGGAGCAGTTAAAGCTCAATAAACTTGCGGCATTGTTTCTATTTACCTCGCAAGGTATTACTATGATTCACTCTGGGCAAGAGTTTGCACGTTCAAAAGTTATTCCTTCAGATAACAACATCGAAGATAAAGAGAAAGGTCAACTAGATCACAACTCATACAACAAAGACAATTCTGTGAATTATATTAACTACAATCATGCAGAGTTAAATTCTGATTTACTTACTTATTATAAGGGTTTAATTGAATTACGGAAAACTCATGCAGAATTTCGCCGTGCAAATAGTGAACAGATTAAATTCTTTGATGATTTCCAAAATGGATTTACAATAGGTTTTTCTGTAAGAATGTATGATAACGAATTTATTGTACTTATGAATGCAGACCAAAATCTAATGGACAAGTTCACCCTTCCAGATGGCAATTGGGAAGTGCTTGTAGATAGTGACAAAGCTGGAACCGCAGTATTATCAACGGTTTCTGGTGATTTAGATATTCCAGCAGTAAGTGGATTTGTGTTAAGAAGGAAATAGAAAACTTTTTAAATAGGTATGTCATTTCGAACCCGTTTTTGGCGAGAAATCTTTTTAACGAATGTAAGATTTCTCTCATTCGTTAGAAATGACAAACTGGTTATTTTTCAACTTTTAAAATATGGATTATCATATGAAACGATTAATACTATTTGTAACAATTCAATTCCTCGTAGCATTTTCATTTTTAAATGCACAATCCGATACCTCGATAGTTCCGTTGTGGTCAATAGATTCGACAATTGTAGCTGATGTTCGCTATGCCACCATTGATAATTTCACTGGGAAAATTCTTTATCAATCTGACAAAATTTATGCAAGAAAAGTTGTTGCCGAAGCGTTATCAAAAGTTCATCAAGATTTAGTAAAAAATCATAACTTGAGAATAAAAATATTTGATGGTTACCGTCCGTTGTCTGTACAAAAAGCAATGTGGGAAATATATCCTGATGATAGATATGTTGCAAATCCAGCAACTGGATCGAGACATAATCGCGGTGCAGCAGTTGATATAACAATAATTGATTCTACTGGAACCCAGCTTGATATGGGAACTGAATTTGATAATTTCACAGAGAAAGCTCATCCATCTTTTACTGACTTGCCAGAAGAAGTATTAAATAATAGAAAGCTATTAAGTGATACAATGATGAAGTTTGGCTTCAATCCTATCACAACAGAATGGTGGCATTTCGATTATAAAGGCTGGAAAAAGTTTTCGATTTTAGATGTAGAGATTAAGTGATTAACTTTTAGTGTATAGAGCAAAAGCCTAGCCACGAAAAACACGAATTGAAATGAAACTGGAAATACAAGAAAAGAACTTCTATTTTTTTCTACTTTAGGCACTTATAACTTTATGAACTTTAGTTCACTTTAATATTTAAGTCATCAACGCTTTTTGTAACGATTTTTCAATTGCATTTTTAAACACTGTTAAATCAACAGGTTTTTTGAAAATATACTCAACACCAAGCTCTTCATACTCTTTTGTAATATCTGGAGTAATATCGCTACTTAATACTATAATTGGTGGTCTATATTTAAGTTCACTTTCTACAACTGATTTTACAAGTTGAAAACCACTCATTTCTGGCATATCATGGTCAGTAATTACCAATGCAGGCAAACTCTCTTCAATAAGGCTAAACCCCTCAACCCCATTACTTGCAATTCCAACTTCATAATTTGGAATAATATTGTTTAATAATTTTTTATAGAGAATTGCATCAGTCGGTGAATCCTCAATTAACAATATTTTTGTTGATGCTATTGGAATTGTAAAAATGAATGAAGTACCAACTCCAACCTCGCTCTCCACATAAATTTCACCACCATGTTTAGTAATTATTTCTTTTACTAATGATAGACCAAGTCCACTACCTTTTTCACCTTCTGTTCCATTTGTTGTATACTTAGAGTCTACAGAGAAAAGTTTTTCCACATCACGATCACTAATTCCAACTCCATCATCATTCACACTAAACTGAATCACCTTTTTATCGACAATAGGTTCAGCGGTGATAAATATTGTACCATCATTGCCAGTAAATTTAATTGCATTTGAAATTAAATTATTAAAAACTTGAAGTAGTAAATTTCTATCTCCATGAACATAAATTTCATTTTCAATTGTAGAGTGGAGTTTTATATTTTTTTGAATTGAACTACCAGTAAGCATTTGGATAGAATTTTCTACAACTGTATTTGCATCTAGTCTCTCTGCGACATATTCTATTCTGCCAGTTTGCAATCTAGTCCAATCCAATAGTGAGTTTACTAATGTTAACATATTACGTGCAGACTCTTGAATAAACTCAATATACTGAGTTTGCTTATCCTCTGGCATATCTCTTTCCATTAACAATAAATCAGTAAAACCGAGTATGGAACTGAAAGGAGTTCTTAAATCATGAGATATAATTGTAATAAATCTATCTTTAGAATCATTCAACGTTTTTAATTCTTCTGTTGTCTTCTGCAGTTTTTCATCATTTTTTTTGCTTGAAGTAATATCAGAAAATAGACCAAATATTTTTTCTAGTTTACCAAAATCATTTCTAACAAAATTTAATTTGTTTCTAACCCAAACCAATGACCCCAATTTATCTATGATTCTGTATTCCAATTCAATTGTCTTTCTTACTGGGTCTTTATATACTCTTCGTAATTTTGAAATTACACTTTGTTTATCATCTGGATGAATTATTCTAATCCACAATTTTGAATCTGAGATAAAACTCTCTTGCTCATATCTTGTAATTTCAAAAATTGATGGTGATATAAATACATTACTTAACTTTCCATCAATAAGGTCAAAGGTCCAGATTGCATCATCAATATTTTCTGTAATGCTCCTATATTTTTCTTCAGATTCTCTAAGTGCATCTTGAGCTTTTTGCTGTTCGGTAAT
>CBDUTO010000015.1:0-45146 GCA_965370315.1 uncultured Melioribacteraceae bacterium
TTTGATAATTTCATAGCAAATTCTCTAATAACAAAAAGGGATATAATAATTTAAAGTTACTATATCCCAATAAAAATAAAAAATAATTATTATTCTCCGTCAAGAGACCATTTTAATGCTCTGTTTGAATTTCTTGGAGATACACGTACATAACCTTGCATTTCTTGGTGAAGTGCAGAGCAGAAATCTGTACAGTAGAATGGCCAAACACCAACTTGTTTTGGTTCCCAAATAAACGTTTCAGTTTGACCAGGCATGATTAATAACTCCGACGTTCTTGCACCAATCACAGCAATTCCATGAGGCACATCATAATCTTGCTCTAAGTTTGTAACATGGAAATAGACTCTATCACCCACTTTAACACCTTCAATATTATCAGGAGCAAAGTGACTGCGAATCATTGTCATATAAATGTGAACATCTTTTCCTTTTCGAACAACTTTTACATCCTTTTCAGTTTTTGTAACGTAAGGATGATTGTTGTCTTCTAATTTGTAAAACTTTTTCGATTTAGACTTAATTAAATCAGCAGGAATACCTGCAGCATAGTGAGGTTCACCTACCGTTGGAAAGTCTAATAACAATTCCATTTTATCGCCTGTAATATCGTAAAGTTGTGCAGACTGACAAACTTCTGGACCAGTTGGCAAGTAACGGTCTTTTGTAATTTTATTCAGAGCTAAAAGATATTTACCGAATGGTTTTCTTGAATTTCCACCAGGAATCATTAAATGCCCAACAGAATAATAAGTTGGTTTTCTATCAATCACTTTCCATGTTCCTAACTGCCATTTAACAACTTCAGAAGAGATAAAGAAAGTAGTATAAGCATACCCTTTATCATCAAACTCTGTGTGCAAAGGTCCTAAGCCTGGTTGTACAACAGTTCCAGCATTAATAGCGTCAAAATTTAGAATTGGAATACCATATGCTTCACCATCAAATTTTTTCTCTTCAATAGCTTTAATCATTTTTGTAAAAGAGTGGACTGTTAAAGATGCAGCTAACTTACCATTACCTACAATATATTCACCTGTTGGATCAACATCGCAACCATGAGGAGATTTTGGAGTAGGAAGGAAATAAACTAATCCTGGTAATTCTGCAGGATCAAGAACTTTAACAGATTTCATCATCGTTGAAGTAGCTGAGTGAGTCGATTCATCATATACATTATGAGCATATTTTGCTGGTACTGTTTTGAATTTACCTGCTTTGATATACTCTTCAGCCTTTTTCCAATTAACAGCCGCAATAAAATCTTTATCGTTTTGAGAAGCATTAACTTCTAATAAAGTATTTGCTTCTTCAGTATTGTAGGTTGAGAAGAACATCCAGCCGTGAGATTTTCCTCTTCCAGGATGGGTTAAATCATAATCGAAGCCAGGCATTAGAATTTGAAAAGCTATTTCCATATTTCCATCTTCTGGATCTACAGAAACAAATGATAATGTACCTTTGAAGTTACCTTTATACTCATCAATTGAGATATCTTTCTGAGGTATTGGAATACTAAACCTAGTTCCGGCAATAACATATTCTGTATTTTCTGTTACAAAAGATGAACTATGATTACCCGCACTATTTGGTATTTCAATAATTTCTTCAGTTTCAAAAGTCTCTAAACTAATGCGTGCAATACGTGGAGTGTTATTAGCATTGATAAAAACCCATCGCCCGTCTAGTTCACCGTTTGTTTGGGAAATATCTGGGTGGTGAGAATCATCCCAAGGAATAGAACCATAAGAGGTTTCTAACATTGGTTTTGTTTCTTCATTAAAACCATAAGCTTTTTCTCCATCTACCGAAAAAACAGGAATTACTTTAAACAATCTTCCTGAAGGTAAGCCGTAAACTGCTAACTGTCCACTGAAACCACCTGAAACGAATGCATAAAATTCATCATGCTCACCTGGAGCAATAAAAACTTTTTCAGCAGCACTAGAATTTAATGCGCCACTATTTGAATTACTTCCGCCACCACAACTTGTTAACCCATAAGCAATTGCCAACGCAGTTAAAAGTGTAATGTATTTGAATGTTAATTTCATTTATAACCTCATAACTTTAAATTAAAAACACAATTATTTTTCAGCTGGCAATATTATTTTGTCAACGACAACTACCACACCATTACTAGCTTGAACAACACCTAAAACTTTTGCTCCACCAACAGTAACATCTTCTCCATCAACAACAACTTCAAGATAATCACCTATTGCGGTATAAATTTTTCTCCCTTTGCGAGCTTCTTTTTTTAATGCTTTAATATTAAATGAACCTGGTGCAGCATGATTGGTTAGTATATATGCTAGCTTTGATTTGTTTTCTGGTTTGAGTAATGATTCAACAGTTCCTTCAGGTAGTGCCTCGAATGCAGCATTGGTGGGTGCAAAAACTGTTAATGGACCATTGTTAACCAACACATGTTCTATCTGTGCAGCTTGAACTGCTGCAACGAGAGTTGTGTGATCTTTTGACCCAATAGCTATTTGTAGAATGTTCTTAGCTGAAACATCATCTTGAACAGAAGCTTGTCCTAATGGTGTATTATCCGGAAGTGTAGATGAGTTGCTTGCTTCTTCGCCCCCCCCCGAATTACATGCATTTACTATAAAAATTAAAGCAAATAAAATTATTATTTTTTTCATGTATCCACCTTATTTTATTTTATGAGAAATTATTTTATAAAAGTAAGTAATTTATAAATATAAAATAAGAATTTATCGTCTGAATACAAAAAAAAGTTTAATAAAACTTTTAAAATTGACTAACACAATTTAAGAGTGATAATTAAAGAAACAGAAAACTCTTAGGGCTAAACTGTAACTACTCTTGTGTATATCAAGATTTATTTTAGGGACACTATTTATTTGCTATTAAATTAAAACATTATGCTATCCATATTTATGACTAGATTGACTTTACCCAATTACTTGGAATAAGCATTTAACTATTTCGCATATAAACATCTTTCGCAATTGTAGCAGTACCTATAGCTGTTGTGATTTGTGGAGATTCTGGAACATAAATTTTTCGCATTAACTCATCTTCCAAAGCTGCAACCAATCCTCTATTTAAGGCAGCACCTCCATCAAATAGAACGTCATCTTCAACACCAACTCGTGCAGCCAGCCGTGCAATTCTTTTGGCTATTGAATAATGTATACCAGCTACAAGTTCACCTTTATTATGACCAGCAGCTAAAAGAGAAATTATTTCAGATTCCGCAAAAACTGCACATGTACTATTTAGTGGTAGTGGTGCTTTCTTTGATTGAAAATGTAGCATAGAAAACTCTTCAATATCTACCTCTAAGTTGCGAGATGCCATTTCCAAGAACCGCCCAGTACCAGCAGCACATTTATCATTCATTACAAAATTTTTAACATTACCATTTTTATCTAAAGAAATAACTTTCAAATCCTGTCCGCCAACATTAATAATAGTTTTAATGTTGGCTAATTCATTTTTTAGTCCCCTTGCCCCGTGAGCGTTGGCTGTAATTTCATTAATTGTTTCGTTACTCTCTTTAAATAACTTTCTGCCATATCCAGTAGATATAGTATAAGCAATCTCTTCTTTATTGATATTATACCTTGCAAGAAGGTTCTCTACAGCATCAATTGCATTCTTATGAAAGCGACTTCCAGTTGGTGAAATGCTGGATGCAACAAGCTCATTGTCTTCATTTAACAATGCAATTTTTATTGACGTTGAGCCAATATCAATTCCTAAAAAATAGTTCATTTGTTATTTTCTCTCAATATGTTTTCGGGTTTTAAGTGAATCAATAAATGCTTCTAGTCTTGTCGAAATCTGTCCATGATCTTCTGGACTATAGTCAGTCTCAATTAAGAGCATCGATGTTCCATTTTCTTCAAGAGCTTTGCCTATCTTTCTCGATTCCATATCGTATAATTGACATCCTGCAAAAGATTGATAAATAACCCCATCGACAGAAAATTCTTTAATCATTTCTATAAGCCTACGCTCTCGATCTTTATTTGGTGTAAAGTTTGGACACGTACAAGGTTTTAGATATCTATCAGCAAGAGCTGGAACCATATCAAACATAAACCATTCGTCAACTGCTACTGTATCGTAAAGCATCCTACTAGTTGAACAAAACTCTTCGGCTACAATTACTCCCCCTAGAGTTTCAGTCAGTAATGGAATTTTTAGATTAGGAAATATTGAAGGAGAGCCAGTTAACAATATACGAGGTGTACGTGAATTAGCTACATAGTTTTCAGTTTTTACTTTTTCTTCCAATTCTGTGTTTAGTTTTTTCAAATTCAAAATCCAACTATCTAAATTGTCGTAAAAGTATGAGTTGGTAATTAGAATAGCATCCTTTCCCCATATAACTGGCTTGCCTTTACGGAGATTGTAAAATTTACGATACTCTTTTTGGGCAGATGAAACTTTCTGAATTGATTTTTTAAGTTTACTTCTTGTTATTCTCTTCCCAGTAATTTGTTCAACATATTTGGCAAATTTTTTAACAACTTTTTGCCAATAAATTCGAGCTTCCTCCGTGTCTTTTGTTGGTGGAAGTTCAAGAGAGTAGTATGGAACGTCTACCAAATCAGTTGTGATTTCGCCAATTTTTCTTTTTTGATCGCATGTTGTAGGGTTAACTACAGCAATTGGTTTTTCATCAACTTGATAAAAATCTAAGTGCATCATTCCTAAAGTTGACTTAACAAGCGGACATGTTTTTGCCGGCAAATATTCTGAACCAATTTGGTCTGTAGCATATGCCCCAGCACATATGCGAAAAGGATGGGCATCAGCAGCTAAAATAATCTCCGTTGGTACTTGAACACAAGTTGTTGCAATAACTTTTTTCCCGTTTGTTTTAATTTTTCCTTCGCCGGCAAATACCGATGCAAGTTTATAGAAATAATTCATTCCCTCAGGATTGTTCGGAAAATCATCTACTATTTCTTTCAGACTTTTTTTTGCTTCCATTGCCATATGAACAGAAGATGTTTTTTTCATTCTCTGGTAGCGATCAGTAGTTTTATTTTGGTTCATCTTTTGTCTCCCCGGGTTCAGAGCTTCCGTACCTTTTGAAAAATCCTTCTTCACTAGCTTTAAGTATTGGAAGTTTAAACATTGCAACTTCTAAACATCCTTCTTCAGGGCAAGCTTCTACACACTTAAGACACATCATACAATCATCCATTACTATGTTTTTACTAGTAATATCATCGGCAATTTCTTTAATCCCAACATCACAAACTCTGTAACAGTTTCCACACTTAGTACATTTATCTCCATATTTATTTAGCCTAAGAAATGCTACTTTAGAAAAGAGATATTGCAAAGCACTCATTGGACAAAATAAGCAGAAGAAACGTTTTTTTACAAAAGAACCAACAAGAAATAGAACTGCAGCAAGCACCCCCAAGGTGGTCATTACTAAAGCTGGGACAGATCTAAAGTCAATAACAAGCTGTGATAAATCTCCAGTAAAAAGAGGCATTATAACACGGGCAGGACAAATTGTACAGAATGGTGGAAACCAATCGTGACTCATATGTGGTAATCCAAAAAATGAATTTGCAATTGCTAATGGAACAAGAAGTAGCCAAACAAGAAATAGATATTTAATCACTTTCAAATATTTAAACGTTGAGTCTTCATATCTGGAAAATCTGATGCCTAAGCTTTTACGTAATTTTGTAATCCAATCTTGTAAAGTTCCAACTGGACAAATAAATCCGCACCAGGCTTTATTCAAGAAAAAGAAAAAAAGCAGAAACGTACCAAAACCTGTTAGCAATGCAAGACCCCTTACGCTGAATAAATTATCCCATGATGTGTGCAGTTGATGTTGCAAAGAAATTAAAAAACACGTTCCACCCGATGCATGGTTATATGGGCAAGCAAATATAGGAAGGTTTTGTGCTACAGTAATTCCCCAGTAACCTCCGTAAACAAACAGTATAAAGGAAAATATTTGCACCCAAAACCTAAACCGACTAACATCCGCATTATTTATAAAAGTTTTTATTTTATTCATTTATAACTATCTCCTTATAATCAACTCTACTTCTGCGCCTGTAAATATAAATACCAACAACTAGTAAAAGGATTGAGCCCAACACTACAAATAGAGCCCAAACAAAAGAGGAGTAAAGTATTTGCGAAGGACGATAAGTATCTGAAAATGTAGATGAATAATGAATAAAACTATATTGTGCGTTATTAAAATTTCCTTTTTTAGCAATAGTTTTTCTAAAAAGAATTAAATAATTAAAAGTAATTCTAGTTCTTAATTCTTTCAATTTTGTATTGTCGTCTTGTATAAATTGAAACGTAACTTCCCCATCAGTATTAGTGATTTTATTGTTTACCCAACCTTTATGTGTAGCCATTTGGACAGAACTGTTTTCACTTGGCTTTTCATTAATTAGTGTTTTAAATGTTACTTCATCTCCAGGTTGCATAACTGTATGAAGATTTTCACCAGTAAATCTTTCTCTTATAATTTCAATTGGTATTTGTTTCGGATATGTTTTGGGCTTTACTCGAATCAATGCTTTATCGTGTCCATTTCTACAGCTATGGTGCATCCTTTCTGTCTTTGCAACACGAATAATAAGTGTGTCGTTTTTTACAAATTTTTCTAACAAATAAATGGAATAGAATCCATCTTTGTTCCCTGGGAATGTGACAATAAATCCTAGTTTATTATTAACCAACTTGGCTTTTACTTTTTCTCCGTCTGGATCAAAAACAAAAAGTTCTGGATTGTACAAATCATTCTGATTAGCATACTGTGATTTTTCAGGTAGATTGCCATTACGAATCCATTGAATAATATTTGCCTTGCGTCGTTTACCATAAACAACGGGCAACCTACGCATACCAGTAGTTTTAACTTTTTCAATAATCTGAGATGGCGGAGTATTTGAAAACCAAATTTGTTCATGACCAAATAGAGAGAAATTTGTTATCGCTAAATATATAACTATGAATTGAAGTATGTTTTTTTTCATAACAAAAAATCCTAATTATAGAAATAGAGACACTTCCTCGTTGAAGCAGCATCTCGTGTAATACACATTATTTTATATTGAAACACCAATTGTAAACGTGAAATTTCTAGGCCAACCTGGGTAATACGAAGCACCCCCAGCAGAATAGCGGCTTGGTGCTGAATAACTTGCATAAGTTGCATAATTCACATCAAGCAAATTGTTAACATTTACAGAAGCAAAATATCCTTGCCATCTATACATCACTTTTGCATCTAAGATTGAATATCCTTCGTATGTTGCTGTGTTTTCATTATCCATGAAATATTCATCCATCCATTTATAATCGAGTGACGCTGAGATTCCAATTGGATGCATATATTTAATACCACCACCAACAATATTTTTAGGAACTTTACGAATGTAGTTGTTATTGTATTCTGGGTTATCAACAAATTTTGCTTCTGTATAAGCATAGTTTACATACAGATTTGTGTTTCTGATAATATTAAAACTTATTGCTGATTCAATTCCCTTATGAGATGTTTCACCCATGTTTTGGTACATTTCAGCATTAGGATTATTACCAATTGCAATTACTTGATCTTGAAAATCCATTGTATAAAGAGCAATTTGGTACTCAATACTTCTATTAAAATTACCCCTAAAACCAATTTCAATATTCGTAAGGTATTCAGGCTTCAAGTCTGGGTTAGGAATTGTTGAAGTACTTGAGAATAACTGTGAAACCTGAGGGGGATTAAATCCTTTTCCAAAGTTTCCATAAATTTTCATAAACTCAATTCCATTATAAGTAAAACCAAATTTTGGACTTAATGCTGAAACTGTATTATTAGCCGATGTATTTTCATCTCCAGTATTAAAAAGATCTTGCCAATCATAATTTATTATATCGTACCGAACACCTGCTAATAATTTGAACTGATCAAATACTTCATATTGGTCTTGAAGATAAAATCCATACATTCCATATTTGCTGGTTCCCTCATCGGTCATATCACCAATTACACCAGTATTACTATCTCGTTTATATGTTTTAGTATTTCCATTCTCCAAATCAGCACTTAATCCAATTACAAAATCATTTTCCATGTTGAAAAAATTGTTTTTTCTTTGCAATTTAACTTCAGCACCAAAGAGTGAAAAATCATCTTTACCTAATAGAGTTTCTCTGTAATGACCTTCGTCTTTACGACCTCTGTAGCGTATATTAGAGCTTAGCTGTGTTTTTGTTCCCCAAAATTTTTGGTTGGCAACTGAAAAGCGCAATAAGTTTTTAATACTGCCTGTATATTTACTACCAGAAATTGTTTCTTTATTTGCAAACTCAGCACTATCAAGTGTTCCGCCATAATTTGCGTCTGAGTGATTGTAATCCCCTGAAATATTGAAAACTCCCCAATAGTCACTATTAGTATTAAGTTTTATACCAATTTTATTTGAGGAATATTCTGTTCTGTCCATATATCCATCATTTGAGTAATAAGCTCCACTAACACCAATATTAAAGGCTCCTAATCCACCACTAACATTTGCGGAAAGTCTTTGTGAATTGTAACTACCATAAGCAGCTCTAATATCAGTCTTGAATTCGTTGGAAGGTTGTTTTGAAACAACATTAATGACACCTGTAATTCCGTTTGGACCATATAATGCTGAAACTGGTCCTTTAAGAACTTCAATTGATTCAGCATCCTGTAGATTTAAGCTTTCAAAAGAGACCCGCCCCATTGCTTCATTTATTGAAACGCCATCGACAAGAATTAGGATTCCACGAGTAACATGAGAGTGTAATCCAACTCCTCTAAAACTGATTAAGTTAGATTCATCATGCCTTCTATCTTCTGTATAAACACCAGATACCTTTTGTAACATATCCTGGATGTTTCGTGTTTCACTCCGTTCAATCTCTTTCTTGTCAATAACATAAAGGGCTGCTGGAATATCCTCAGCGAGACTATTCATTTTTGATGCTGCTACTATTACTTCACCAGTTTTATACGTTGTTGCAGAGAGTTTAGCATCTAATTTTGTAGTCTGCCCTCCATTTACTTGAACATTTTCATGTACTAGCATTTGGTAACCAATCATTTTTACTTGCACGTTAAAAGTACCTTGTGGAACTTTGTCAATAAAAAATGATCCGTCATTTTTTGTAGTGGTCCCCAAGGAAATATCCTTTAGATATACTTGAACACCAATTATACTCTCATTTGTTTCTTTATCAACGACAATTCCTGAAATGTTACCAGTTGAATTTTGTGCAATATTCTGAGTGCTAAGTATAATTAATACACCAACTACTATTCGCTTAATTACTTTCATTTTCTTCCTAAGATAAATTTCAAATAATACTATATAAGCGTGAGAATAGAAAAGTTCTAATTATCAATTAAACTCACTCACCAATAATTAATATTTTGATTTTATGTAATTTATAATTGAAGTATGTGCTGAAATGTATTTTCTTAATTTACGTATGAATGCACCAGATCTAATTTACTTGTGCAATATTAACACACTTAACTAGATTTATTAATTCCCAAAAATAATTTCAGTATAAACTAGCACTTAGGAGGGGGGATGAGTGGTTGATAATATTTGTTAAGAGTTTCGCAACAAATATTATCCTTAATTGTATGGGTATCTAAAAATATATTTGAATCATGATTGCTATAAACTAAAAACTCTAATTGTAATTCTGGAACTTTTATCTTTGTTGGAACAGCGCCTTGCAATGGCTCTTTCTTAGTTTCGTCCATTTCTTTACCTAAGTAACATCCACCTTGGCACGTGTTAACTTCCTTTTCTCTCTCAATACATAGAGCTTCAACAATGTATTCTTGGTTAATTTTGAATGCAAGATATTTGTAAGCAGGCTGAAAAATAACAGCTGTGTAAACGAAAAAGAGTAATATTGTTATTGTTTTATTGATTACTTGAGCCATAATTTAAATCATGAGACAAAAAATTAATCAAATCATTTACAATTTACAAATTTTATAATCATAAAAAAGATTATTTATTCTGAATTAAATTAGAAATAGACAAGGAAGGGAATTTTACTTAAAAAGTGCGGATAAACATTATTTCAGTTTATCCGCATAACCAAATATTTAAATTTCTGTGATAAGAGTTCTAAAATATTCTAAAATTGCTCTTGCTTCATCTTGTGTTAGGCTTTGGTTTGCCATTGGAGCAAGATATTCTGCAAGTAATTGTTTAGCAGCTGGATTTTCTTTAATCATTTTATCTGGATCCAAAATCATATTCATAATCCACTCAGGAGAACGTCTTTCAATTACACCACGAATAGCGGGTCCAACAAACCGTTTTTCAACTTTATGACAAGCAGAACATTTTATATCAAATAAATATTTACCTGTGGTAACTAGAGCATTATCAATTTCAGTTAAATCAACATTTGTAATAGGTCCAACTCCTTTATCACTTAAAGAACTACTACTGCTCCCAGTATCTTCGAGGGATGAATCCCACTTCTCACCTTCGGGCCCTTTTTGGTTTGGAGGATTTGATCCTTTTAGTGTAATAATGTAGCTACCAACTTCTTGAATTTGGTTAGGGCTTAATTGTGATTTCCAACTAATCATTCCTTTTGCTGAAACACCTTCTACAATTATGCGATAGATATTTTTAATGCCTCCACCATGTATCCAATACTCATCTGTAAAGTTAGGACCAACTAATCCTTCTCCACCAAAACCGTGGCAAGCAGCACAGTTTTTATCAAAAATCTCTTTACCAGCTGAAAGTGCTCCAACATCATTAGTAAAAGTTACGGTTTCTTCTGAAATCAAAACACCCGTTTTTGTAAGCATTTCTAATCTAGCTGCAGCAGCTTGAATTTCTTGTTGATACTCACTCTGCTGCACGTTACCATCACCAATTACATGATAATCAATCATATAAATAAAGGCAAAAACAATAGCACCATAGAATAGTGCCTTCCACCAAGGAGGAATTTTGTTATCAAGTTCTTTAATGCCATCAAAGTCATGATCCAGCATTATATCATCTTCCTCTTGAAGAGATACAGTCTGCGTCATGGAATGGATAAATTTAGAAATCGGAGCTATTAACTTCTCCCCTTTCAGATCATTACTTTCAGCATAAACCAAAACCAACCACAGAACAAATGCAATTAGAAAGGCGGTAACTGCAATTATAACTTTCAGCACCGATCCGTAGCTATCATCAGTAGCTTCAGTTCCAGCAAAACTAGTGGTGCTGAAAATAAGTAAAAACCAGAAAGTGGAGATAAAACTTAATTTTCTTTTATTTTTCATTTTTACTCTCTTCGTTTAATTCAATTTCATTATTCTCTTGTAAAGGCATGTGCGCTAAACTTTCCATATACGATTTGTCTTTTTTGAGTACCCAGTATAGAACACCGGAAAACATAACAAAAAATAAAACCAAACTAATTATTGGAAATATAGAAACACCATCTATCGATGATAAATTTTGCGAAAACATAATTAACCTCTACTTATTTTCAGCTTGTTTAACTTTAATATCTGTACCAAGACGTTGCAGATATGCAATTAACGCAACTATCTCTTTATCGGAATCTACAAGAATACCACTATCTAATAAATCATCGGTAATCTCTTGAGCTTGAATTTGCAAATCACTTACTGCTTGATTTTCGTATCCTTCTGCATAAGGAACACCGATGGTTCTCATTACATTAATTTTAGCAGGAGTGTCATCTATATCCAATTGTTGCTCTAACATCCACGGATAACTTGGCATAAGCGAACCTGGAGACATTTGCCTTGGATCTTGCATGTGGAGGTAATGCCACATATTTGAGTATTTTCCCCCCACTCTATGTAAGTCAGGACCAGTTCGTTTAGAACCCCACAAATGTGGATGATCGTAAACAAATTCCCCAGCTTTTGAATACTCTCCATAACGTTCAGTTTCAGAACGGAATGGTCTTACCATTTGAGTATGACACGAGTTACAAGATTCTCTGATGTAAAGATCTCTACCCTCCAACTCTAATGGTGTGTACGGTTTTACACTCTCAATTGTAGGTATATTAGACTTAACTAACCATGTTGGAATAAACTCAACTAAACCACCAATTAAAATTACAACTGTTGAAAGAATTGCAAATTGAATGGGTCGTCTTTCAAGCCAACGATGAGATTTTTTATTATCGCCAATTGTTTTTTCTAATGCTGGAGCTTCTGCTGCTTCATTAGCCATAAAGCTACCTTGCTTAGCAGTTTTGAAAAGGTTATAAACCATTACGATTGCACCAGTTAAATATAATGTTCCGCCAATGGATCTAGTAATATACATTGGAACAATTTGTAAAACAGTTTCTAAAAAGTTAGGATATTGTAAAACGCCAAGAGGTGTAAATTCTTTCCACATTAAAGCTTGTGTTAATCCAGCCCAGTACATTGGAACAACCCAAACAACTAAGCCTAATGTAGCAATCCAGAAGTGAGCGGTGGCTAATTTTTTCGAGAATAGTTGAGTATTCCACATTTTAGGAACTAACCAGTAAAGCATACCAAATGTTAGCAAACCATTCCATCCTAGAGTTCCAACATGAACATGTGCAGGAATCCAATCTGTATAATGAGCCAATGCATTAATATTTTTAAGCGATAGCATTGGGCCTTCAAAAGTTGCCATTCCGTATGCTGTTACTGCTACTACATAAAATTTAAGAACGGGATTGTCACGTACTCTATCCCAAGCACCACGTATTGTTAGCAATCCGTTAAGCATACCGCCCCACGATGGTGCAATAAGCATTATAGAAAAAACTACTCCGAGCGATTGTGCCCAATCTGGTAGAGCTGTGTATAACAAGTGATGTGGACCAGCCCAGATATATAAAAAGATTAATGACCAGAAATGAATAATAGAAAGTCTGTATGAATAGACTGGACGATTAACTGCCTTAGGAAGGAAATAATACATTAAGCCTAAGTATGGTGTGGTTAAAAAGAATGCAACGGCATTATGACCATACCACCACTGTACTAATGCATCTTGAACACCAGCAAAAATAGGATAACTTTTAAAAAGTGAAACTGGAACTTCAAGTGAATTAACTACATGAAGAACAGTAATTGTTACAAAAGTGGCAATGTAAAACCAAATTGCAACATACATATGTTTTTCACGCCGCTTTATCAAAGTTCCAATCATATTTACACCAAAGGCAATCCAAGCAACAGCTATCATAATATCTATTGGCCATTCTGCTTCAGCATATTCTTTAGAAGTTGTAATTCCTAATGTGTAAGTGACAGCAACAGCAACAATAACCAATTGCCATAACCAGAAATTAATTTTGCTGAGTACATCACTATACATCCTTGATTTAGTTAAGCGTTGAAGTGAATAATAAACCCCAGTAAAAATTCCATTACCAACAAATGCAAAAATAACGGCATTTGTATGTAATGGTCTCATCCTTCCAAAGGTTATATACTGGAAATCGAAATTTAACCAGGGAAGGTAAATTTGGAAAGCTATTAACAATCCGACCGTCATACCCACTATACCCCAAACGGCTGTGGCTATAATAAACAGTTTTACTATCTGATTATCATAACTGAATTTTTCTAAATTCATTCATAAGCTCCTATGATGTTAATTGTTTTATCTATTTTTTTATTTAGGTTTTTCTGTTTTTTGAGGTTGATTTTCATCTGTATCAAGTTTAGTGTTTTTGCCAGATGCATCTCGTCCCGACTCTGCAGGACTTGGGTCATCAAATAAAATTCTCACCGAAGGTGTATATTTGTCATCATATTGTCCTGATTTAACAGCCCACAAAAATGCAATTAAAAACCCCGTTGCTACTGTTAAAGAAAAGCCAATTAGAACAAGCATTGCTGACACTACATCAATCTCCGTTTTTTAGCTAAAACATTTGTTGCAAGCGTTGTAAATACAACTATTGTAATCGAACTTATTGGCATAAGAATGGCTGAAATAACTGGGGAAAGTATTCCCTGAACAGCTATACTTATTCCAATAAAATTATAAATAAATGAGATTACGAAACTTGCTATAATAATTTTTTTACTTGTAGTAGAGAATTTAATAAATTCTTTTATATTTTTAAAGGACTTTGCATCCATTATTCCATCACAGGCAGGAGAAAAATTATTAATATCTTCTGAGATAGAAATACCAACATCACTTTTAACTAAAGCACCAGCATCATTTAAGCCATCTCCTATCATTAGCACCTTTTCGCCACTCTTTTGAAGATTTGAAATAAAATTTAATTTATCCTGAGGTGATTGATTAAAGTTTATTGAATTACCATCTACAAAGTAATTTTTCAAACTTTCACGTTCTCCATCGTTGTCTCCAGAAAGCACAAATAGCTTGTATTTGCTCTTTAATGAAGAAACTATTTCTTTCAATCCTTTTCGATAAACATTTGATATTTTAAAATATCCAAGCTCTTTACCATCAATAGAAACAAATACATTTGTAGATATATCATCAGAATCATTTTTGTTGTTATTAAAAGCAAACTTGCGTGAGCCAATTAGTACTTTTATACCATCAACAGTACCTGATATTCCTTTTCCACTTATTTCTTTATAATTTTCAACTATTATTTTTTCCGTTGCCATCAAAGTTGATGCAACTCGCAAACTTAATGGATGAGATGAATTTAAGACTAGTGCCTTAATAATATTAATTTCATGTTGCGATATTTTTTCACCTTCAAATTTTGTCTCTGAACTAAACGTTTCTGTTATAGTTCCCGTTTTGTCAAAAACTATAGCAGTAATGTCTGCTAGTTTTTCTATTATAGTAGTGTTCTTAACATAGAATTTACTTCTTCCAAATATTCGTTGAGTGTTGCCAAGTGTAAAAGGGGTAGAGAGAGCCAATGCACAGGGGCAAGCAATTATAAGTACAGCAGTAAAAGCATTAAAGGCAAGTTCTAAATCGGTAGTCATCCAATAAAGAAAGGCGGTTGTTGCAATTACCATAATAATAAACGTAAAATACTTGCTAACAAAATTCACAGATATATCAATATTACTCTCATGTTTTTTATCAAATGCTTTGCTGTTCCAAAGTTGAGTTAAATAGCTTTGGGAAACATCCTTTACTATATCAACTTCAATTGCAGCTCCAATTTCTTTTCCACCTGCAAAAATCATTTCGCCATTTAGTACTTCAACTGGTTGCGATTCACCAGTTACAAAGCTGTAGTCGATGTTTGCTGTATCACTTATCAATACTCCATCAGCTGGAATTAACTCATTATTCTTAACAATTATTCTTTGTCCAACTTCTAATTTATCAACTGGGATAGTCGTTTCCCTTCCTTCCTTTTGGATAGTAACAGCAATAGGAAAGTAGGATTTGTAATTCCTCTCAAAGTTCATTGCATCATAGGTTTTATTTTGGAATACTTTTCCCGTTAGAAGTAGAAAGACAAGTGCTGTCATCGAATCTAAATATCCTGCACCTCCACCAATAAATATTTCATAAAGTGATCTAAAAAAGAGCGTGAAAATTCCTAAAGTGATAGGAACATCAATGTTTACAATCTTTTTCTTTAATCCTTTAAAGGCAGAAATATAATATTCACTTGCACTATAAAAGAATACTGGCAATGAAATTAATAAATTCAGCAGGTTAAATGTATTTCGTAATTCTGCAGTAACACTATCTTGAAACGAAAGATACTCGGGGAAACTAAAGAGCATTACGTTTCCGAAGCTAAAACCTGCAATTCCTATTTTATAATAGAGGCGTTTTAATTCTTTTTTAATTTTATCGTCTCTGTTAGTTTCAAGACTTAAATTTGGAAGATAGCCAAGAGAGTCAAGCTGCTCAACTATATTTTTAATGGTTGTTTCGTTTTCCTTAAATTTTACAGAGAGGGTTTTCTTTAAAAAATTAACTTCGGAATGCATTACACCCTGGTCAAATTTATAAAGATTTTCCAAAATCCAAACACATGAACTACAGTGCATTTGTGGAATATCAAATGTAATAGCTGTTGTTTTTCCGTCAGAGAATTCAATTAGTTTTTGAATTAATTCTGGGTCTTCAAGAAAATCAAAATTTCTTTTTATCGAATCTTTTTTTGAAATACCTGGAGTTTTCTCTATTACATAATAATTGCAAAGGTCGTTTTCGTTAAGCATTTCATATACAGTTTTGCAACCATTACAACAAAAATGCTTGTCATTAATTCTTATTTGTTCGTTGGGGCATTCAAGTCCACAGTGATAGCAGATTGTTTTCTCTTCCACTTTTACCATATTTTATTTATTACAAAACTCAAA
This sequence comes from uncultured Melioribacteraceae bacterium, assembly GCA_965370315.1. Taxonomy (GTDB): domain Bacteria; phylum Bacteroidota; class Ignavibacteria; order Ignavibacteriales; family Melioribacteraceae; genus 1-14-2-50-31-20. The sequence goes on from CBDUTO010000015.1 coordinate 16,340, forward strand.
TTACAAAATCAAAATAATATAATTTGTCTTTTTGGGTTTATCATTACTTTGCTAAATTTGATGTAAGTAACTAACTTGATTGGAACGAAAATAAGAATTAACCTATAGTTATGATAAACCTGTCTGCCGACAGGCATGCAAAATACAAGTTAACCGTAGTATTTTATAAAACTCTCATTGTATTGGGTACAAAAAAGATTAAAATTGTAGGTTGTAAATAAAGGAAGCATCATGAATAAATCAAAAAATCTTTTTCTAATAGTGTTGTTCTCAGTGATGGGGTTGATCTTTTTGTCATGTAGCAAATCTTCAGATTCTAATCAAAAGAGTAATAATCGCCCAAATTTTTTACTAATAGTTGCTGATGATATGGGCTGGACTGATTTGGGATGCTATGGAAGTGAGATAAATACTCCTAATATTGATAAACTTGCAGAAACCGGTGCGAAATTCACTGATTTTCATGTTTCGGTTAGTTGTTCACCTACTCGCTCCATGTTGCTAACGGGTACTGATAATCATATAGCTGGATTAGGTATAATGGCTGAGTTCTTAAATCCCGATGAAGAAGTAAAACCGGGATACGAAGGACATTTAAACAATAGTGTTGTTACCCTTGCCGAAGTTCTGCTTGATGGCGGATACCATACTTACCTTTCGGGTAAATGGCATTTAGGACATGAGCCAGAACACTATCCTAGTGCAAGAGGATTTGAGCAATCGTTTAGTATGCTTTATGGTGGTGCTAGTTATTGGAGCGATAAGTCGGGGGTTTTGGCTAACGTACAGGAAATTGCAAAATATGTAGAAGGAGATAAGGAAGTAGAAGAATTACCAAAAGATTTTTATGCTTCGCGAAACTACACAGATTACCTAATAAATTCTATACGTAGTAACAGAGACGATAATAAACCGTTTTTAGCTTATCTATCTTATACTGCTGTTCACGACCCAATTCAAGTACCAGAACCTTGGAGAAGTAAATATAAAGGGCAATACGATGACGGATATGGTGAGCTAAAAGCAAAAAGGTCTAAATCTGCAAAGAATATCGGTATATTTCCTAAAGAAGCACAACCACAGAGGCTTAATCGGTTAGCGAAACCGTGGAAATCATTAAGCCCTGAAGAAAAAGCAATGGAAGCAAAAGCAATGGAAGTTTATTCTGGTTTGCTAAGTAATATGGACTATCATATTGGAAGAGTTATTGGTTTTTTAAAAGATATTGGTGAATATGACAATACAGTAATAATATTTTTAAGCGACAATGGTTCAAACCCATGGTACAGCGAAGATTATCCTGGGAACAAAGGAAGTGAATTTATGGCATCATTTGATAATAGTTTAGAGAATTTAGGAGGACCAACTTCGCACTATGCTTATGGGATGGGGTGGGGTTCAGCTTGCTCTGGGCCTTTGCATTTATTTAAAGCTGCTGTAGGTGAAGGTGGTATTCGTAGCCCATTAATTATTACTGGACCAGGAGTTAAGGGTGACCGCAAAATAGAAGCATTTTCCTATGTAACTGATATTATGCCAACAATTTTAGAGATGGCCAATTTAGACCACCCAGATGAATTTAAGGGACAACCAGTTGCAAAGATGCGTGGTCGCTCAATAACTGAACTACTGTCGGGTGAAAAAGAAAATATATACATTAATACTGATATAATTGCTGGTGAAATGGCAAATGGGAAATGGGCTAGATTAGGTGATTATAAAGTTTCATTTGTTCCTAAGCCTTATGGTGAAGCTAAATGGAAGCTGTATAACCTTAAAACAGACCCAGGTGAAACAACAGATCTATCTGCTAATAAACCAGAACTACTTAAAAAGATAGTTGGTGGTTGGAATAAATATGCTGATGAAGTTGGAGTAATGGAAAACGATTTTGCATTTTAACTATTGATAAAAATTGGGGTTGCATAAGAAATAACTATTGTCAACACTGAAAAAAATCATCTGCCAATTCAGTAGTAAAATTAAGAGCTAAAGCTCGCTACAACCTTCATGCAATATTGTAGGAATGAAGCATTCAATCGCCTACTACTCATACATAAGCCGTTAAACAAAACCCCACAAAACATAAAGTCATGTGGGGTTATAAAAAAAGGCGTTCAAAAATGAACACCTTTTTAATTTTCTGAATTTAAAGGAAACTAGACACCAAGAGTTGTTCCTTCGCCGCGTAAATCTTTTACTGCAACTATAACTCTCTCTTTCATTGAGGTTTCACCTTTTTTCAAATATCCGCGAGGGTCATACATTTTTTTGTTTCCAACTTCGCCATCAACCTTAACAACACCATCATAATTTTTTAACATGTGATCAGCAAGAGGACGAGTAAAAGCATATTGAGTGTCTGTATCAACATTCATTTTAATTACACCATACTCTAATGTTTCTCTTATCTCTTCAAGTGACGAACCACTTCCACCGTGGAAAACTAAATCGAACGATGCCGCTTCACCATGTTTAGCAACAACAGCCGCTTGTCCATCTTTAAGGATTGTTGGACGTAATTTTACATTGCCTGGTTTGTAAACCCCATGAACATTTCCAAAAGTTGCTGCAAACATAAAACGTGCGCCTTCAACTTCTGTTAATCTTTCGTGAACATAAATCATATCTTCGTTGGTTGTGTACAATTTTTCCGCTGGAACATCTTCAGTATTTACACCATCTTCTTCTCCACCAACAACGCCTGCTTCAACTTCAAGAATTATTCCTAGCTCTTTACATTCTTTCAAAAGCCCAACAGCAATATCCATATTTTCTTCTAATGGAATAGCAGAGCCATCAAACATATGAGATTGGAACAAAGGTTTCATACCGTTTTCAACTCTCTCTTTTGATGCAGCTAATAATGGTTTTAAAAATGAATCTACTTTGTTTGCTTGGCAATGGTCTGTATGAAGTGCAACATTAATGTCATATCTATCAGCAACTAGATGAACGTGTTGTGCAATTGAAATTGCTCCAAGTGCAGCATCTTTTATTGCTTGACCAGATGCAAACTCACCACCACCTGTACTAACTTGAATTATTCCATCTGATTTTGTTTCTGCTAAAGCTTGAAGAACTGCATTAGCTGATGATTCTGAAACTACATTAATTGCTGGATACGCAAATTTGTTTTTCCTTGCATTATCTAGCATTTCACAATACTTTTCGTGCGATACTACTGGCATATTTATCTCTCTAATTTGTTATAAAGTCATTTTTTTACAAGGTTTAAATATACTGAAATTCGGAGGTTTCTTCAATGTGGAAATAATGGTGGTTGTGATAATTGCTAATAGTAAGTAATTTTATCTATGTATTCAAAAAATTGAGGAAGGAAATTGGGTTTACAAAAAAGATGGCAAATTGGGATTTTGGTTTTTCTATTCCTATGTGGAACAAATTCATATCTAGCACAATCTCCTAGAATTATTGATGCTGAAAATAGTTCTAAATCTATTGGTAATTATTTTACATTTAATGACTCTGTAAAAACAGCAGCAACAATTTATAACAATATGGCAGCTTATAAAGCTGTAAAAACGGGATTAATTTCTGGATTAATAGGAACGGCAGTTGGTTTTGGAGTTGCTTACATATTGACTGACAAACAAGCTTGTGATATGGGGTGTGCAATTACATATACAATGATACCGTTGGTAGCTGGAGTAATTAGTTTTATTGCAGGAACTACGATTAGTTATACTGTTAATTATGATGAAAGAAATAATTTTGAAAATTTTCCACATCCCAATAGACCTTTTAATCAAATAGGTATAAATTTTATTGTGGCCGGTCCTATATCAGATGGCCCTCAAAATGGTGGTGTCTCTCTTGGTACTTCATATAGGAATCTAAATACAAAATTTTATCTTCCGAATAAACTCTCAGTGATTTATGGGAATAGTGAGTCTGCATATTATCTTTATAAATTTGATGGGTATCCCCAAATATATTCGAATGACCATCGAATTAGTATAGAAGGAGTCCATGTTAATTACAATTCAATATTCAGTTTTTTATATGGAGTAGAAGTTGGTATCGTTTTTTCAGATGCATATACACCTGAGATACAAGATGATTTTTATATTGAAGTTCCATATAAAAACACAATAACTCCATTTATCGATTTCATTGCTGGATTTAATCTTAATTTGTTTAGTTGGTTAAGTTCAGAAATTTCATATAAATACGAGCCATATGGACCATACAATAGTTTAAAGCCACCAAATGCTCAATTATACTCGAATACACACAAATTATCTTTTTCTCTATCTACCTATTTTTAATAAAATAGATGTTTTTGAAAAAACTTTAGATCATTCCTCTTACTATTTCATCAGTCTTTTCAAGTGCTTCATCAATTTTGGAAATATCTTTTCCGCCAGCAGTAGCAAGATGCGAACGACCGCCACCGCCTCCGCCAACAATTTTAGCAACAGATCCGACAATCCTTCCAGCTTGGATTTTCTTCTCTTTAATTAAATCATCTGAAACTACGCAAACAATTCCAACTTTTTCACCAATTGCAGAGATTAAAACACCAACTCCACTCTTCATTTTATTGCGAAGTTCATCACCCATCGATTTTAGTTCATCCATGCTTGAGGCTTCAACTTTACCTTTAAAAAGATTTACACCATTAATATCAATCGGAGTTTTTACAATTTCATCAATTCCACCAAGTTTAGATTGTAGCTCAAGTACAGAAATATCTTTTTCTAGTTTTCTTTTTTCATCATTCAATTCAGATAATTTTTGATTTAACTCAACAATTTTATTGTCTTGAGAATCGATAAACGTCTCTACACCTCGCCCTGTAACAGCTTCAATTCTGCGAACTCCACTAGCAATTGATGATTCACTAACTATTTTAAACAAACCAATTTCGGAAGTGTTTTTAACATGCGTTCCACCGCAGAATTCTGTTGAGTAATCTCCAAACTTAACAACATTTACTTTGTCGCCATATTTATCACCAAAGAACATTAGTGCACCCATCTCTTTAGCATCTTCAAATGGAATATCTCTAAGCCCAGATTGACGTTCTATTCCTTCTCGTATTTTCTCGTTAACAATTTTTTCAATTTCGTTAATCTCTCCAACAGTAACTTTTTCAAAGTGTGTAAAATCAAAACGAAGTTTTTCATTATCCACAAGTGAGCCTGATTGCTTTACATGTTCACCAAGTACTTTGCGAAGAGCTGCATGCATTAAGTGAGTAGCTGAGTGGTTTCGTTTAATATCCATTCTTCGAGATTCATCAATGGATAACCTAGCTGTAGAACCAACTTCAAATTTATAATTCTTGCTATTATCAATTACGTGGATAACTTTATTATCTATTTTTTCAATGTTTATAATCTCAAACTTATTATTCCCAACTAACATATTTCCAGTATCAGAAATTTGACCACCTGATTCAACATAGAATGGCGTTTTATCAAATACAAGCATTGAAGTATTCTCGGGAGTACTACTAACAGATAAGATTTTTGAATTAGACGACATCTGAGTATAACCAACAAATTTTGATCGACTAAGAATGTCGAAGCCAACATCAAGTCCTAATGTTAAAGTAACACTAAGTGATTTTATTTTGCTTTTTGTTGAACTTCTCGCACGTTCTTTTTGCTCATCCATTAGCTCGTTAAATCTAGCTTCATCAATAGTTAAACCTTTTTCTTCAGCCATTACATTTGTTAAATCAACAGGGAAACCGAATGTATCATAAAGTTTAAATACATCTTCGCCTGAAACAATTGGTATCTCTAATAAATATTTGTTTGCAACTTCTTTATTCCAGTTAGCTATGTAATAAGACGCTACTTCCTCGTATTTTAAATTTATTTTGGGTAGTCTCTTTATTGCAATTCTATTTTCTGAAGATACAATTATTTGATAACCCTCTTTTCCTTTAGCCTGCTCAATTACTTTGGTTGCGATTTCATTAAATTTACTAATTCCTCTATCTAAAGTTCTATTAAAGCTTTCTTCTTCTGCTTTTATAATCTTTTTTACATTTTCTTTGTTGGTAACAATTTCAGGAAATACATCACCCATTGTTTCTGTTAAAACATCAACAAGTGTGTGGAGGAATGGTTTATTTAAATTAAGTTTCCTTCCAAAGCGTGCGGCGCGGCGCAATATTCTACGAAGCACATAGCCACGACCTTCGTTGCCAGGAGTTGCTCCATCGGCAATAGCAAAAGTTAGTGTTCTAATATGATCTGCCACAACCTGTATTGCAACTACATTTTCTTTTTCATTTGTGTCAGCCCCTGATATTTTAGTAATTTTAGAAATTATTGGCACAAAAACATCTGTATCATAATTTGATTTTTTATCTTGAAGCACAGCAACAATGCGCTCAAAGCCCATTCCTGTATCAACATGCCTTGCAGGTAAATCTTTAAGTGTCCCCTCTTTGTCTCTATTATACTGTACGAAAACAAGGTTCCATATTTCGATACATTCTTCAGCCCCTGCATTTACCCATTTAGGATTTTCAAAATCATCACTTACATTAATGTGTATTTCTGAGCAAGGACCACATGGACCAGTCTCACCCATTTCCCAGAAATTATCTTTTTCATCAAATTTTAAAACATGCTCTGGATTTATATCTGTTTTGTTTTTCCAAATTTCCATTGATTCATCATCAGTTCTATAAACCGTAGCCCACAATCGTTCTTTTGGCAATTTCCATACTTCAGTTAATAATTCCCATGCCCAAGTGATAGCTTCTTCTTTGTAATATCCTTCTTCTGGTTTTAGTGGATTTCCGAGAGACCAATTACCCAACATTTCAAAAAATGTGTGGTGGTACGTATCCCGCCCAACTTCTTCCAAGTCGTTATGTTTTCCACTAACTCTTATGCATTTCTGAGTATCCGCAGCACGAATATAATCGCGTGAACCTTCTCCGAGAAATACATCTTTGAACTGATTCATCCCAGCATTGGTAAAGAGAAGTGTCGGGTCGTCAAAAGGAACCACTGGAGCGCTATCTATAATTCTATGTTCTTTTTCTTTAAAGAAATCTAAAAACTGATTTCGTATTTCATTGGAAGTCATTAATCTATCCTAAATTATATCATTTAAATTTTTCACAAGTGCAAATATAAGAAAAGGGGAATTTTATTACTGATTTTTATAAACTTCTTTTCGGTGGGCAATTCTTAAAATTAACACATCATTATTGATTATGGAATAAATAACTCTATAGTTTCCTACTCGTAATTTCCTCAATCCTTTGAATAACCCTTTAAGTATTGAATGTTGATCAGCATTAGTTTTTAATTCTTTTTCAATGCGCAAAATAATTTTTTTGGAATCCTTTTTCTCAAGCTTAGATAAATCTTTAAAAACTGATCTTTTATATGTTACTTTATAACTCAAGCATTTCTCTCATTTCTTTGCTTGAAATTATTTCATCGTTCTGATTGTGTAATCGGTCTAGCGCAATTTGTAAGTCGGCATAATTTTGAATATAAGCTTCAATTGCTTTATTAACATGAAATGCTTTTGCTCTTTCAGTTTCCGCAGCAATATTTTCTAATTCATTTGCTATGTCGTCTGTTACTCTTATTGAAATAACTTGACTCATTGTATCTCTCCAACTATTTTGTAAACATTGTAATTATATTATACATTAATTACATTTCTTTATCAAGAAGCCTTTCAAATATTTTAGGTAAAACCTCTCCCGCTTTTCCTGTAATAGAATAATCAACTTGATTTGTAATGTTTGTTGGTTCAATATTTATTTCAATTAATATTGCTCCGGCTTCTTTTGCTGAGATTGGAATGTAAGCTGCTGGGTAAACAACTGCCGATGTTCCAACAATAAAGCATACATCAGATTCGGATGCTTTTTTTTCTGCTTCTGTAAATATTTCTTGTGGTAGCATTTCACCAAACCAAACAACATCTGGGCGAATCATTCCGCCACAACTTTCACATTTTGGGACTTCTTCAGATTCAAGGAATTTTTCAACTCCATAAAACGTTTTGCAATTCATACAGAAGTTACGCTCAATGTTTCCATGTAGTTCAAGTATGTTGGTGCTTCCAGCACGTTTGTGGAGGTTGTCTACATTTTGTGTAACCACGGTCACTTCATTAAAGTATTTTTCAAAATCAGCAATTACTTTATGTCCAGAGTTGGGCTCTGTTTCACGAACAATTTTTCTTCTATATTGATACCACTCCCAAACTAAATTTGGATTTTTCATGAAGCCATCGAAACTTGCAAGTTCTTGTGCCGACATTTTGTTCCACAAACCACCTTTACCACGGAATGTATCTATTCCACTTTCGGCAGATATTCCAGCTCCGGTGAAAAACAAAATTGATTTTGCAGATTTAAGTCTCTCAATTATGCTATTTGAAATTTCCATCCTCTTCTCTCCAAAACAAATAATACTTAGTTTAAATCATTAGATTTTTTTACTGACCGAGATTCCCCATAAAAACAATTGGAAATAACATATTCACTCTGCTTTAATCAAATAAAGATTCCTTTGGACTATCATCCTCTACCTCTGGAGGAATATAGATTGCCGTTTCTGCAAGACGTATGAAATTAGTCCAATTGCTATTCCCTTGTCTATCATTTTTTGCAACATTTAAATATGCATTTGATTTAGCACTCATTTCATCTGCATGATAAAGAACTACAGCCTCTGGCATTTTTGGAATTACTGGTGAAGCGTGCTCTAATTTACCTTGGTGACTAAGCACTAAATGTATTAACTGATTTTTTAAAGCTTCAGGAAAGTTTGCAATCTCCTTTGCTTTCTCTTCAATCCGCATTGCAGCAATTACTATATGCCCAATAAGTTTTCCTTTGTCTGTGTAGTCAAAATTTGTTTCATAAGTTAGTTCTTCTACTTTTCCAAAGTCGTGAAGAATTGCTCCAGCAATTATTAAATCTCTATTTAGCACTGGATGAATATCACAAGCCGTTTTACAAATTTTAATTATTTCAAGTGTATGTTCAAGCAAGCCATGTATATACGCATGATGCCATGCTTTGCCTGCAGGAACGTTAAAATACTTTATCCTTGTTTCATCATCAAATATTTTTGCTATCAACTCTTTCAGTTTTTTATTTGAAAGATCATCAACAACCTTATTCCACTCCGTTTTCATTTCTTCAAATTTTCGCTGTGAACGTGGAAGGAAATCGGAATGTGAAACCCCATCATTTTCAGTAGCAAGCCTAATTCTATTTACTATTAGTTGAGGTGCACCATTGTATTCATCAAACTTACAATCAACCTTTGTAATTTTGCCTTCACTTGCGGCATGAAAAAAGACTTCAAATCCATCCCACATTTTTGCAGATATTGTTCCAGAAATATCACGTAATTCTAGATTCAAAAATTCTTTTCCAGTTCGAGTTACTTTTTTTTCAATTTTAGTTAGCAATAAAAAAAGTTGAGCATCCTCACCGACAGAATATTCTACTATGTTTTGTTGTTCTAACATTATTCACCTAATTAATTTTTTTTACTTTTGTATCACTTGGAATAGTGACACTTACCGTTCTATTAAGTAACTGAACAGAAACAGATAGTGTGTTTTCATCATTACTGATTGAATTAACAATACCTTCAATACCTTCGAAAGGTCCGGAATCAATTTTAACTATAACTCCATTAGCTATTCCATTAAAGACTTGAATTTTTTCTGGTGATTCCAACATTTTTCTAATACTTTCTATTTCCTGTTCAGGAATTACAGCTGGCTTACCATCAAAGTATATTGTTTTTATAACGGCTTCTCTTGTTAATGCACTATTTCTTTCTTTTTCGTTGGAGCATATAAAAATATAACTTTTAAAAAGTGGCTCAGTAATTTTCTTTTTTCTATCACTCCACTGTTTAGTAACCTTTATGGTAGGAAGGTAAGCCTCAATTTCAATTTCTTTAAGTTGTTCCAACGCTTTAAACTCGTGTCTCGGTTTTGTATAAAGTGCAAACCACTTTTTAATTTCCATAAATTTTTCTGACCTCTGTTCTATAAAACTATTTAAATTTCTTTTTTATCTCTTTAACTAACTCATCATTTTTAATTGTGTTTTTATAAACTCCATCAATCATTAGTGATTCATGTTTTTTTTCTACATCCTCAATTTTGCTGTTTGTAAAAACAAAAATCGTGACAGAAAAATATTTATCCTTTCCTCTAACCATTTTTATAAACTCATGTCCACTTAATAAAGGCAAAGAATCATTTATTAAAATTAGCGAAGGCAATTCTTCTGAAATAATGTTCATTGCTTCGTATGCATTGCTAGCTGCAATAATGGTAAAATTTGGCAGTATCTCCGAAATGGCTTCACCTCGAGAGCTCGACAGACTACTCTTTTCATCAATAACTAAAACAAGATTTTGCGCTTCAGGAATTGTTATATGAAACTCACTCCCTTCATCCTCCTTGGAGTAAAACCAAACATCGCCCTTTAGTTTTTCCATAACTTCCTTAACGAGAATCAATCCCATTCCACTTCCTTGCTCTCCATCAGTACCTTCACGAGAATGTTTATGCTCTAATTTAAAAAGTTTCTCTTGCTCATCAATTGAAATACCAATGCCTTTATCTTTAACAATAACTTCTATCATTCCATTTTTGAATCTACTTCCATAAATAATAATTGCTGAACCCTTATTAGAAAAGTGGATAGCGTTTTGTAGCAAATCGGAAATTGCTTTGCTTAGTTGTTTCTCATTGCTATTAATAAAAATATCGGCTTTTACATTTTGAGAAATTTCGATACTTTTTCTAATTGCCAATCCAGTAAATTTTGATACTACGGTTGAAATTAAATTTTTAAGATTAAGTCTTTGTCCATCAACTTCGGTTCTCCCCGTTCGCATTCTTGACCAATCAAGTAGATGTTCAATTAAATTAAGTTGATGCTCTGAACTGTTATGAATGTATTCTAAATATTCTTGCTTATCCTCATCTGGAAGTGAATTGTCATTTAAAAGTATTTCGGAAAATCCAAGAAGCGTGGTATATGGCGCCTTAAGATCATGCGAAACAATTGAAATGAATTTATCTTTAACTTGATTCACGCTTTTTGATTCTTTCCACATTTCATTAATTTCATTTTTTTCTTCTTCCATATCTGAAATATCAAAGAATATGGAATTGTATTGTATTATCTCTCCATCCTCATTTCGTGTTGCGTGGATGCTTTCATTTAGATAAATGATTTCATCATTTTTATCTATAACCCTATATGAAATTGAATAATTAAATTTTTTTTCATCCTTAACAAATTCAGACATTCCGCTTTCTATTCTCAATCGATCATCTTCATGAACTATTGAATTAAGTTTATTTGGTAGCTCCTCAATTTGTTCTGCTATATAACCGAGTATATCGAAGATAGAACTTGAATAAGTCACTTCACACTCTTTCTCTTTGCAATGTGTTTTAGCAAAAAAGCATTTCTCAAATGATGAGTTATATTTTACTATTTCTGAATCAACTTCTTCATTAAAAAGGTCTTCAATTTTAGATGCCAATTTTTCGTCTGATATAATATTATCTAGTTTCTCACGAAAAGTTCTATCTTTTATCATCATTATCCTAAATACGAATTTTAAAATTCATTATCACTAAATTTTGTTGGAATGTTTAATTCTTCCATTTTACGGTAAAGAGAGGATAGCCCTATTTCTAAAGCACTTGCTGCCTCTTCCTTATTATAATTATTGCTCTTAATAATATTAAGAATATGATCACGTTCAAAATTTTTAACCGCATCTTTTAGTGCAACCGGGAATCCATAGTTTGTAATATTATCTTTAATGTAATCGGAAAGATTATCAATTTTAATAATATCCTCCATCGAAAATATCACAGCTCGTTCAATTATATTTTCCAACTCCCTTACACCACCTCTCCAATTGTGATTCATCAACGCCTTCATTGCATCGTTATCAACACCTAATATTTTTTTTCCCATTTCATTACAATATTTTTCAACAAAATAATTTACTAGCAAAGGCACATCCTCTCGCCTTTCGTTTAGTGAGGGCAGTGATATTTCAATAACATTTAGGCGATAATACAAATCTTCTCTAAACTCTCCGGCTTCTGATTTTTTAAATAAATTCTGATTTGTTGCCGCAATTATTCTCACATCTGTTTCAATTGGTTTAATTCCACCAACGGGAATAAACATCTTATCCTCAATTGCGCGTAATAACTTTACTTGCAAATTCAATGGTAAATCTCCAATTTCATCTAAGAAAAGTGTCCCTCCATCTGCTACTTTAAACAATCCCACTTTTTCATCAATTGCGCCTGTAAATGATCCCTTTTTATGTCCAAATAACTCACTCTCAATTAAGTTTTCTGAAATTGCTCCACAGTTTATAGGAAGGAATATTTTATCTTTTCTATTACTATTAAAATGTATTGCTTTAGCAACTAACTCTTTTCCTGTTCCACTTTTTCCAGTAATTAAAACATTGCTTTTTGTTTTAGATACTTGCGTAATTAAATTAAACACTTTTTTTATTGCATTACTCTCACCAATTATATTTTGATAGCCTGGCTCAGCAGAAACTCTCTGACGAAGAGACTTGTTTTCAAGTGAGAGCTTTTTGAATTTTGATAATCTTTTTAATCGAAGAAGAAGATCATCAAACTCTATTGGCTTCATTAAATAATCGTAAGCACCTTCACGGATTGCAGAAATGGCTGTCTTAACTGATGCATACGCTGTCATAATTATAAAAAATGTATCAGGACTTATTTTAGTTGCTCCTTTAAGCAATTCCATTCCATCCATGTTTGGCATTTTAATATCTGTAATTACAATATCGTAGTTCTTCTCTTTTATTTTTTCTAAAGCTATCGCTCCATCACCCGCTGTATCTGTCTTATAACCTTCATCATCGAGAACAATTTTTAGCGAATCCCTTATTGCTATTTCGTCATCAACAATTAATACTGATGTTGTCATTTCTATTTCCTTTTTTTATGAAAGAAGTTTAATTGTAAAAACAGAGCCTTTATTTAATTCACTCTGCACAATAATTCTACCCTGCATTTTTTTTATGATTCCGTAACTTACTGATAGACCAAGTCCGGTGCCTTTGCCAACATCCTTGGTCGTGAAAAATGGGTTGAAAATTTTATCAAGCACACTCCTTTCCATACCACATCCGTTATCTTTAATATCAGTACAAATAAATGAATCCTTAAAATAGGTTCTTACTTCTATTTTACCTTCCCCATTTATTGCATCTAATGCATTAATCAACACATTTACAAATACTTGTAAAAGCTGGTCTGGCACTGCCGAAACTAAAGAAAGGGTTTTCAAGAAGTCTGTTTTAAATTCCACATTCTTAACTCGCTTATCATACTTCACAATACCAACAGCTGTTTTAACAACATCATTAATTTGAAGTAACTCTTTGTTTTCGCCAGGTGGCCTAGAAAAATCAACCAACTCTCTAACAATTTTGGAAATACGATCAATGTTATCCTTAATTGTAATAAGCTGTTCGGTCATCTTTTCGTCTTGATTTTTCCTTTGTATTAACTGAACGAGCGCTGAAATGGATGTTAATGGATTTCCAATTTCGTGAGCAACTCCAGCTGCCAATTGTCCAATAACAGCAAGTTTTTCCGATTGATCAACTTGTTGCTGTAGTTGTTTAACTTGAGTTTTATCCTGCATAATCATTGTTCTGCCACAATTATCTCCATCAGATGTTTGTAATTGTGTAACCTTCAATTGTACAGAAATTATTTTTCCAGTTTTAGTTTTTCGTTCAGTATCAACAATCTGAACGTCCCCTTTCTCCTTAATTTCTCTTATAATAAATTTGAGTTCTTTTATGTGCTTTTCATCATTGGGCATTAAGAATGTAGATGACTGTCCTACCACTTCCTCCGCAGTATAGCCAAACATTTCTTCTGCACCGTGATTCCACGAAACAAATTTTTCACTACAATCTATTACTGCTATTGCAGTATCGGACTTATATAAAATGGTGTTAAGATATTGCTGGTTCACCTCAAGCTTTTTTGCTAATATATCTCTTTCAGATTGAACTTCCTTAATCTGTGTGTTTTGATAAAGCATGGAGTAGCGAGCAAAAATCTGTTCGATTATCTCGTCTAAAAATCCCATAATTATTACGTGGTCATACTCCTTCTCTTCAGTATTGTCTATACTATGAAGAAGAGAAAAACGACCAAAGCTAAAGATTTGGCTTACTTCAAGAAGATTTAGGTTTTCTTTTAAGAACAGGTTATAACTATCAATTAAATATTGATCAATTGAAGAATATTCAGAAGTGCTAATTACTTCCAGAATACTTTCTAAACTTGATTCAGTAAATTCCTTAATTTCAGTGTCTGATAATCTATCACCAAAATTTAACTCAAGTTTTGCAATCCAGTTAGATAAGATTGACTCATAATACTTTTTAAGTAATTTTAATATTATTTTTTTCATATACGGTTTATTTAAATATAAAAACCTTTGCAATATCAACAAGTAACGATGGCTTATTTAGCAAAGCCGTTTTAAATAAATTTCCGAGAGTCCTTTTTTCCATTGGAACTTTTGAAAAAGCATGTGCAATGCTATTAAATTTCTCGTCACTAAAATTGTAAATGCCATTTTTTAATCTATCAAAAATTTCATGGCGCTTACCAAGCCTATCCTTCCACGCTTTATCATATGTTAAAATAAGATCCAAGTTTTTTTTATTAATAGCTTCGCCAACAATTGTTCCACCAATTTTGCCACCAATCATTCCACTAACTATTCCACCACCAGAGAGTGGATTTACTTGCCGTGCTGCATCACCAACAAGAATAATTCCAGGAGCTGATATTTTTTCAAGAGTTATTGATGACGGAACTCCACCAGTAACCCGAGTTAAAATTGGGGCATCAGGATAGTGTTTATTCATAAAACTATTAAAGTAAGTCTCGGAAGATTTTTTCCTTCCAATTGCTCCACTCACACCTAAGCCAATATTGGCTGATTTATTCCTCTTAGGGAATACCCAAAAATATCCTTCTGGGGCAACATCTTTTCCAAAATAGAAATAGATTGTATTTGGATTAACATCAATATTTGAAGCTGTAACTTGAACACAGCTCTCCATATCTCTATAATCGAGATGCGTTTTTATTCCTGCCCATCGACCAACACGTGATTCAACTCCATCGGCAGCAATAACAACTTTTGCATTTAGTTCATGCTGCTCACCCATATACTCAAATTTCACACCACAAACTCTTCCATCATCTAAAAGAAGACCATTGACATATGCTCGAGTAATTATTTCAGCTCCGTAACTTGCCGCTTGTTTGGCTAATTCATAATCAAATATTCTACGCTCTAGGACGTATACAATTTGATCTGTTGGCAAAACGACTTCGGTTCCGTCAGGTGCAGCCATTCCAAATTTATCTATTGTTGCTGAAATAAATGCATCATCTGGTTCAATAAATTCTTCAATTCCAGCTTTGCTTACTGCCTCACCGCAACGTACTGGATATCCAATGTCTCTATCTTTCTCTAACATTAGAACTGAAGCACCTTGCTCTGAAGCAAAACGAGCAGCCATCGAGCCAGAAGGACCTCCTCCAACAACTATTACATCATATTCTTTTTTCATATATATATATAATTAGATATAAGATTTAAGATGATAGACTCATTTTTCTTATTCTTACTCTTAATTCCTAATCTTAATCCTTCTTTTATTTTTTAATATTCATTCACTTGTTTATTTATATATGCAAATGCTTTATATGTTTTTATAACCTTTCAATTAACCTTTCTTTTTAGGTTTATTAAATTTTAGTACTTCTATTGGACACGACCAAACACATTTTGAACAATTGGTACATAAATTTTCATCTATTTTTATTTCTGCTTCTTTTAACTCAATTGCATCCTCTGGGCAAACACCCACACAACATCCGCAAAAATCACATTTATTTGGTAATATTTCTATTAATAACATAAGGTTTTACTTTCCCATTTTTGAGAATTAAAAATAGCGATTGATTTTCCAAAAAGAAACAGATTAAAGGTGTTTTTATTTGAAAAGAATAAAATTTGTTGGAGTATGAATAAATAAAACAATCCTTTATATTTAAATGCTATAATAATTGAGATACTCAAGTAATTTGAAAAGATTTTTAGATATAATAGAACATTTCGTCAAATCAAATTCGATTCATAACAAAACGCTTTCTAGTTTGATTTTTGATATTGAAGAGATTGATTTTTCATCAATCATGAACAACATTCAAAATCGCAGGGAACTTTACTTTTATACTACTAATGTAGAGGAAGAGACTAGCTTTTTAGGATTCGATTCTGTTTTTCATGTGCAAACCTCTGGTGAGTCACGCCTACAGGATACTGAAAAAAGGATAATAGAATTAGAAAAGAATTTTCTATCTAATTGGAGTGAATTTGATTTAAAATCAACACCTCTCTTCTTAGGTGGAATGAAATTTTCTATTAATAACTCCAGTGTTTTGTGGAATGATTTTTCTGATTCTGAATGGTTTATTCCAAAATTTTTATTCTTTGAATTCCATAGTAAACCATATTTGATTTATAATTTTTTTGGAGAGAAAGCTGCCACAAATAATTTTCAGTTCGATTTTGAACTACTTAATTCCCTTCTCCAAAGCAATCATGTAAATACAGATGCAATTGGTAAAATAGTAATTTCTTCTAATGGAAAAGAGAAAAAGGGGTGGGTGCAAAATATTAACAGAGCCTTGGAAGAAATTGAATCTGGCAAAGTTCAAAAAATTGTACTCTCGCGACAAATAGATTTAGAGCTGGAAAATAGTATTGATACTTCAAGTATTTTAGCTACTCTAGGCGAACGATATCCTCGATGCTATGTTTTTGCATTTAGGAAAAATGATTCCATCTTCTTTGGAGCATCACCTGAAAAATTAGCTAAAATCTCTAATGGTTGGATTGAAGCGGATGCCTTGGCTGGCTCTATTGCTCGTGGCAAGACAGAAGAGGAAGACGAACTTCTAGCTAACTCACTATTAAATAGTCAAAAAGATATAGCAGAGCAACAAATTGTTGTTTCATTTATAAGAGATTCATTCGAACAATTCTGCGACGAAGTGATTTTTGATGAAAACCCAATACTTAGAAAACTTCCTAATATACAACACCTTTGGACTCCAATTAAAGGGAAAGTAAATTCGGGACAATCTATTTTTACAATTTTAAAAGAACTACATCCAACTCCTGCAATTTGTGGTGTTCCTTGGAATAAAGCACTTGATTCAATCAATGAAATGGAACCACATGATAGAGGTCTTTTCTCTGGAATGATTGGATGGTTCAATTTTAATAACGAAGGTGAATTTGCTGTTGCAATTCGTTCTGCACTACTAAAGAAGAAATCCATTCACGCTTTTGCTGGATGTGGTATTGTGAAAGGTTCAGACCCAGAGTTCGAATATGCTGAATCTGAATTAAAATTAAAACCTATATTATCCCTATTTGAAACTAAGAATTAATTTTATAAGTTAGTACTAACCAAATAAATAATACTAAATAACATGAAAAAAATTAGGGCTCTTTTTTCTATCTGATTTTTCAACTATAAATTATAATTAAATATTATGAGTGAATTAGTAAACAACAACATTCTGTGGGCTGAATTATTAGTTACAGCTCTTGAGACATACGGTATTAAATACGCATGTTTATCACCTGGGTCTAGAAATACCCCATTAATACTGGCCTTTCAGAAGTCTGAAAAAATAAAATCATTTGTTCATGTTGATGAACGCTCTAGTGGTTATTTTGCATTAGGATTAGTTTATCAAACTAAATCACCAGTAGCGATAGTAACAACTTCTGGTTCTGCTGTTACCGAGCTCTATCCCGCTGTAGTTGAAGCATTCTATAAGCATATTCCTTTACTACTACTTACGGCTGATAGACCTCAATCATTGCACAATGTTGGTGCAAACCAGACAATTAACCAAGTGAATATTTTTAAAAATCATGTACGTGGTTACTACGAAGCTGGTATGCCAAAAATTAATAAACCAAGTCTATTTAATTTTGCTAAAAAAATTAGTAATGCTGTTGCCGATAGTATTAGCAAAAAAGGCCCTGTTCATTTTAACTTTCCATTTGCAAAGCCGTTTGAACCTTCAGCAGGAACAGATGAAGCGAGCGAAAGTTTTG
This sequence comes from uncultured Melioribacteraceae bacterium, assembly GCA_965370315.1. Taxonomy (GTDB): domain Bacteria; phylum Bacteroidota; class Ignavibacteria; order Ignavibacteriales; family Melioribacteraceae; genus 1-14-2-50-31-20. The sequence continues at coordinate 34,587 of CBDUTO010000015.1, forward strand.
TGTCTTCAATGCACAAAGAGTTTAGCAAAAACACTCTCCATATATATTATAAAAAGAAACAGAATCAGGACATTCAGTATTTAGTTGATTTATTACAAGGCTCTGGTAAAATTTTGTTCATTATTGGAGAGAGTAAGTATAAAGAAAATATCGCATTGGAGCTCCTTAAATTGAGCAAGACTCTTAATGCCCCAGTCTTTGCAGATGGTTTTTCAAACATTCGTTTTTTGAAAAGTGAAAATATTATTACTAATCATTCATCGTTTTTAAAATCTGCTAAAATAAGAGATTCTATTCAACCACGACTTATAGTACAATTTGGTGATACACCCACTTCAACAGCTCTTCTTGAATTTTTCAAGGAATCTGAAGCAAATAAAATACTTGTTCATAAATTTGGTGAAACAAAAGACCCATCTAGAACTGCTGGAAAAGTTGTAACAGGAAAAACTGAGTGGGTTTGTAGAGTGCTTAACAATGCTCTCTCTGTTGAACCCAAAGAGGAACAAATTGACTTTTTAAATAGTATTATTAAAATTGATGAATCTGCTGGTATGATTAAAGAAGCCTTTTTAGATAGTGCTGCATACCCATTTGAAGGAAATATTATCCAAAGCATCTTGGATCAATTACCTGATGAATCTAATTTAATGATTTCAAATTCTCTTCCAGCACGTGACTTCGATTACTTCGCCGAATATAAAAACAAAGTTAAAATTTTTAACAATCGAGGAGTAAGTGGAATTGATGGAATTATCTCAACCGCTGCCGGAATGGCCGCTGTGAGTGATAAACCTTCATTTTTAATAATTGGTGACTTATCTTTCTACCACGATATCTCTGGATTATTAGCACTAAAAAAATATAATGTTCCATTAGTCATTATTCTTATTAACAATGACGGCGGTGGTATTTTTGAAACTCTTCCAATAGCTAAAGAAGAAATTGAGTTTGATGAGTATTTTAAAACTCCTATAAATATTGATTTCAAAAGCATAGTTAAAGGATTTGGTGGAAATTATAAATTGGCGCCTTCTTCTACTGCTTTTTTAAAGGAGATTAAAAGCGCACAAAAGAAAAAAAGTTTTTCTGTGATAGAAATTATTGTTGATTCGAAAGAATCCTTAAATCAAAGAGAGAAGTTCTGGAATGTATTAACAGCACAAATTGAAGCTGAATATGGAAATAACGACTAACGGAATTTCAGTTAATGTAATTTCTGAAAGCAACTCAGTTCCTTCGGAAAAAACTCCAATTCTCTTTTTGCACGGATTTACAGGCTCTGGTAAAGATTGGTCTTCCATATTTTCTTCTCTGGACTCCAAATACTTTCCAATTGCTGTCGATTTACCTGGACATGGAAAGACAACCACTCCAAACAACACAATACATTTTTCTTCCGATGCACATGCAAGTATTATTGAACTAGTTCTAAACTATTTTAATATTTCAAAAATAATTTTGATTGGGTATTCAATGGGAGGGAGAGCCTCTCTCTCTTTTGCTACAAAAAATCCAGAGAGAGTAATTGGATTAATTTTAGAAAGTGCTACTGCTGGAATTGAAGGAACTGATGAGAAAACTACACGGATTAAAACTGATAAAATATTAGCTAACAAATTACTTAAAGACGGAATAGATCCTTTTGTTAACTACTGGATGGAATTACCTTTTTTTCGATCATTAAAGTCGTTGAGTGATTATAAATATTCTAAAATTGTTTTAGAGAAAAAACAAAACTCTTCTCAAGGATTGGCTAACTCACTTTTAGGATTTAGCACTGGAAAGATGACTAGTCTTTGGAGCCACTTAAACAGTTTAACAACTCCAACCCTCCTAATTACAGGAAGTCTTGATAGAAAGTACGTAAGAATAAATAGAGAGATGAATCAAATATTACCAAATTCTAAATTGGAAATAATTGATGATTGTGGACACAACACTCACTTAGAAAATCGAGATGAATTCATTATTTTAGTAAATAAGTTTTTAAATAATTTGGAAAATCATGAAACATAATTGGCATAAAGTCAAAGATTATAACGATATAACTTACGATAAAATGGATGGTATTGCTCGTATTGCATTCGATCGTCCAGAAGTACGAAACGCATTTAGACCCGAAACGGTTTTGGAACTTCATGAAGCGCTTATTGATGCTCGCGAAGATAGTAGCATTGGTGTGGTTTTGCTTACCGGCAATGGTCCAGCAAAGGATGGCAAATATGCATTCTGTTCTGGTGGTGATCAAAGAATCCGTGGTGATAAAGGTTACGTTGGCAAGGATGGTGTTCAGCGCCTTAATATTCTTGATGTTCAAAAATTAATACGTTCAATTCCAAAACCAGTTATAGCTTTGGTTGCTGGATATGCAATTGGTGGTGGACATGTGCTACATGTAATATGCGATATGACTATTGCCGCTGATAATGCAATCTTCGGTCAAACTGGACCAAAAGTTGGTAGCTTCGATGGTGGTTTTGGATCCTCCTATTTGGCTCGTATGGTTGGACAAAAACGCGCGCGTGAAATTTGGTATTTATGTCGCCAGTATAGTGCTGCAGAAGCTTTCGAAATGGGAATGGTGAATAAAGTTGTTCCCATTGAACAACTTGAGAATGAAGGTGTAGAGTGGGCGAATGAAGTTTTGCAAATGTCTCCACTAGCGTTACGTTTACTAAAATCAGCTTTCAATGCTGAACTTGATGGACAAACAGGCATACAAGAATTAGCTGGTAATGCAACTCTACTTTACTATATGAGCGAAGAAGCTCAAGAAGGAAAGAACGCATATTTAGAGAAAAGAAAACCAGATTTTTCTAAGTTTCCAAGAGTACCGTAGAGATTTAGTAGCTAAGAACACATAAAATTATGAGTCTGTCATTTCGAACCCTTCTTTTGGGTGAGAAATCTTTTGGTTGTGCTAGATTTCTCACATTCGTTCGAAATGACAAACACTACTTTTACAACCAGCTCAAAGAGCAAATTTATTAAAACTCATGAATGACAAAAACAAATTTCAACAAGGCAATGTAATTACAATATCATTTGCACATTTTGTGCATGATGTTTATTCCTCTTTTCTTGCGCCGATATTACCACTATTAATTGACAAGTTTTCATTGTCCCTTTCATTCGTTAGCTTTTTAACAATTATTCAAAGATTGCCCTCTCTCCTTAATCCTGTTGTTGGTCATATTGCTGATAAACTTCCAATCCGTTATGTGCTAATTGCTGCTCCAGCATTGACTGCCACTACAATGAGTTTAATTGGATTAATGCCAAGTGTTACTATGATTGTTATTCTATTACTCACCTCTGGAATTGGAGTCTCATTTTTTCATGTTCCTGCTCCAATAATGATTAAGCATGTTTCTGGAAGCAGAATTGGAAAGGGAATGAGTTACTTCATGCTTGGTGGTGAAATTGCTAGGACGGTTGGACCCCTTTACATACTTGGTGGAATCTCCCTCTGGGGTTTGGAAGGAACATATAGGTTACTCCCACTTGGACTTTTGGCATCTCTTCTATTATTTTTCAAATTTAAGAACTTTCCAATTGCTGAAGATTTTAAGAATAAGAAAAAAGAGACTGGAGCTATTGAAGCAATAAAAGAACAGCTCCCACTTTTTATATCTCTTGGAGGAATTATATTTTTCACTTCGCTTGTTAAAGGATCCCTTACAACATTTCTTCCAAACTACATGACCGATAATGGAGCATCCCTTTGGATGGGAGGAATAGCTCTCGCTATAGTTCAATTTGCTGGCGCTGCTGGCACTCTATTCTCTGGTACTATTTCAGATAAAATTGGAAGAAGACTTACTTTATTAATAATGGCAACAACAACTCCGTTCATGTTATTACTCTTTGTTTACATTAGTGAGACTCTATTTGCAATTCCTCTATTAATTATTATTGGAGTTATAATGTTTGCCACAACCCCCGTTTTACTTGCCGAAGTTAATATTAATAATTCCGAACATGCTGCCTTAATAAATGGAGTTTTTATGACTATAAATTTTGTTTTTAGTGCAATAGCATTATTAATAATTGGAGTACTTGGCGATTTCTTTGGATTGAAGTCAACTTATATTATTACAGCATTGGTTAGCTTTATCTCTATTCTATTTATAATTAGATTGCCAAAAGAGAAAAGCATTTTGACTTAGTATGGTTATTGTTGTTCTTGTATAATGGATTGGTTTAAACTCTTTCTGTCATTTCGAACGAATGTGAGAAATCATTTACAAGAACGATATTTCTCGCTCCCTACAAACTACCTATATCTATTAGTAGCCTTTACTAGTCTATCCATTATTGCTATACCCAACCCTTTCTCTTCAACCTGTTCAACAAGAATTAAATCCAAATCTTTTACTTCCAATGCATGTAGTTTAAAAAACAAGTTTGCTGCTGCTTCTCGCATATCTCCAGCAACTGAAAGGAATTCTACCTGAGTAAAGTTAATTTTGCTTCTATTCTCTTTGAAGAACAATCCACCAATTTTTTTTCCATCCAAGTCTTTTTCAGAGACATCAGAAATAAACTTCATAGGAATATTTGGAGCATAGTGATGAAAAAGTTGTCCTGGAGCATTTGGCTTGTCAGGGTCTACATTTTTCACTTCTACTGAATCACAAACATTTTGTAATTGTTCAAGCGATATTCCACCATGACGAAGAAGCCAAACTTTATCCTCAGTGATTTCTACTATTGTAGATTCAACACCTACATCGCTCTTGCCACCATCTAAAATAGTATTTACTCTATCACCAAGTTGTTTTTCAACATGTTCAGCAGTTGTTGGACTTAAAAATCCAAACTGGTTTGCACTTGGGGCTGCGATTGGTCTTCCACAAGCCTCTATTAAAGCCTTCGCAATTGGGTGTTGTGGCATTCGTACAGCCACTGTTTGGTGTCCAGCAGTTACAATATCTGGCACTATCTTTTTCTTTGGTAAAACTAATGTTAATGGCCCTGGCCAAAAATGATTAATTAATTTATAAACTATATCACTCTCAATATTTACCAACTCTTTAAGTTGGTCACGCGAAGCTATATGTAATATCAATGGATTAAATGATGGGCGTTGCTTTGCCTCAAATATTTTGGCAACAGCTGTTGGATTTAATCCATCGGCACCAAGGCCATAAACGGTTTCAGTCGGAAACGCAACAATATCTCCAGCAATAATTTTTTTTGCTGCTACCTCTAAATTTTCTCTACTATTCTTTAAAATCATATTTAATTGTTACCGTGGAATGTATTCTATATAGCCTTCGGTTTTAAGCGATTTATAATCTCGATAGATTTCTGCTATTACCTTAAATGTTTTATAAAATCCAGCGGAATGAACATACACCCCACCTACTTCTTTGCTAATTTTCACTTTTGCAATTAGTTCATCATTTGAAATTAAATCTTTAGAAACAGAGTTTTTTCTCTCTGGAATATTTTCTAACGCAAAGTATACGCCTTTCATAGCATTTGCGTATGCTGAATCTACTTTATCATTAAACTTAGATTTCTCTTCTATCGTTTGTCCAAACATTAAAATTGGAAACAACAAGATTGCCAATACTTTCATAATCCCTCCAAACTTTTTATAAAATGATTTTTAAAAATATTCAAAATAAACCGATGCTACAACTATTACTTCAGTAATTATACTCCTTCCATTTACTAATGCTATTCCCACATGCTCTTATTGGAATCTATAAATATTTGTGGAATTTTAATTATTGCATCATAAATTACGGACTCTTCTTTTAATCTTAGTGCTGATAACAAATGCACGATTAATTATGCACTGATTCAGAGTGAAATTTAAAAATTCCCGTTATTTCCTTTTCTTAGCTTATTGTATTTAAACTGTGTTGCTTTTTCATGAAAAATAACGGGAATTTGATATATGTTCATTTACATCCCGAATCGAGGCATTAATTGAGAACTGTGGAATACATAATAAATATCGCTACCTTAATGAGATAATAATATCAATTAAGTTTGGGTATGATAATGATTCGAGTTCTAATTACTTCAATCTTTTTTTTATTTTCAATGAGCATCTTTGCACAACAAGACAATCCACAAACCATCTATCAACAAATTGAACTAGCTGATTCCTCAATAATTACCGGTACAATTGTTTTTGAAGACGATAATGTAATACAGATAAAATCTTTAAACGGAGAAGAAGCAAGAATTAACAAAAAAAATATTCTTAATAAAAAGAGTGTTGTTGTAACGGCTAAAGCAGAATCTCAAAGTGACTCAACTGATATTGTGGAAAACCTATTCGCTATATCTGAAGTGACTGATTCTACTATTGTTCGTATCGAATTATCTGGTGGTTCAGTTTTAATTGGAACAATAGTTTATGAGGATAGCACTTCAATTACATTGAACCTCCTCTCTAACAATGAAACAACTATTAATAAAGAGATGATTATTAATAGAGAAATTGTCTCCTCAAATATTCAAAATGGTCAATATTGGAGAGAGGATCCAAATAGTACTAGGCTCTTTTTTGGTCCTACTGGTCGTGGATTAAAATCTGGAGAAGGTTATTTTTCTATCTACGAAATCTTTTTCCCAATGCTAGCGGTCGGTATTGGAGATCACTTTACTTTGGCAGGTGGTATCTCACTTGTTCCTGGTTCATCAGAGCAAATAATTTACATAGCACCCAAAATCACATTTTTTCAGAACGATAAATTTGCTGCATCACTTGGAGATTTCTTTGTCAAATTTCCAAATGATAGCGAACACCTAAATATTGTTTATACGGTAGGTACTGTTTCGTTTGACAAAGGTGCAATAACTGCTGGGGTTGGATATGAAACAGAATCTGTTAAACCTATATTTCTTATTGGAGGTGAATTAAGAATTTCACGCTATGCAAAATTGATTACAGAGAATTGGTTTATTGCCGATAGTGAATTTAATTTTGCATCATTAGGTATTAGGTTTTTGGGTGAACACTTAGCCGCAGATTTTGCATTTGTCGTTCCTCTCTTAAGTGATGACGATGTCTATTTTATGCCATGGCTCGGGTTTGCATATAATTTTTAGCTAGAAAAAAGAACAGTTCATCTTTGAAATGAGTTAAGCAAAATGTGAATTTGAATAACGAAAAGACCACAAAGGACGTACACCAAGCCTTGAAAATATTTTACACTATCAGAAAATTATAGTCTCTCTATTTGAAACTGATTGATTGATGAAAGAGATTGATTTGGTTGAGGTTGAGTAAGAAGGACATCTTTTAAATATGTGTTGTTTTTGGATTTGCAGGTCGTTTTAGCTAAGTTAGAAATTCAAAATGTTAGAGCGGTACTTTATGGGAGAATTTTGACAACACAACAATACATCGATTCTTTAAACACTAGATATAAATCTGGTATATCAAGAGAACACTCCTATCGTGGAGACCTTGAGAGTTTAATACGTGAACTCGTCAAAGGCGTTGATATCACTAACGAACCTTCCAATGTTACAGATTGTGGGAATCCAGATTATGTAATTACAAAAGGTAAAATTCCAATAGGGTACATTGAAGCTAAGGACATTGGTAAAGACCTTAACAGTAAACAATACAAGGAACAATTCACTCGATATAAGAAAGCTCTTGAGAACCTTATCATTACTGACTACACCTGGTTTCAGTTTTTCCAAAATGGAGTGCTAGTACACGAAATTAAAATTGGAGAAATCAAATTCCCCTCCTCTGGAGGGGTGTCCCGAAAGCTTTCGGGACGGGGTGGAATAGAGCCTATAGTAGAGAACTTCCAACAGTTTGAAACTCTAATTCAGAACTTCTGCACTTACATTGGTCAGACAATTAAATTGTCGAAGAAACTTGCTGAGATGATGGCTTCAAAAGCTAAGTTACTTCAAAACATTTTAGAGAACGCTATTACTTCCGATGAGAAATCAGAAGAGAACACATCACTAAGAGACCAGTATAAAACATTCAAACAAATTCTTATCCATGAGTTAGAACCTAAAGAATTCGCTGATATATACTCACAGACATTAGCTTATGGTATGTTTGCTGCTCGTTTACATGATACAACTTTAGAAGATTTTACTCGTCAAGAAGCGGCTGAACTAATTCCTAAATCAAATCCGTTTTTACGTAAACTATTTGGATATGTAGCTGGGCCTGATATTGATGAAAGAATTAAACGTACTGTTGATAACCTCGCTGATGTTTTTAGAGCTACTAACGTTGAAGAACTATTAAAGAACTTTGGTAAGTCTACTCAAACCAATGACCCTATAATTCATTTCTATGAAACGTTTCTATCTGAATATGACCCTAAACTTAGGAAGTCAAGAGGTGTATGGTACACACCAGAACCAGTTGTTAATTTTATTGTACGTGCTGTTGATGATATATTAAAAACAGAATTTAAATTACCTCAAGGATTAGCCGATACATCCAAAACAAAAATTAAAGTACCAGAACAAGGGAGTACAAAGTTAGTAGAGAAGGAAGTTCACAAAGTACAAATCCTAGACCCTGCAACTGGAACTGGAACGTTCCTTTCAGAAGTTGTAAAACTTATATACAATAAAAACTTTAAGAACTTACAAGGTGTTTGGAGTAGTTATGTAGAGGAACATTTAATTCCTCGTTTGAATGGTTTTGAATTGTTGATGGCTTCCTATTCAATGGCTCATCTTAAGTTGGATATGTTATTACGTGAAACTGGATATAAGCCAACAAGAGACCAACGGTTCAATATTTATCTTACAAACTCTTTAGAAGAACATCATCCAGATACTGGAACTCTATTTTCAAATTGGTTAAGTACAGAAGCGAATGACGCTAATCATATTAAACGTGATACTCCTGTAATGTGTGTAATTGGTAATCCTCCGTACTCTGTTAGTAGTAGTAATAAAGGTGAATGGATACAAAATCTTTTAACTGATTATAAGAAGGATTTGAATGAAAGAAAAATCAATCTTGATGATGATTACATTAAGTTTATTCGATATGGACAATACTATATTGATAAAAATGGTGAGGGAATATTAGCTTATATATCAAACAATAGTTTTATTGATGGGGTTACTCATAGACAAATGAGGAAAAGTCTTCTAGAAAGTTTTGATAAAATTTATATAATTGATTTACACGGAAATTCAAAAAAGAAAGAAGTTGCACCAGACGGGAGTTCCGACCAGAATGTATTTGATATAATGACAGGTGTTTCAATCAATATTTTTGTTAAATCAAAAAAAAGCAGAGCTCTGGGAAAAGTATTTCATACTGATGTTTATGGTTTAAGAGATAATAAATATAATTATTTAATAAACAATAATTTCAAGTCCATCACTTGGAATAAAATTCTATATCAAGCACCATATTACTTTTTTGTTCCAAAGGATTTTTCAAAGGAAAACATTTATCAAAAAGGAATAAGTCTTGAAAACTTGTTTGGTAATAAAAATACAGGTATTCAAACAAAAAATGATTCTTTAACTCTTCAGTTTTCAAAAGATGAAATTGTTGAATTAGAAAATGATTTTCTAAAATTAGATATTGATGATTTAAGAAATAAATACGGAATAAAAGATGGAACTTGGAAATTAGAAAACGCTCAAAAGGACTTACTTTCTGGAAATTACAATCACATTAAAATATTAGTTAAAGCTTTTGATACTCGATATACATTGCTAAACAGAAAATCGAGTGGTTTTTTAGGAAGACCTCGATATGACACAATGAAACATATGATATCAACTGATAATTTAGCTCTTTTATTAAGTCGCCAAAATAAATCAAACTCAATTGATAGTTTTTTTATTGCTAATGGTTGTTCAGAAATGAAGAGTGCAGAAAGAACCATCCAATCATATCATTTCCCCTTGTATCTCTACCCTAATAGTGAAACAGACGGTGTGTTTAGTGAAGAAGGAAGAAGACCAAATCTAAACCAAGAAATAGTAAATAAAATATCAGAAAAATTAGGTTTAACATTCGTTTCAGAAAAAGCCCCCATACCACCAAAGGCAGAAAACAATTCCCCTCCATTGGAGGGGTGTCCCGAAAGCTTTCGGGACGGGGTGGCAGAAAAGGCAACAACCCTAACAACCATAAACAACACCCAAATAAAAAGAAACTTTGTAGAGAACCTGCCCTACAACCCAAAGCTAAAAAAGCTAGCAAGAGGAAAAAGGCAGGAAGGCATACTCTCAGAAGTCCTATTTTGGCAGCAAGTCCACAAAGGAAAGTTTCACAAAATAGATTTTGACCGACAGAGAATTATTGGTAATTATATTGTAGATTTTTATGTTAAGACTCTTGGACTGGTTGTAGAAATAGACGGTAGTAGTCATGATGATAAAGTAGAGTATGATGCCGAAAGGCAAGAGTATTTGGAAAATCTTGGGTTAGTGGTTTATAGAATTGCTGATATTGATGTGAAGAAAAATCTTGATATGGCTATGCTTGGGTTGGAGGAGTTTGTTGTGGAGAGGTTTGGGAAAGTGCAGCGTCCTGCAATAGGTTGACTCTATATATTCAAAAAGATTCATAAATAA
>CBDUTO010000016.1:0-45089 GCA_965370315.1 uncultured Melioribacteraceae bacterium
TAAAATTTATTTTTTGCTTTTAGCCAAACCTGATCTTTCAAGATGGCCCCATTCCATTTGGATTCCTAAAAATTCTTCTATTGTTGCCATTGCTTTAGTAACATCTATAATTAAAACAAAAACCATTCTATACACTATAGCCCAAGGCACCAATCTAAATTCCTCTTTCTCAACTGCTATACAATAAACTGCCGACATAAAATCTAGTAACGCAATTCCAAGCCACCAATAAAAAATCAAACTTGACATACCATTAAACAACGCAACAAATATGAAAAACAGATTAGCAAAAATTGTCATTGCTGGCCAAAGAAGTGCTTCATAAAACATTGACCACAGAACAAGTGTGTTGTTAAAATTTAATGTTGGATTAAAAAGATGCTTTTTATGCTTTCTAACAGCTTGTAAAATACCTCTTGTCCAACGATATCTTTGTTTCAGTAATTGCATCAATTTAGTTGGAGCTTCAGTTAAAGCTTGTGCGTTTGGTTCATAATTTACTTTCCAACCAACTGCTAATATTTTAAGAGTCATATCTGCATCTTCAGCAAATGTATCGCTAGCATAAAACCCAACATCATGAAGTGCTTCTTTCCTAAATGTTCCTATTGGTCCAGGAATAATGTTTACCATTCTTACATGACCTTGGGCTGAACGAGCTAAATTAAGACCTTCTACATACTCCAAAGCTTGAAGATCAGTTAACCATTTTCCTCTGTTTGCTATTTTTACGTTACCGGCAACTGCACCAACATCTGGATCTGCAAAATGAGCTATAGCACTTTTAAGGGTATCAGGAGTTAAAACCGAATCACCATCCATGCAAACAACAAAATCAGCCTCAGAATATTGTATCCCAGCATTGAGAGCTTTTGCTTTACCACCATTAGGTTTGTTTATTAATGAAACTTTAACAATCGAACTTTTCCCATCTCTTAATCCAACTAAGGATTCACCAACTTCTCTTGTATTATCTTTTGAACCATCATTTACAATAATTAATTCATAGTTTGGATAATTTAATTTTAATAATGATTCTACAGAAGTTTGCAAATTTATTCCTTCATTGTAAGCAGGAATAATTATTGAGATAAATGGAGTATACCCAGAGTTTTCAACCACTGTATATCTGGTTATATAAAAGTAGGCTAAAAATAATATTGTGAAATATCTAAATAGTAAAATAAATAAGAAAATAACTAATGAAACTATTGAAGCATAAACAATTAATCCTTCCCAAGAAAGGACTGTCATTGGTAAGGTAAAAAGAATAATTAGAATTAGAATTAAAGAGAGCAATCCAGAGATAAAAATCATTCTTAATTTTTCTCTCTTCTCATTTCTCTTTGGAGGAAGAACTTCTCTATTGTCTAGTTCAATCTTATATTTATGTTTTTCTTGCTTTTTCATCAATTTAACGCTTTTTTTTATACAATTAACAAAAATAGTGCCACAATAAAGTACTCTAATTACTAAATTTCATAGGATAAATTGACTTGTTAAAAATAATCTGTTGAAATATACAAAACATGACTCAAAATGACACACTCTTTATAACTAAAATATTTAATTTTTCATGAATAAAGAGTGAAACTAAGTTATTTTGACTTAGCTTTCATCAAAGCTGAAACCAGTTTTTCTGAAATAATTTCGCCACCATCCCAAGTTAAATGGCAATAATCTTTAAACGCTAATGGAGGTTTTGCTTCAACCCACTGTGAAATTGAATTCTCCCCCCCCATAGCTTCAAACATATTCCAAAATGCGACTTTCCCCTTCTCAGCAATTTTTTCTTGGATAGCAACAAACTTTTTAATCTCAGGATGAGTACGTATTGTTCTTCCTTTCTTTTGGCCTAAATCGCCAGGAGAGATAATTAGAATGGATGACTCTGGAAAATACTTTTTAATTTTCTCAATAGCTCTAAGCATCATGCGTTCATACCATTGGTATTTTACATTTCCAGATGCAGCTACATTTATTCCAAATTGAAGAATAAAAAGTTTATAATTAAGGTTATCTGCAAATCCAGGTAATAGTTTTGTGTTTAAGTCTCTTAATGAGACCCCAGAATTTCCTCTAAATGGAAAATTATCTATATAAACTCCGTTGCCTGAATCAAGAGTAACACCGTAAAAAAATGTTCCTTCACTTTGTCTAAATTCTAAATCTATACTTTTTGTTTTTTTGCCAAAATCCATTTTTGTTACATTCAGTTTGCTTCCACTTGATAATTCAACACTCTTTGCATTCTTCTTGTCAATCTTATACATCATTGTTGAGTTTGCATTAGCATTAGAATAAAATATAGACAGCTCTGAAAATGAATCAGCGGCTGGTGAAACTTTTTTTGTTTTATATGAAACGCTACTATTTGAAGATGCTTTTCCTACTGTTCCCGCAATACCTATTGGAAATTTTTCTCTGTTTTTTGTAAAAACGGATCCCCATTCCCAATTATCAGAAAACTTGTGATCAATTGTTTTTCTAGCTGATAAATCATCTGTACAAACAGAGATAAATCCTATACCATGCCCACCATATTTATTTTGAAAAAAGACTCTTAAATTATCAGAGATTACATCTCCCCAAATAATAGAATCACCGTAGTGTGCAATTCTAATTTTTTCAGAACTAGAATTATCTAATGCGTTGAAAAAGTACTTTAATTGTTCGATATTACCTGTTATTGAGACTTCTTTTCCAATTATACCTTTATACTTTATTGGTGGAACTCCAAGAGATATGGAATTAGAGATAAAGAATAGACTTAAAACAAAAGGGACAAAATAATATTTATTTAATTTATTCATGATTTCTGTTATTATTATTAAAAAGACCCTCACTCCAAATATAATCAATAGCGTGTATGATTGCTACTACTAATAAAGCATTAAGAAACAACTAAACTAATTAATGGTGATGTGTGATAGTATTCACAATAATTATAAAGAATGATCAGTTTACCAAATACTCCAATAAGCTGATAGAAAAACAGAAATGAATTGGTAGGTACTATCAAATCTATAGGAATGTCCATAAGTCACTCTACCATTTAGCATAAGGTTATCAATTACTTCGTAGCTTGCATCAGCATATATATTACCAATTATAAAATCTATTGATGGAGCGTATCCAATTTGTCCACCAAAAATAAAATCCCAATTTTCAATCTCCTTGTATTCATAATCAATCCAGATTGAATGCGTACTGTACTCTTGTGGTGAATAGTATAATGCAGATGTGAAACCATAATCAGTGAAAAAATACTCATAACCAAAAAAGAGGTTTTCCCTAAAAGCTTTTCCAATTCTAAATCGGAAATCATTAGCAGCATTACCATCTGAGATAGTAAAATATTGATAAAAAAGCAAGAATTTATATGTATCTCTTAATCTGTAATTAGCAGACAAATGATATACATATGCATCATATCTTTGATATATTAAGTACGGTGAAAAAAGTAAAAGACGTGCATCAGTATCTCTATAGCCCACCCTTAAGAGTAGATCATCTGAAAACCAACGAGCTTCGAGTGTTCCAATATCTTTATGTTGCTCTCCTTCAATATTTAATCTTCCAATACTTCCACCAATTGAAAAATGTTCAAATGGATGAAAATAAAGTTGACCCGATAGTTCTGTAAGAGCCTGACTATTAACAAGAAAATTTGAATTATTGCTATGTATATGGGTTCTCAACCATGCGCCACCAAAAGTAAAATATCTAAACATTCCTATCTCAGCACGAACTCCATACTGATAGTACATTAACTCTTGGTTATCTTTATAGAACGAAAAAGATGGAATAAAACTAAAATTAGTTGGAAGTATAAATTGAAATGCCGAGTTTAATCCAGCTGTAACACCATACATGGGTAACATATCTTGTTTCTGCTTAATTAAATCAACTTGTACTGAATCTTCTGTCTCATCAATAAGTTCTTCATAAATATCATCAGCATCTCCATATTCTTGATTCATAACATATGAATCTGCCAGTCCCATTTTTGCATCATAATTTTCAGGATCATTTTCTGACAATTCTAAAAACTGATTTAATGCATTTAAGGAATCTCCGCTCCACAAATAAGCATTTGCTCTAGCCAAAGCAATTTCATCATCGTATTCTTCTTCTAAAAGTTTATCGTAAGTATCAATTGCTGTGTCATAATTCTCAGCAGCAAGATTAATTTGAGCATACTCTTTGTATACTTGACTTGATGGTTCATCATCCATTTCAAAATATTCATCAAACAGATCTAGTGCTCCGTCATAATCTTCTTGATTTACCAATTCACCAATTTCTCCTCTTTTTTCCAATTTTAGCCTGTCAGGTTCTAAAGCAACCTGAGCATTGTAAAAACTCTCAACACTTGCAATTTCTGGATTATCTGGTGAATTTTCGTGCGCTCTATCTATTAACTCTTTGGCTTCTGGATACTCTCTTTTCCAAGAATGAATTGTTGCTAATCCCATTAATCCTTCTAAATTATCTGGATCTGCTAATAAAATTTCATTAAAGTTTTCTTCTGCTGAATCAAATTCAGTATCATCAACTGTCCAAACTATTAATTGAGCATCAAATAATTTATAATCATTATTATCAGGATAAACTTCTAGTAATTCTTCAACTTGATCTCTTGCGTCATCCCATTGGTAGTTCCAAGCAAAATATTTTGCTAGCTGGAATTTTAGATCTTTCGATGAACTTAATGACTTTCCTTCAATTCTATTTTCAATTACTCTAATTGAATTATCATAATCAAAATCATTTCCATAATAATTAGCTGCTTTTTCAACAATTCTATCTGATGAAAAACCATCATCAATTAATTCTGATAAAACTTCTGCCCCACCAAAGAAGTCTCCAGAGAGTGCTAGAATATCAGCATAGTATTCCCTCATCTCGTTATCTTCAGGATGCATCTCTAAATATTCTTCCATAATTTCGTTTGCTTCTTCGTATTGCTGAAGCTTCGTATAATAATTTGCAACTTCTTTTACATTATACTTATCATCTGGGTCTTGCTTTAGCTTTGCAATACTTTCCTCAAGTAGAGATGAGTATTTCTCTTCAAGCATCGGAGTAAGTCTATCTTCCAAGTCTCTATATTCAGCTGTTTCGCCATAATCATCTTTTAATATATTTAGTTGATCTCTTGCTTCTTCTATTCTATTTGCATCAATCAATAGTTCTACTAATTCAAATCTAGTATCCGAATTAGAAGGAGTTTTCTTCAATTTATTATATGCAAGATCTATTGGGTATCCAGCATATCTTCTTTCGTAAGCTCTTGGCTCATTTTTAATCATGTATCCATTATCAGTTGCAATATCAAGTCCATCTTGAGCTTCCTTAAAAAATGGTTTAAATCCTAAAGCATTTCTAAAGGCATTTGCAGCATTATTTCTATTTCCTAACCAAAGAGTAAAATATCCATATCTACTCCATAAACGCCAATCTTCTGGATATCTATCAACCCACTTTTTTAATACTATTTCCCCTTTTCTTATATGCCCAACTTTAGCAAGAATTATTGAATATCTGATTATTTCATCTGGTGATGCATCGTCATCTCTTTCAAGATATCTATCGTACCATAATTCTGCTAAACTCCACTCTTCTAGCCATCTATGCGATTTTCCAATTTCTAAATAATTTACTGCTATTGATGGATCAATCGCAATTTCTCTCTTGTGACCTTCAATTTTCTTGCGAAGAATTGGATACCAAATTGAGATTACTCTACTTAAATTTACTCTATATTCTGAGTCATTTGGGGTTAAATGGATTGCTCTTCTAAAATCCAAAACAGCATATTTATAAATCTGTCTTTTTTCGTGACAAAGCCCGCGTAAATTATACCCTTCTGGCTCCTGAGCATTATTTGCAATATACTTATTGAATAAATCAATAGCTTCTCCATATTTTCCGTTATCCATATGAGAAATACCTTGGCGTTTCATTGCCTCATACCCTCTATATTGAGATAAAAGAGAATTAGAAAGAAGTAGGGTCGCTAAAATTACTATTTTTATTGCAAGTTTCATTTTTGAATAAATTCGTTAAATGAGATATGCTCTAATCTAGTATCATTTGAAGTTATTGGGGTCAACAAAGATTCAGCATTTGTAATCGAATCATCAATGTCAATTTCAACTCCAAAAATAAATTTTGATATAGCTTCAATATATTTTGGATCACTACTTGGTAGATGTTTTTTTACAGTTTCAAACATTTTTTTCTTGCTTTCTATAGTACTTCTAATTAGAAGAAGGACTACGCTGTTATCGATAATACAGAATTTGTCTCGTTTATTTAATGATAATCCAATAGCATTTTGTAATTGATTTACAGATAGAAGCCCTTGGATATGTGCAGTTTGATCTAATCTAAACGATATAAAACTAAATTTTTGTCCTGTACTCTGAAAAAGTGCTATTTGGTTATTTAGTATCAATTGAAAATCGTTATAAGAATATAGGTTTGACAAATCTAAATTTCTCTCTTCCATATTAATATTAAATCCATCTTGCTTTGGAGTATTAGCAGTTACTAAAGTTTTACTTTCACTAGTCTGATTCTTTAATTCATCCCCTTTATCTGCTATTACCATTTCATGATCTTCGGATGGAACAACTAGAATTCCAACTTTAGGTTCAATCCAAAATTCGCTCTGAAACTCCCCTTCTGTATGTCCAACATTTGGTGTTATCGAAATAATTCCACCATGATATTTACCGTGAATTTTTTCATTTAATTTATGAATGCTTATTGTACCAGTTGCATTTTCTCGTAGAATACTAATTATGTCTTCAGTTTTTTGAGTTGCTGGTTCACCTACAACAAAGAAACTTGTAATATTTCTATCTTCAACTGTTTCAAGTAAATGTGCAAAAACATCTTCAAGAAGATCTAAGTTTTTAAATCCTATAAAAGGGGTTAGCTCATCAAATATTAATCGTGCAGGTTTATATTTACTAGCAACTGTAATTATATCATTCATATATTCAATCAAGAAATCATCAGGATTGTACATATCATATATGTCTGTTGGAGGATTTACGCGAACAACAATTATTTTATTTCTGTTCATGTATTTTTGTAAATCAAAGTTAAGAGATGAAGCATGTATCATTAAATCACGAGGACGCATAGTCGTAAAATAGACACACGTTTCGTTATCTTTTGCAGTTTCAAGCGCAAGTTGCAGGCTTAAAAGTGTTCTGCCAGACTTTCTAGGGCCAACTATAACGTAACTACCTCCACGGTAGATACCTCCCCATTTCTGGTCTATCAGTGAAAATCCTGATCTTATTATATTTATTCCATTATTCATGGTTATTTTGTCCTCAAATACATATTACGGTTATGGTGTTAAAAACAATTTTCGTGCCGAACAAATAATGCTGTTTTTGAAGTGAAAAGTAAGATATATAACGTTTATCATGTTCCAAATTGAGATTAGAATTTATTATATGTCTCAATCAATAAAATATCCGAATAATAAGATGGCAAAAGCATTACCAATTATTGTTGGTTCATTCGTAACATAATCCATTTTATCATCTCTATAGAATGCAAATTCTGTCTGGAATCTTGTATATTTATCTTTTTTAGCAAATTGAAAATCATAACTTTCCAACGACTCCTTTGAAGTAGGCCCAGCAGCAAAACCACCTGGAAGTTTTATTTTTTTGATATCACTTACTTGGTGATGTAAATTTCTACTATAATTCTTTCCGATATTGGATACAAAACTAATTCCCCATTGATTTTTTCCAAGAAGATAGTCTCTCACAGAAATACTTAGTGAATCAAATTTGTTATTATTAGAGCTCTCGGCATAAAGTATAGCTTGTATTGCAGTTCCAATTTGAGTTACATTGGAACCCCATCCAAGCGTTACAGTCTCTCCAAAAAGTTTTGAAGTTCTATTAGTGTTAAAATAATTAAGACTTTGTTCAATAATATTCTGAAAAGATGGATCATATTTTGTCAATTTAAAATGGGCAAATGTTGAGATGTTTCCATAACTCCACCAATACTCAGCACCAGCTTCAGTTCCAAAAGTTTTTGCATCAGATAAATATTTTGGTTCCTTAGTTGTTTCGTACAATTCTATAGCTCCTAAAGCAAGCTTACCTTCAAAGGATTTATCAAAATATTGCCCAGAGCCAGAACTATCAATATCTACTACATCATCTTTAATACTATAGTATTTCTCAGCAGCAATTAGGCACTTCTCCGAAAAATCTGGATGATTTAATTTGCTTTCCCATATTCTACTAGCTAATGCCATTGTAGCCGAATATATTCCAATTAGGTTCTTTCCTATTCCAATATATGCTGGACGATTAAATGCAAGTGAATCATTTTCAGGCAATCTCCAACCTACATCGTGGTCTTGCAAATTTTGAACTTGAGTAATAAATCTATTATCGTCGGTTTGTGCCCTTAGCAACCAATCAAGTCCAACCTTTGCTTCCTCTAAAAGATCTGGTGTACCATTTTTATTGAAGTCAAATCCAAATTTTTCATTATCAAGTTCATATGCAAATAATAGAGTGTATGTAGTAATTGCAGTGGTATTAAGAAATTTTACATAATCACCAGCATCATGCCAACCACCTGTAACATCTTTTGTTTCTGCTAATACTTCATCGCCATCAATTAGACTTGTTGCATCAGCTATATGACAAACCCCATGTTCACTTGGATTTGTATAGCCGCATCTTTGAACTGGGAAAAACTTCATTAACTCTTTTACGACAGGAGTATAGAGATTATTGCCAATTTTAAAGTTTAATGAGTGGTAAGATTCAACTTCAAATCTATAACTCCCCTCTTTTTGAAATTTGGAAAATTCAATTTCATAAGAACGTTTAAAATTACCAAACTCACCTTTCTCATTTTCAATTTTACCTTTATACTCAATAGCTTTGCTATTAGAATTAATTATTTGATATGAGATCCCATCTAATTTAATGTTAGATAATATTATGGCAATCTTAATATCATTTTTTAAAAATCCAACTTGGGATACTCTAATAAAGACTTCGCTTTTTGAACAACTCTGAGTTGCAAAGAGAAGAAGAACTACTACGATATATTTTACTAATTTCATGATTTATAATTTATACTTTTATCACATAAACTCACAACATAAAAATTTTGTATGTGAAATTTATTTTAATTATTTAATTGAAATACTAATTTATTTTCGCACAAGTTAAAATAATATGAGGAAGGTAAATGGAAAACAAGAGAAGTGAGAGCTTGTTTTTAATATTATTACTTGCTCTTCAGAATAGAAACTCCATCCCAATCTTCTTTTGGAGGGTTAGCGATATAATTTTCCGAACGTTCTACATAAATTTTTGAAAGCTCATCATTTATATTTTCATTTAATGATTTTTCAAAAAGAGTCTTTGCTTCCACAAATTCTCTTTCTTTAAACTTTTTATATCCTTTAATATAGTTTTCGTAGAGTTTATAATTATCAGTAGCCTTTTTCTCTTCTGTAAGTCCGAGTAATTCATATACGGTAATTGGTTTTGTTTTACCCTTTACTATTATCCTATCAATTACTCTAACATATACTTCATCTTTTACTTTTGCATATGTTGCTTCACTTATCATTATGGTTGTACCATACATTTTATTTGCACTCTCAAGTCGTGCAGCAAGATTAACCCCATCTCCCATTACAGTATAATCGAAACGTTCAATACCACCAATATTACCTACAACTACATCAGCACTATTAATTCCAATTCGAGTTCTAACTTTCCTGGCAGCTTCTGATGAAAATCCACTCCTTAGTTCATCCATTTTTTTCTGCATAAGAATAGCAGTTTTACATGATTGTAACTCTTGATTTTCAACATCAAGTGGCGCCCCCCAGAATGCCATTAAAGAATCGCCCAAGTATTTATCCAATGTGCCCTTATGCTCAAGTACAATGGCAGTCATAATTGAAAGATAATTATTAATAAATTCAACCAATTCTTCTGGTTCCATTTTTTCTGAAATTGATGTAAATCCCTCTATATCACTAAACATAATTGTAATATTTTTCTTTACGCCACCGAGGGATAGTTTTTCTGGGTTATTCAGTAATTCATTAACTAGAGATTTACTTACGTACTGCCCAAACATACCTTTTATCATTACATTATGTTTTCTTACCTTTACAACATGATATGCGGTAGTGGAAAAATATCCAACAATTAAAGTTGCCGAGGGACTAATAATTGAGATAATATAATTATGCTCTACAAAAAGATAAATTCCAAGAAAATAAAATGCTATAAACAAAAAGGAAAGAATAGAAAGATTAATTACTTCTGCCCAAATTAAGTTTATTTTTTTACTCAGTTTAAAAAATGAGAAAACATAGAAAGCTAAAAATGAGAGAAAAATTATTAAAATCACTTCAATATTTTTAGATTCTTTTATTAAAAAATCATTCCATATTACATTTTGTATAGCATTGGCGTGTATTTCCACACCCCACATTTGGTTATCCCCTTTACGTTTACCATGACTAAATGAGATTGGAAAGAAGTCTCTATCCTCAGGAAGTATAGAACCAATAAGGACTATTTTATCTTTAAATTTACCAGACTGCAAAAGACCAGAATATTCATCGTCCCAAATGTTTAATTCTGTTTCATAATAATTCTCATCTTCTGTTTGGAACTCTTTATCATCAAGAACATCACTAAACTTTAAGTATTCAAATGTACCATTTGGACCATAATAGTTAATTAGCATTGATGATTTATCGTATCGTGGAATTTTTCTATTTCCAAGTTCGAAATAGGATTCCGAAATTTTAACGATACTACTTGTTTTCAATCCAAAGTATTTATTGAGTAGTGCAAATCCAAATGTAGGAAGAATAGTTTCATTTGCAGTAGAAATTACTAAGGGTTCATATCTTCTATAAATTCCATCTTCGTCGCTACCTATTTGAACAATTCCAACCGAACTATCTACAGCATAGAATTTATTTCTATAGTTATAAGTTTTTTCTTTTATATTATAGTTTCCCTCTTCCACAAGTAATTCAGCTTCAATATCAAGTTGACCAGCTACAATTACATTTTTTGAGTTAGAAATTGCCTCGGAAAAGAGTTGATCATTTTGAGGTGAGTACTTATCGTCATTGGACATTAATATATCTATTCCAACAGCTATAGCTCCTGCATTATTAAGATTAGTAACTGCTTTTGCAAAAAATGAACGTGGCCACGGCCATGAATTAAACGGTGCAGGAATTTGGTCATAATCATCCTGAGATATACCTAAAATAATTACATCTGCTTTATCCTTAATATCAACAATCTTTTTCTTTGAGAATCTGATATCAAGATATTTTAATTCAAGTTCATGTAATGGTGCAATGGAGATGAAATAATTCTGAGTGATGGATAAAACAAAAATTGCCGAAGCAAATGGAGTAAGAAATAAAGGTAAAAGTATTTTAATCTTTCGCCGATATTTTCGGATATTAAGTAACTTTTTTAAAATCATAAACTCCAAAAAAACAGTGATTTTTAGAAATCCACTTTTATAATCAACAAATAAATTAAACTAGAAATTATATCTTACTGTAACCCCAGAGATAGTATTTGTTCCAGTATTAGGCATATTGTAGTAGCGCATTTGAGCTCTAAGCCACAAGTTCTGAATAACTTGATATGATACTACAAAATCAATAGCATGACGGCTAAAATCACCAAAACTTGGACTATAGTTTAACGATAGTTCCAAGTCATCATTAAGCAATCTGTATCTACCACCTGCCATTATTGTAACATACTTATATTGTACAGCAGATATTTCACTGTTATAATAGATTAAACTAAAATTACTAACCAAAGCATTTGTCCAATAACTATTTAATGTAAATGACGTTGAAAAATATTGAGCATCATTATTAAAAAAGCTTTGATCTTCTTTACTAGATGTCATAAAGCTCAATGAAGAATTGTGACGTATTGAAAGATTGAAATCATATCCTAAATTTAAAGAGAATCTGTTTGTAACATCACTTATTACTGAGTATGCTTCAAGAGAATCCTCGTAAGCAGGAAGTGCTTCTGGTAGATCTAATCCGTTATCATTACTATTGCGAATATAACCAAGTGTTATGTTTGGCACATCCGATCTCATGAATAATGACACAGATGCACGTAAAGTCTGGAAATTAGTAGTAGCTATTTTAGTACCCTGTAGATTATCATTTAGATTTTCGTAGCCAATTGTGAAGAACAATTGGTTGCTAAGAGTTCTGAACCGATCTGTTATGTTCAGTCCAGCAACATCAGTTCTTGTAAATTCCTGACCAAAAGACTTAAATTGATTTCCTCTATAAATGTAAGAGCCTTTCAAATTATTACTGAAGTAATTTAATTCTAACGAACCTTCTGCTGCTAGAGATGAAAGCTCAGTAAAATTAAGTGGTTCAATAAATTGATTAACAGTAAAGAAAGGTGATATTTGATTTTTAAGATTTTTAAAATTTTCTGGGTCATCACCAAGTGCATCACCAGAAGCAAAGATGGAATCTATTTGTTCATCGGTAAATGTACCTGAAGTAATATCTGAGTTCATAACAGAAACAGCTGTTACACCTTTTATAATAATATTTTGGTCATCAATAGCCCATCTTAAATCAGCACTAGTTACTAGATTCTCTTCTGGCTTTGTTCCAAACTCAACAGAATTAACATCATCTATTGAATGTAAGAAAGACATACCAAACTCAAATCCATCCTTACTACCAAGTCCAATTCTACCAGATAATAAATTTCTTGAATGAACCCCAAAATCGACCATACCAAATGGAGCATTATGTTTTATAGAATCTATTCTTATTACATTTGATTGTAGAGGAGCACTATCCGAAGAATAGCGCTGAATTAAATAGCCTTCAACTTCTCTTCGTATTTCTCCATATGAACCTTGCAAATGGAAAATGCCTAAATCAACTCTTCCATCAACACCCCGTACTCTCTTTCCATTTAAGAGTAAATTATTGTAACGGGGGTAACTATCTCCACCTCTTAAGTTAAGCCAATTACTAGAGACAGAAACTGAATATCTATTTTGGGGTTGCACATCCCCATTCTCTTCAGAAGTAATGTAACCGTACCCTCTAAACTTCCAATCGTCCACACCTGCATTTAAGGTAAGAGCTAAATTATTATAAAGAGTATTTTCGTCACCAAAAGATTCGTTTCTTATTTCGCCAGATGCATTACCATTATACCTAAGTCCACTTCCAATATCCATTGCAATTGCTGCATCAACTGCCACAAAATTTCTTTTCATTGAGTGATAGAGAGAACCATCTTTATCATACACCTCAACCTCTAAACTTTGATTACCACTCTCTATTGAGCCTTCAAAATTTTGTGGATAATAAAGAAGAAGTTCGCCTGCAAACAAAACATTTGGAGTTACATCACTTCCATTTAAAATAATTTTAGTTTTTGAAATATCAACATTATCAGGAGCTTTTATCATTGAAATAGAAATGAATAAATCACTTAAAGATAGTGTTTCATTACTACTAGGACTTAAGATCAAAATTTCTTGATCCTTCTCGCTTTTAGATAATACAGTTAAATTAATTGGCTGCGCGGCATCTGGAACACCTAAAGGATAGGTTTCCACATTTCCATCTTGCATTTCAATAATTAAGTAATACGCTAGAATTGGTGCTGAAACATCTTCTCCAGCAATTTGATAAACCGCAATGTCACCAAGTATTTCCATCTCCCTAACTCTGTAATCAGTCTCTTGAAATGACTTGTAAACAATCTGAACTCTAGAAATGGAAAGTGAATTGATTAAGGATACTTTTACATCAACTTGTCTTCCATCTTTAATTTCTCCAAATGATATTGAAGATACACTATTACTAGCTTGCGCAAATACAAAAGTTGAACTATATAAAGCAAGGATAAAAACAAGCATTATCCTTTTTACAAAACTTTTATTAATTAAAAGCATCTCTCCACCTACTTTATTATTATCTGCGCCCTCAGTTGTTATTATTAATCTTCTTCTGGATAAAACTCTAATTCTATTGTTCCTTCTTCAGTTTCAATTAACATCTTCCTAACTTTTGTCTTTTTAGTTTTATTGAATTTACTATTTTGTTCAGAGGATGTAGTACCTTTTAAGATTTCTCCATTAGGTCTAATTGATAGAGATGCACCACCTTCAACAACTGCTTTTTTCTTTTCGCCAATCAATGATTGAACTTCAATCTTACCATGGTCACAAACAATTGTTGTGGAGCTATCAGAACCAACTTCTATATATCCTGCGGTACCTCTAATTGCAGCAACAGCAGTTGGAGTAGTAAACTTAAACTCTTCAGCATCTTGTTTATTAATATCAAAACCTATTAAGCCCTTTTCGATAAATGTATTTTTATTTACTTTATCATCCTCTCTATCACCATAAATATACATTATAGAATTTTCCCTAACTCTCAATAGACCTGTTCCATCAGTGAATAGAACTAAAGCTAAAGATTTAAATCCAGTTTTTATCTGCTCACCACTTTTTAATGGAATACCAGTTTTTGCAATTTCCCAGTCCGATGCATCAATTGTTTTATAGGAAACATCCTTAATGATTTTTTTTATGAGAGCAATTGGAGTTTCATTTGTATCTTGTACCACAAATCCTATTGAGATTAAAGCGGCAAAAACTATTGATACGATAAGTAATCTATTATATTTCATTTTTTCCTCCGTCCTATTTTGCTACATATAAGAGATTAGTTATTACATCTGGGTTCTTTCTTAGATATTCCAAAATTTCTTGGAACTCGGCATATGTTAATTGCTTTCCACTATCAAATTTAATTTTAATATCAGTAAAACTAATGTTACCATTTTGTAAATCAGCTAATAGATTCGTTAATTGCTCATAAGCTTCAGAATCTCCTTGACCTCGCAGTTTCATATCATCAACTACTGCAACAATAAGAGTTTGAAAATCCTCTACTCCTTTATCTACCACAGGTCTTCCTGCACTATTAAGGTAAAAATTAACAATGTCAGAGTAAATAATTGTTGGTCCACCCGGACCAGGAATTAACCCTCTAACTTGAACAACTATTTCTTCTCCTCCAATTAGTTCTCTATCTAAAATTTCACGAAGGTTTACACTAGTTTTAATTCCAACACTCTTATTGTCAACAATTGGATTCCCTTTTTGTAAAGCTTCTTCCAAAGATTCAAATTTACTAGTCCGAACATTTGCTTTTACAATAAACTCGGCAACACCAAGAACATCTGTCCAAGTAAGTAAAATTCCAGCAACATCTAATTGATCACCAACACTTGGTTGAATAATTGATAAAGTTTGAGCCGGATTTAAAAAATTAAGATCGGATGTTGCTTCACTTTGGAATACCATATTTTCATCATATACTTGCATGATAATTTTATAGGTTCCGGTTGGAAATCCCTTTTTTCTATTTTCTTCAAGCAAATCATCATTTGAATTACTTTCATCAATTTTAATTTCACTAAGTGAAGAGATATCATCATTAAAATAATTTTGAGAAGTAAATGGTTTGGTTGTATATCTGTAGAATTCATTGAATGAACTCTCGTCAACTTTACGCCATTGGATAGAACCTTTTACGATAATTTTTCTACCGTGAGGTGTCATTAATACTTGTAATATTCTTGGTGTTCCAGGTAAAAAAGGATTTGCAAGAAATGCTGTGAA
The DNA here is from genome assembly GCA_965370315.1 of uncultured Melioribacteraceae bacterium. GTDB lineage: Bacteria > Bacteroidota > Ignavibacteria > Ignavibacteriales > Melioribacteraceae > 1-14-2-50-31-20. The sequence goes on from CBDUTO010000016.1 coordinate 15,772, forward strand.
GGAGACTTCTGGTAACGGTTCAAATACATTCATTGAAACTATTACTTTATCTTGCGCCGATAAATTTATTCCAGAAACAAAAATAAGAGCAAATAATAACTTGCTTATTTTCTTTTTCATGATAACCCCATTTCTTACTATTAAATTTGACTTGCTCTAAGTTATAAATATAAACAATAGAATGGTGTGATAGCAATCAATTTTTGATTTAGTATCGAAACTAATTTATCTTCTCATCATTGTTGGCATTAGTAAATCCAAACTGCGGATTTTGCTGTCCTTCAATTTTAATTTCACCAAATCGTGACTCAAATTTATCGATATTATCTTGTAATGCTTTTAATAACATCTTAGCATGTTGTGGAGTTGTTATTATTCTTGAATGGACTTTTGCTTTTGGAACGCCAGGGACAACACGCGTAAAATCTATTATAAATTCTGCAGGCGAGTGTGTAATAATTGCTAAATTAGAGTAAATACCTTCTGCTTCTTTTTCACCTAACTCTATGTTTATTTGTTGCTTTTGATTATTGTTCTCCATAATTCTCTCTTTATTTTTTTAAATTAAAAAACCCACAATTCATTTTTTAATTTAACAAATTGTGGGTTAATATAAAATATAAGTTATTAAATTATCTGTATAAATCAGCCTTTTCAAATGCTTCTTTAGATTTATCTGTTTCACCTAAGTTTGCATAAACTTTTCCAAGGTAATTCCAAATGCTTGCATCTTCTGGATTATCTTGTAGGTATCTTTCTAAAGGAGCTGCTGCTGCTGCAAATTTTTCTTTATAAGTTAAGTCATCAGAATCAGCTTCAATAGCTTTTTCTTGCAAATCGGCACCCCATTTAAGATAACTTACACCTAAGTTATAATAAGCACTTATGTAGTCTTCTTTTACTTCAATTGCTTTATTAAATTGCTCAATAGCTGCTTCGTAATCATCAGCACCTAATAAAAGAACACCATAATTATAACGATAAATTTCATTTGTTGGATCTTTTTCAATTCCTTTTTGGAACGTAGCCATGGCAACATCCATTCTGTCAGCATCTACATATGCATTAGAAAGTTGAGCTAATATTTTTGAATCCTCAGGATAAAGTTCTTGACCTTCTTCCAAAAGAGCAATCTCTTTATCATAAGTTGCCATTGCTTTTACACTATCATCAACATTTTTATTATCGTTAAATGAATTCATTAATACAATAGCTTGATTATTATATACTTTACTTAAATCAACATATGCATCAGCAGATTTATTCAATTCAATGATTTTTAATAATGGAGTTTCAAGTTCAGAATCTCTACCACTATTAATTAAAGAATAAACCATGTTTTGGTAAGCACCAACAGAGTCAGGTTGAATAAGTGTGCAATTTTGGAATCTTTCAACTGATTTATCATAAAACATTTTACTACTATCTTTTGAAGTAATTTTAGTACCTCTGTTAAAAAGACCAACCCCTTTGTTGAAATTATCTTGCCATTGAAATTTTTTGTAGTCATCTACATTTTTTTCAAATTTATTACTGATAGCTACAGATTTGTCAAAATTTTCGACCATTGCATCTAAATTTCCTTGCTCTCCATTAACATAACCTAAAAGATAAAATCCTTCATCACTTTTTGGGTTTTTGGCAACTTCTTTTTCAAGAGCTTCTACAGCTTTGTCAAAGTTTTTTTGTTGTACATATAATTTTGCACTTGTTAATTCTGTAGATGAACATGCAAATCCAGAAAGTCCCAAAACCATACTAATCACAACTAAAATACTGAGTGCTTTTTTCATCACTTCTCCTATTATGTTTTCAAAAAAAATATAAATTATATCATATAAAATTAAGTTATTTGAGTTCTATAATCAAGATTAAATTCTGTTTTGCACCTTCAAAAATGATATATTTTACGAAACTACTCTTATTTTGCAAAATAGATTAGAGAGATTTTTTTTTGAATTATAAGCCCTAAAAATTCGTTTTTTTTCTCCTTTTAAGTGTTAGAATAAAATCCTCTTTTCTTAAGACTTTGAATAACCTTGCAAAAGGCTCTTTTTATAAAACATTTTAAGAATTAGAGAAAGGGTTCCAGAAATTGCTTTATAATAGCCTTCACTACTATATTCAAATTCTAGCTGAAATAATGATGAGTGCGTTTAATGTTTTGGAAAATTTAAGTTTTTTCATGTAATACAATTTATTAATTATACTCGATTCATATAATATAATTAGTTATTTTTACTTTATTAGTTGATAAAGTAAATTCATAAATATTTGAAATGTTATTATTAAAACTAAAAATAAGTTAATTTAGAATAGACCTCTAATTCAATGAATAGAATAGATATAAACTGCACAAAGTGTAAACACTTATATATTACATGGGATAAGAGTTTCCCCTACGGTTGTAGAGCAATAAATTTCAAGTCGAAAAAACTTCCTTCAATTGAAGTTAAACTAACTTCAGGAATAAGTTGCACTAAATTTTCGATTAAAAAGAAATAAATACAATCAATAGAGATTACAGACTAATGGCATCAGCACTTTCTCTAAAGACTTCTTCATAATCATCAACAAATTCATTAAATCTCTCTTCACTCTCAAACTTAAGTACATTAAATATAGTTTTATCAAGAACTAATCCCTCATCCCAAATAGTATGTGCTACTTGAAATTTTTGAGTCATATAATCAGCTAAGTGAACTATATAAGGCACTATTGGTGAATCCATTGCACCAAACGGATTATGATGAAACATAAGTGCGTTAATTAAGTGAGGAGGTAAGTTCCACTTTCGAGAAATAAATCCGCCAATTTCTTGGTGAGTGAGTCCCAAATACTTTTCTTCAGCTTCATTAAAAGGGAGACTTTCATTTTTAACAGTTTCAATTATTTTTTCAAATTGAGGGAGGAAATATCTACCAGTGAGTTGAACACCTAGGTCATGAAGCATTCCACCAACAAATGCATCTCCAGAGAGATCGAAGAAACCAAGCCTTTTTGCTATATCTTTTGAAGCAGTTCCAACAAGCATTGAATGGGTCCAAAATTCCATAAAATTAAGCCCTTTGATATTATCTATCTTAATGGCTTCAGCTAATGAAAGTGCAGTTACAATATTTGAGACTTCATTTACGCCGAGTAACATGATTGCAAACTCCAGTGAAGATACTTTCCGTTGCAAGCCATAAAGAGGTGAATTGGCAACCATTAAAATTTTTGTTGTAAGCCCCTGATCTTTACCTACAATCTCAGAAAGTTTAATTGTATTATGTGATTCATTTCTAAGTAAAGCCTGTACCTCTAGCATAATCTTAGGAATTGCAGGCAAATTTTTAATATCTAATAAAATACTAAATGTTTCTTCACCTGTAAGTACTAAAGGATCTTTTTTGTTTTCCATTGCTTAATCTCCACTTAATAAAATAATTATCACGTTTAAGTTTACTAGTATTAAACCATTTTGCATAATTACTATCGAATAAAAAATAAATTAATTAAATTATTTTTCTACCAAAATATTATATTAAAACATACAATTACAACTTAACTCTGTTTTTAGAACAACCTTCTTGCGTTTTTAAAAATAGCAATTTTGTATTTAACTTTCTTAATATTTTAGTAATAGGTGCTTATGAGAAATTATATCTTTCCATTCATAATTCTAATTGCATTTGTTTTTTTTACATCATGTAAAAGTGAGAAAGAAACAAAAACTAATCATATTGATACTCTACAAATTCACAGTAATTCACTTACAATTGATACTCATATTGATATTCCAATTGAATTAGTAAATAATCCAGAATACAATTTGGAAGAGGAACACAATCCATATAAAAGTAGAACTAGAGTTGATTTTCCTCGTATGATAAAGGGTGGAGTTGATGTTGGATTTTTTGTTGTATGGACTCGGCAAGGGAAAACTGATTCTGAGAATTATGAAAAAATTAAATTGAAAGCAGATCATATATTAGAAACAATAAAAAAGAGAGTAAACAAGTCACCAGCAATTGCAGAATTAGCATATTCAATAAAGGATATAAAAAGAATAGTAGGGCTAAATAAGCGTGCTATTTTAATAGGAATGGAAAATGGATATCCCCTTGGAGAAGATTTAACACTAGTAAAAAAGTATTATGATGATGGAATACGTTACATTACACTCTGTCACACAAAAAACAATCAACTCTGTAGCTCATCAACAGACGATAATGGGGATAATGGTTTAACTCAGTTTGGGAGAGATGTAATAAATGAAATGAATAACTTGGGAATTATAATTGATGTATCTCACGTTTCTGACAGCTCATTCAATGAGATTATAACGTTATCCAAAACTCCAGTAATTGCATCACACAGTAATGCACGTAGCTTGCTCGACCATCCTCGTAATATGTCCGATGATATGCTTAAAGCATTAGCTAAGAATGGCGGAGTAGTTCATGTTAACTTTGTCAGCTCATATTTAAAGACTCAAGTAGAAAATCCAAAAAGAGACTCGGCTTTTACTGAATTGAAAAAGAGTTTTGATATGGAAAATATGTCGAAAGAAAAGAGAGATAGATTTCATAACGAGATGAAACGACTTAGTGAAAAGTTTCCTGCCGATAAAGCAACACTAAAGGATGTAATTGACCATATAGATTATATTGTAAAACTAATTGGAATAGATCACGTTGGAATTGGTTCCGACTTTGATGGCGGTGGTGGATTAAACGGAGTAAATGATGCAAGTGAAATGGGTAATATTACTATAGAGCTAATTAAACGTGGATATTCTGAAAAAAGCATAAAAAAGATTTGGGGTGAAAATTTTATGAGAGTGCTTAGTAAGGTAGAAGCTTTTTCAGAAAATAATAGTTAAAGCAAATATTCTTAGATTGGAATAATTTACCTTTATGTATAACTTAAGTTTAGTATTAATAAAATAATAGGAGCAACAATGGAAGTATTAGCAAGTTCAGGAATAGTAATTATTATAGTAGCTGTAATTTCCCTTTGGTTTTTCTTTATATACATTCCACTCGGTCTTTTTGTAACAGCTTATTTTTCAGGTGTAAAACTTAAAATATTCAAAGATTTAGTTGGTATGAGACTTAGAAAAGTTTCACCAAGATTAATTGTAATCCCACAAATTTCAGCAACTAAAGCTGGTATTGACTTAGATACTTCGTTTTTAGAAGCACATTTCTTAGCTGGTGGAAATGTAGTAAATGTAGTAAATGCATTAATTTCTGCAAACAAAGCTAATCTTGCACTCTCATTTGAAAAAGCAGCCGCTATTGATTTAGCTGGACGTAATGTGTTAGAAGCAGTTCAAATGTCGGTTCTTCCAAAGGTTATAGAAACACCAATGGTTTCTGCAGTTGCGAAAGATGGAATTCAGTTGAAAGCTATTGCTAGAATTACTGTAAGAGCAAATTTAGAAAGACTTGTGGGTGGTGCTAATGAATCTACCATTTTAGCCCGTGTTGGTGAAGGAATTGTGTCTACGATTGGTTCTAGTTTCTCTTATAAGGATGTATTAGAAAATCCAGATAATATTTCAAAAGTTGTTTTAGCAAAAGGTCTTGATTCTGGAACTGCATTTGAAATTCTTTCTATTGATATTGCTGATGTTGATGTTGGAACAAACATTGGAGCTATACTTCAAACAGATCAAGCTGAAGCTGACTTAAAAGTTGCTCGTGCTAAAGCAGAAGAAAGACGTGCAGCAGCTATTGCTCTTGAACAAGAAATGACAGCTGAAGTTGCCAGAATGAGAGCAAAAGTTGTTGAAGCAGAAGTAGAAATTCCTCTTGCAATGGCTGACGCCTTCCGTAAAGGTAATTTTGGTGTAATGGATTATTACAATCTTAAAAATGTTCAATCAGATACTGAAATGAGAAATGCTATTTCTAAACCAGATTCAGATAAAAAAGATAATCCAGAGTAGACGATGGATAATATAGTTGATTATCTAGTAGTTGGATTTTTTATTATCAGTTTTTTATCTTCAATTTTTAAGAAGAAGAAAAAACAAGTGAAAAAAGCTGAAAACGAACAAATGGATCTTGCTACTCAGACTAAAGAAATAATAAGGAAAAAGAAATCAAACAATCCTTTTGAGAGTTTTGTTAATTCTATAAATGAGGAATTAACAATGGCGAAGGAGGAAGTATCTCGTTCGGAAGTTGATGAATATTACGAAGAAGCATTGATGAATTCTACTGCAGAAACTGAAGTGAAGCAAAACATTTATCAACAAAGAAAATATATTACTCATGAACCAGCTAAAGAAGTAGCCAAACGAAACGAAGTTAATGCTACAATATCTTATTCTGATTCTTTGAAAGATAGTAGAGAAAAACGCGAAAGCAAAAAAGCTAAAGATATAAGAGAAAGTTTATTGCAAGGCAGCTCAATTAAGAATTTTATTATTGTTAACGAAATCTTAGGAAAGCCAAAAGCACTACAAAGATAATGGCAAAAAAATACAGATTAAAAAAGATAGAGAAAACGGGCAGTCAAATTAAAATTGACGAAGCCCGTTTTTCTATTAATTACAGAGAAGAATTAAACGATTCGCAATTTGAGGCAGCTTCGGCTGTTAATGGTGCATACCTTGTTATTGCTGGAGCTGGAACTGGTAAAACAAGAACTCTTGTTTATAGGGTTTCAAGATTGATAGAAATGGGCTATGATCCAAAATCAATTTTACTTTTAACATTCACTCGTAAGTCTGCACGAGAAATGATGGATAGAGCAACTAAGCTTTTGGATAACAGATGCTCAAAAATCAATGGTGGTACTTTTCATTCATTTGCTAATCTCACTTTACGCAAATACGGAAAAGCAATTGGACTAAATCCTAATTTCACAATATTAGATCAAGGTGATAGCGAAGATGTAATTAACTTAATTCGTGGCAAAATGGATGTTGCAAAACTGAAGAAAAGATTTCCAAATAAGAAAACACTTCTAAAAGTTATCAGTTTAAGTATTAATACATCGCGTACAGTAAATAATATTATAGCAGATGATTACCCCCACTTCATTGAGCAAATAGAAAAAGCCTTAGAAATAAAAACGAAGTATATTCAGTACAAATCATCCAACTCCCTTTTAGATTATGACGATTTACTCCTTTACCTTTTGAAATTACTTACCAGTAAGGGAGATGTTGCAAATCAACTTCTTTCAAGTATTAATTTCATTATGGTTGATGAGTACCAAGACACTAACAAATTACAAGCTGATATTGTTAAAGCACTTGCAACATTTAATAGCAATGTTATGGTGGTTGGTGATGATTCACAATCAATATACTCTTTCCGAGGTGCCGATTTTAAAAACATCATGAACTTCCCTACTCTCTTTAACGATGTAAAACTTATAAAACTTGAAGAGAACTATAGGAGTACAAAGGAGATTTTAAATCTTGCTAATCACTTATTGGAATTTGCAGTTGAAAAGTATCCAAAAGAATTGCACACAAACATTTCTGATGGCGAGTTACCGGCAATAATATCTGCTGCGAACGACAATATGCAATCACGTTTTATTGTTGAGCGTATTTTGGAATTACGCGAAGAGGGTGTCCCAATTAGTGATATTGCAGTACTCTTCCGTTCAGCTTATCACTCATTTAATTTAGAGGTGGAACTAAACAAAGCATCCATTCCATTTGTAAAAATTGGTGGACTCAAATTTATAGAAACTGCACACATCAAAGACGCCTTAGCATTTGTTCGCATTGCAATGAATCCTAAAGATTTAATTAGCTGGTATAGAATACTACTTCTTCACGAAGGGATTGGTCCAAAACGTGCTCAGTTAATTATGGAGGAAATTTCAAATATGGATTTTCTTTCATCCGATTTTTTAAAACTAAAAGAAGAGAAACTATTTGCAAAAGTCATTCCTCTTTTTAAACTAATTAGCAGTTTATTAGATGACCGTTACAAACTACCCTATGATAAGTTAGTGTTGATATATGAATATTACGATGCATTATTCGAAGCTAAGTATGATGATTTTAATAAACGCCGCAAAGACTTGGAAGCACTCAATAATATTGCTAGTAATTATGACAATACAACAACCTTTTTAGCTGATATGGTACTAGAACCACCGAGAGATTCTGTAAGTGATGTAGATGTGGAAGATAACGATGATGAGCAACTAACAATCTCTACAATCCACTCTGCAAAGGGATTAGAGTGGCACTCTGTATTCATCATGCACGCAATGGATGGTTTCTTCCCCTCAACTCAATCTTTCGATAAGCAAGCAACTATCGAGGAAGAAAGGCGTTTAATGTACGTTGCGGTTACACGAGCAAAACGAAATCTTTTTATTTCTTATCCCACAAATATTTTTGATAGATATAATGGATATACCATTGCCATGCCATCCAGATTTATTGCAAATGTTCCAGAGACATTAGCTGAAGAATGGATAATTGAAGAAGACATTTAATGTTAATACTAACCTATATATTATTTAGCATCGCCCTTTTTCTTTTAGTTTACGATTTATTTATTTATTCTGCACTAAATAAATTATTCCGATTTAAGGAATTTGAAACGAGCAGTTTGAAAATTTCCGTTGTGATTGCTGCAAAGAATGAAGCCACAAATATTTCTAACTTAATTTCATCATTATCTAACCAGAGTTATTCAAAGGACAATTTTGAAGTTGTTATTGTTGATGATAATTCAACCGATAATACATTTACTGTTGTAAAAGAAACAATTAAAGAATTCGATAACTTCAGAGTAATAAAAGCTGAGAACAAATTGTTTAAGGGGAAAAGAGGTGCATTAGATATTGGAATAAAAGCTACAACAAATCCTTACATACTAATCACAGATGCAGATTGCGAGCCAGAGAAAGAATGGATAAACTCTTTTGCAAATGGATTTGAACAAAATGACTTCCTTTTTGGAATTGCACCATACAGTGCAACAAACTCTATTACAAATCTAATTGCTCGTTTCGAAAATTTACGAGCTAATATAATTGTCTTTGCATTTGCAAAACGTGGAATGCCATACTCAACCTCAGCTCGTAGTTTAGGGTTTTCAAAAGAGGCATTTAATAAAATTGAAGGATATAAAAACACGACAGAGACTTTAAGTGGGGATGATGATTTACTACTTCGCGAAGCTATAAAGAGTAAACTTAGAATAGGAATAGTAAGTAACTCAGATGCTTTTGTATTCAGCCACACTAAAGAAAAAATTTCTGATTATATAAATCAGAAGTCGAGACACACATCAACTTCTATTCATTATTCTAATAAGAACAAGTTGCTACTTAGCTCTTGGCATCTACTCAATTTCATTTCTCTTTTTTCAATTATTTTTATGCCATTTGGAGCTGAATTTATCTTTCCATTATTTATTAAATTGGTTATCGATCTTTTTATTCTAAATAATTTTCAGAATAATTTTGGTTATAAAATAAGTCCACTTTGGTTTTTTGTGTTACAGATTACTTATGAATTAAATTTAATCTATTTCTTTTTAAAAGGATTAAAATTTTCAAATAGATGGGAATGACATTATGGAAAGCAAAGAATTAGTAACGTTAGCTATAGATGCTAAAAAGAAATCATACTCACCCTATTCCAATTTTAGAGTTGGTGCTGCACTATTAACGAAAGATGGGAAAGTCTATCAAGGAGCAAACATAGAGAATGCAGCATACGGAGTAACAATATGTGCCGAGCGAACAGCAGCATTTGCAGCAAAGTTGGATGGTGTAGAAGAGTACTCCGCTATTGCAGTTGCATCAGACAGTAACGATTATATTCCTCCATGTGGCTCTTGTAGACAAGTATTAATGGAATTATGTGGTGAAGAATTGGATGTTCACATTTCCAATGGAAATGGTGATGTGAAAATCATCAAGTTAAAAGAGCTACTCCCTTTCTCTTTTGGTGATAAAAATTTGAATGGGTAATTAAAGACTATTAATTATTTCATTAATCCTAAGTATGAGAAGACTAGTATTACGACCCAGTGATGGAGTCAAATTCTTTAGGTTTGTGTAACTTTTGTTTATTTTGATTTTGATAAATAGAAATTTTCTCAAAAATCTTTAGTGGCAAAAAGAGTAAAATTAAATGAGGAACCTCAGTAATGAATTGTGTAATTCAGTTGAAGAACAATAAAATATTTGCACCACTTAAAGATAAGTGGCTAATTGTAAAACCAGAAGAAGAAGTAAGACAAAAATACATTTGCAGATTAATTAATAGCTATGGTTTTTCTATTGAACAAATGTCGCAAGAAGAGAAAGCGAACAATTCTCAAAGAGGACAAGGGCGTGCAATGGCTGATATTGTAATTTGGAAATCTAGAGAAGATAAAGCGAAAGAAAATAGTCCAGCTATTGTTATTGAATGTAAAGCAGAGCATTTAACAATAAGAGAAGAAGATTTTTTTCAAGGCTACAATTATGCTTCATGGGCTGGTGCTGATTTTTTTGTAACGACTAACTTAAAAGAGACCAGAATATTTAAAGTTTTAAAAGGAAAGATGCCCAAAAGACTTGATGAAATTGTTGATATTCCTGATGCAAAAATAATTGATGACAAGAAAAAAATAAGTGAGTTGCTTAAACAAACAAAAGCCTTTACCAGAGAGGAGTTTTCTAAACTACTTTTTAAATGTCATAATATTATTAGAAATAACGATAAACTTTCACCAGAAGCTGCGTTTGATGAAATAAGTAAAATATTATTTATTAAAATTCGATATGAGAGAACTAACGATAAAGCTCAAATATTTTCTTTAGACGAATTTAATAAAGCACGAAATAGTTATGAGAAATTCAAACCTAAAGATGGTTTAGATTTTTATCAATTACTATTTGAGCAAACTAAGGTAGATTTTAAAGATGATGATCTATTTGAGAGCCATGAAAAAATAAATGTTAAACAGGGTAGCTTTGAAGCAATTGTTAATGAATTACAAAAGTACAATCTTTCAACAACCTCTGACGACGTTAAAGGAATTGCTTTTGAAAAATTCTTAGGCAGAACATTTAGAGGAGAGTTAGGTCAGTTTTTTACTCCAAGACCAGTTGTTGATTTCATGGTAGAAATTCTTGACCCAAAAGAAGGCGAAATAATTTGTGATCCAGCTTGCGGTAGTGGTGGTTTTTTAATTAAGGCTTTTGAATATGTGAGAACTCAAATTGAAGAAGAAATACAAAAAGCCAAAGAGAAAATAAAAATAGAATATTATAATACTCAGTTTGAAAAACTTTCTGAAAAAGAGAAAGTAACAGTAGATGAAAAAGTAAATAAATTATTTAATAGCCTTAATACAGAATTAGATATAAATAATGTAAGAAGTCGCATAAGAACTCTTTCCTACGATTGTATTTTTGGAACAGATGCGAATCCAAGAATGTCGCGAACTGCTAAAATGAACATGATAATGCATGGCGATGGTCATGGTGGTGTACATCATAATGACGGTTTACTTAATGTTAATGGCATTTTTGAAAACCGCTTTGATCTTATTTTAACTAATCCTCCTTTTGGCTCAAGAGTTGAAAAGTCTTTAAAAATTACTGAGGATGATAAGTTCACTGATAAGGCAAGAATTGAAAAATATCAAAAAAGGTATGGTTCTGAGTATGACGAGGCAATGAAGCAAGTTACAGATAATATTGGAAAGCCAATATTGAACTTATATGAAACTGGGAAAATGAGTGCTTTAACTGAAGTCCTTTTTATAGAACGAAGTTTAAGATTATTAAAACCTGGTGGCAGAATGGGAATTGTTTTACCAGAAGGTCTGTTAAATAATAGCAACTTACAAAAAATACGTGATTATGTAGAAAGCAAAGCAAAAATACTTTTAATAACCTCAATTCCGCAAGATGTTTTTATTGCTTCTGGTGCAACTGTTAAACCAAGTTTACTCTTTTTTAAAAAATTTACTAATGAGGAAGCCAATACTTATTCCAAAATTGTTACAGACGCACAAAGTGTAACAAATGAGAAATATGAAAAAGAATTAACTGCGATTAATAAGAAATTTGACCAAAAAGGGAAATTGGCTCTAAATGCTAAGGAAAAGAAAGAACTAAAGAAACAATTAAAGAACTTAGAATTAAAAATTGAGTTAGAAATAAAATCTCTTATTAAAGAGCAGTTTGATTATGAAATACCAATAGCAGAAGTTGAAAAAGCAGGTATAAGCTCTACTGGAAGCGTAATAGATAATGAACTTAATCCGTTACGTGATGAATATATAAAATATAGAAAAAAGAAAAAACTTTGGAAAAATGTTATAGATTCTGTTAGTTATAGCTTAGCTGATGATGAAAAACTTATGAGGATTTCTAAAGTAAGTGAATCGGTAGTTATTTATGGGTAAAATAAACAGAATTACTAAATCATTTCTTAAAATAATCCCTTATTCAGGCTTAGATAAATGGTATGTCAGTTATTATTTAAATCCTTTTGTAATTTCTAGTAAATACCCTTTATTATCTTTAAAAAAGATAATTGAGCCAATACAAATAAGAATAAAAAAAGATGACTATAATGGCCTTTTACCAGTTGTTAGTAAAATTAGTTTTAAAGATGGAATAATTCATTTAAGAGACGAAAATAAAACAGGTATGGACTTATATGAAATTCCTGCTAATGAATTATTAGTTTCAAAAATAAATTTTCATCAAGGTGCTGTTGCAATTAATGAAAATGGTAAATTAGTTTGTTCTACTCATTATCAACCATATCTAATAAATACAAATTTAACAGAAAAAAAATTTTTAATTCTTGCTTTAAGAAGCAATGGATTTCTGAATTTCATTAAATACCTTCGAGCAGATGGTATAAAGAACGAAGCTACTTATGAATTTATTGGACAATTAAATATTCCTATCCCTAATATAGAAGAACAAACGAGATTAGTTAATACTTATAACAAGAAATTACAACTTGCAGAGGATCAAGATAGGAATGCAAATAAACTAGAGCAAAATATAGAAAATTATATTTTTGATACTCTTGGTATTAAAAAATTGGAGGAGGATAAAAACAAAAAAGGCTTACAACTTGTGCAATTTAGAAATATTGAAAGGTGGGCTGTTGATTTTCTAAATAAAGTAGCTGTTATTTCAGAAGTATTAAAAGGCAAATATAAAATTGTAAAACTTAGAGATTTTATCGACTCTTATCAATATGGGTTATCTGAAAAGGCGTCAATAGATAAGATTGGACCACCAATGTTAAGAATGAACAACATATTAAATTCTGAACTTAACATTACTAAATTAAAGTATATATCGATTGGCAATGATGTTTTGGATAAATATTTATTGAATAAAGGCGACTTATTATTTAACAGAACAAATAGTAAAGAACTTGTTGGTAAAACTGCAATTTTTAATGAAGATGAGGAATATACCTTTGCATCATATCTAATAAGAGTTGTAGTTAATCCAGAAGAGGCAAATGTTAATTACATTAATTACTTGTTTAATTCTACTCTTCTTAAATATCAAAAAAACATGGTTAGTCGTCAAATAACAGGACAAGCAAATATTAACGCTCAAGAAATGCAAGAATTTTTATTTCCTCTACCACCTTTAGAAATACAAAATGAAATAGCTAATACATTAGATAAAATGAGAAATGAAATAACGACTCTTAGACAACAAGCAAAAGAAAACCGAACTTTAGCAATTGAAGAGTTTGAAAAGGAGATATTTCAATGAAAATAAAGTATTTAAAGATTGAAGAGTATAAAAATCTTAAAGATTTTGAGATAAACTTTGAGTCAGATAACCCTATATCAATCTTTATCGGTGATAATGGTTCTGGGAAATCGAATATGCTAGAAGCAATAGTATTGATTTTTAAGTATCTGCTCCTTGCAGAGACGGATATACCTCTTTTAAAATATTCTATTAAATACGATATTGGTGAGAATAGTATTTCAATTATTCAAGATGACTTGAATGGTTATAATATAACCATAAACGATGAGCGAAAAGATTTATCTTTCTTGCGTAGTGTCCATGCAGGAACAAGGTATCTCCCAGATAATATATTGATTTATTACTCAGGTTTTAATAAACGAATGCAAAATTACGCTCAAAAATTTGATGATGATTATAGAAGGAGTGTTGAAAAGTCTGGCAATAACAGTAAGCGGCATATGTTCTACGTTAATCCCGATTATTTTCCTTTAATTCTTCTTTCAATGTTGTCCTCTGATTTAACGAGTCTTCATAAATTTATTCTTGAAAAATTTAATATAGAAAGGATTAAAGAATTCTCCATTAAATTTAAAAAACCACATTGGGCAAAATCTAATACAACCATTGAAACTTTTTGGGGGGCAAAAGATGGAAATGTAAAATCATTTCTTAATATTTTAAAACTAAATTGTGATAAATTTCTAAAAGGAAATACATTCCAATTTTCTGGTGATAAATTAAAAACTATTAGAGAAAATGAACTTATAGGTTACGATAGAGACTTATATAAAATGCTTGATGCTACTTATTTAAATGATTTGATAGAAAATGTTAGCGTAACACTTCTTAAAACTACTGGTGAAACCGTTAACGATTATAATTTTTCAGAAGGTGAAAGGCAACTTCTTACAATTAGAGGTCTTGTAGAGTTTTTTGATAATAAAGAAACCCTTTACCTTTTTGATGAACCAGATACTTTTTTGCACCCAACATGGCAAAGGGATTTTGTTGGAGAGATTGCTAATTATCTTAGCACAATGAATCACTTCCTTATTACAACCCATTCCCCTCTTATACTTAATAATGCAAAACAAGATGTTGCAAATATATTTAAATTTATTGATGGAAAAGTTTTTCCATCAATAAATCAATACGGAACAGACATCGAAGCTGTTAATTTTAAAATGATGGATGTTGAAAATAGACCAGAGGAAATAAAGAAACAGATTAGTTCTTTATATGATTTTATTGAGTTAGAAGATATTAAAAATGCAGAGCAAGTCTATTCTAAATTAGTATCCACTCTTGGAGAAGATGACAAAGACTTGATTCAAACTAGAATAGAGATTGATTTTCTTAAAGAGGAAGATGATGTGGAAAATTGACAAGAGAACAGTACCTGCTTTTTTAACTGAATATAAGAGACAACCAGAGGCAAATTATAAGGATCTTGACAAGCAAAAATTAAGAACTTTTCTGTTAAAAGACCAAGGTTATGTTTGTTGTTATTGTATGCAAAGAATTCATGATGATTCCTTAAAAGTAAAAATAGAACATTTTAAATCACAGGATGGGTTCAAAAAACATGTACATTCTACAAATCCGCTTGATTATAAAAATCTATTTGTATGTTGTTTAGGCAATGAGGGTCAAAAGTCTCAATTTCAAACTTGCGATACAAAAAAAGGTAATACTGAGCTTACTTCGTTTAATCTTTTATCTACAGATTTTGAAAATATAATCACATACAATAAAGAGGGACACATCAGGAGTTCAGATGACAAGATTGATAATGAACTAAACGAAGTGCTTAATCTTAATAACCAGTCTTTAAAAACTAATCGTGAGTCTATTAGAATTGGTCTTTTTAATAGCTTTGAGTTTTTGGCAAAAATGAATAAATTAACAAAAAATACTCTACTTAAATATCGAAATAAATACTTATCAAAAAACAATGACAGTCCGTTTACACCATTTTTTTCAATAATTATTTATTATTTAGATAAACGAATAAGGCAATTCTAATTTTCTTAAACTTTAAATTTGCTAATAAAGAATAATCTCTTTTTTGTATCTTGCACATAATTTTTTAACAAGTAAAAATGGAAAACATGGTAGACCTCGTCCCACATCCAGTACCGCATAATACTGGATGGATTGAAGTTGTTTCTGGTTGTATGTTCAGCGGAAAAACCGAAGAGTTAATCAGACGCTTACGCAGAGCCAAATTTGCAAAACTAAAAGTAAAAGTCTTCAAACCAAAAATTGATGACCGATATTCAAAAGATGAAATTGTATCCCACAGTGAGCAAGCACTTCCATCAATAATGGTTGAAAAATCAGAAGACATTCTCAAACTTGTAAAGGATGCTGATATTGTTGGTATAGATGAAGCACAATTCTTTGACAACAACATTACAGATGTAGCAATCAAATTAGCTGAGCTTGGTAAAAGGGTTATTATCACTGGGCTTGACATGGATTTTAGAGGTGAACCATTTGGACCTATGCCTAAACTTTTAGCTATTGCTGAATACGTTACAAAGCCAAAAGCTATCTGCGTTGTTTGTGGAAGTCCTGCAACAATGACTCAACGCATGACAGACTCTAAAGAAACCGTTGACGTTGGCGCAACAGACAAATATGAAGCTCGCTGCCGTAAACATCATTATATACCTTAATTTTTAATTTGGAGCAATATGGATTTCGTTTCTATTTTTAGAGGAGTGCTTGGAATATTATTGTTAGTCGGAATTGCTTTCCTTCTTTCAAATAACAAAAAAAATATAAATTGGAGATTAGTCGTTACTGGTCTTGGATTACAATTTCTTTTTGCAATGCTAATTATAAAAGGTGAATATTTTGCTCAATTCTTTTCTCCTCTTGGCTGGCCAAAAGCATTCTTTGCTTGGGTTAGTAGCTTTTTTGTAATTGTACTTAACTTTACTACTGAAGGTGCAAAATTTGTTTTTGGCGATTTGGCTCTTAGTCCGGGTGCTGATAATAGTATGGGTATGTTTTTTGCTTTCCAAGTTTTACCAACAATCATTTTCTTTGCTTCGCTTATGGCAGTGCTTTATCATTTAGGAATTATGCAAAGAATTGTTCAAGGTATGGCTTGGATAATGGCGAAACTACTTGGCACAAGTGGAGCAGAATCCCTTTCAGCAACAGCAAATATTTTTGTTGGACAAACAGAAGCTCCATTAATGATAAAGCCATTTATAAAGAATATGACAAATAGTGAACTGCTAACTGTTATGGTTGGTGGAATGGCTACTGTAGCTGGTGGTGTTATGGCAGCATATATTCAAATACTGAGTAGTACTTTTGCCGAGACTATGGGATTATCAATTGGCGAAGCCCAATTAATGTTTGCTACTCATCTTCTTGGTGCTAGTGTTATGGCTGCTCCTGCTGGATTAGTAATCTCAAAAATCATATATCCTGAAACTGAAGTCCCAGAGACAAAAGGCAAAGTGGATATCAAAATAGAAAAGACTTCATCTAATGTTATTGAAGCTGCTGCAACTGGAGCTGGTGAAGGTTTACATTTAGCTCTTAATGTTGCTGCAATGTTATTAGCATTTATAGCACTAATAGCTCTATCAAATTATATGCTTGAGGGTGTTGGAAATGTAATTGGAATTAATTCTTATCTAGTTGCTGAGTATGGTAAGCCATTAAATTTACAATTTATTCTTGGATATATTTTACAGTTTTTAGCTTTTGGTATTGGTGTGCCGTGGGAAAGTTCTCTACAATTTGGATCATTGTTTGGAACTAAACTTGTGCTGAACGAATTTGTAGCATATTTCGATATGAGTTCTCTAATTCTATCGAAAAGTTTAGTAAATGAAAAAGCTATCTTGATGGCAACATATGCTCTTTGTGGATTTGCTAATTTCAGCTCTATCGCAATACAAATTGGCGGTATCTCTCCTTTAGCTCCAGATAGAAAATCTGACTTAGCAAAACTCGGAATACGTGCGTTAATTGGTGGAGCTTTAGCAACTTTAATGACAGCTACTTTAGCTGGAATTCTTTTTTAGGACGAATATGATTGACATGAGCATTAAATTTGAAAAGCTAATTAATACTTTAGAATCTAAAATCCCTTTCAAACCAGAAATTGGATTAATACTTGGCAGTGGTCTTGGAGAGTTTGCAGAGAAAACTAAAATTATAAAAACATTTGCTACAAACGAGTTGCCAGGTTATCCACAATCAACCGTAGAAGGACATAAGGGATTTATCCATTTTGCAGAATTGCACAATAAAAAACTTTTAATCTATCAAGGTAGAATTCATCCATACGAGGGTTACTCAATATCTGAATGTGTTCTTCCAGTTTTCATTGCTCACAAACTTGGAGTAAATAAAATAATTTTAACCAATGCTGCTGGTGGGTTAAACCATCTAAAGCCAGCTGATTTGATGCTAATTACTTCTATGAATTCTTTTAATATAAAGAGAGAATTGACTGAATTAATTGGATTAGCAACACCCGATATGAAACAGAGATTTTTTGACTTCCCTTCTGTAAGAATAAATAGCCTTATTCAAACTGCTGCATTAAAGGAAAAAGTTCCATTGAAAGAAGGAGTTTACTGGTATAGCACAGGACCAAGTTACGAAACTCCAGCAGAAATACGAATGACACAAAAACTAGGTGGCGATGCTGTTGGTATGTCCACAGTTCACGAAGCAGTTTATGCATCAGCTCTTGGAATGGAAGTAGGAGCAATTTCATGCATAACAAACTACGCTGCTGGAATGTCTCCAAACAAACTGAACCATGGTGAAGTTATGGAAACAGCAGAGTTAGTAAAAGAGAAATTTGAAAAACTTGTGAAAAAGATTATTGAATTATTATAATTTGATTTAATTGAATTTAAGGATCAGAATGAAAAAATTATTTTTTATACCAATTATTTCTTTACTTCTATTTCTATCATTAAATATTGTATTAGCTCAAAATTCTACTGAAACAAATCAACCCAAAGACATAGATGAAGTAGAAATTGACTTAGTTCCAGTAATTCAAATTCCTCAAAAGATAGATGAAATCTACGTTTTTCTTAAAAAAATAAATTCTGTTGAAATTCCTTCGACAAAGATTATTAAACTTGAAGAAAATTTTAGCAATTTTCTAGAAAACATAGAACAATTAAAAAAAGAATCAACAGAAGATGTATTTGAAAATACAACAACTAAGAAATTAAAAGACTTCAACCTAAAATGGGAATCACATTTAATTAGTATAGGTAATTTTAAAGCACAGCTTCAGGAAGCATCGGAACGACTCGCAAAAGAGAGAGCACAAATTGAAAAGATTTTAGCCGGGTGGGAAAAAACATATTTAAATGCAAAAAAAGAAAAAGCGCCTAAACTATTAATAAATAGTTTAGTGGAACTTAAAAAAGAAACTAAACGAACTGATAAAGAATTATTCATCATTCTTAACAACGTTCTCTCAATTAGAGATAGAGTTTCATCCGAAGAAATTGCGATTCAGGAAACAGTAACACTTATAAAAACTCAAATTGAGTCAAACCGTTCCTTAATTTTCACTTTTGATTCAAAACCAATTTGGTTTGCATTTTCAGACTCAACTGATACTACTACTTTTGCACATAGTTTTAACTCATCAACATCAAGAGTTAGTTCGGCGCTTCTAGAATTTTGGGATATGTATAGCGAAGAATTTCCCTATTATATTGGATTCTATTTTTTCGTATTGTTAATAATTCTTTACCTAAAAAGATTTGGCAATAAAAATGTAGATGCGAAAATAGTAGAGAATGATAAATATTCTATCACTATTCTCAACAAGCCATTTTCGATAGCAATTCTTATTACAATTTACTCCCATCTTGTATTTTTCCCCCTTGCGCCATCAGTTATTATTGAGCTTGCTAGAGTATTACTTATACTACCAATTCTTTTCCTTTTTCCTACTTTTATTTCCAGGGCTTCTAGAGGACCATTATATTTTATAACTTCAATATACTTATTACAGCAAATAATAGAACTCTCTATTGGTGCATCGATTTATCTAAGGGTATTTACCATTCTTCTGACATTACTAATGATTACCGCTCTCTATTGGTTTTTAAATATTGATATTACGAAGATTAGTGAGAAAAGAATAAAAACCATTGCTACTCTTAATATAATTTCGAAATTACTTATAGCAATCCTTTGCATCTCACTCCTTGGAAACATTATTGGAAATACTGCTCTTTCAACATTAATATTTTCTGGTGTAATGAGAACTATATACGCCTCCCTAATTTTAATTACAAGTATACAAGTTTTTTATACACTATTAACTATTCTTCTTGAAACAAAAGCTGCAAATGTTTTCTATATGGTTAAAAGGAAATCTGAAGAAATAAAAAAAGTTTCATTTAGTGTTGTTAAAATTGTAGCCATATATTTTTGGAGTGTAATGTTTTTAAAAAGCTTCGAAATTTATGATTCATTATCAGAATTTCTGGTTGCTTTCTTTATAACTCCAATAGAATTTGGTAATTTCTCAATAGTTCCATTAAATATTTTACTCTTCTTTGCATCAATTTGGCTTTCAATAAAAATTTCAAAAATAATTAGATTCTTTTTTGAAAACGAATTCTTTGCTAGAGTTAAACTTCCACGCGGTGTTCCTGTTGCAGTTTCTTTGTTGTTAAATTATACAATTGTTACTTTAGGATTTTTGATTGCACTAACTTTTCTTGGATTTAACATAGAAAAATTTGCAATTGTTTTTGGTGCACTTGGTGTGGGTATTGGTTTTGGACTACAAAGTATTGTAAATAATTTTATTTCTGGTTTGATTTTATTATTTGAACGCCCAATCCAAGTGGGAGATACAATTAGCCTAGTTACAAATAATCTATTAGGAACAGTTAAAAGAATTGGAATAAGAGCTAGTATTGTTAAGACATTTGATGGTTCTGAAGTAATTGTTCCAAATGCTGATCTCATTTCAGGGCAAGTAACAAATTGGACTCTATCTGATAGCATGAGAAGGATTGAAATTAAAATTGGAGTTCACTTTAATTCTGATCCAAATGAGGTTATAGAAATTCTAAATAAAGCACTTGAAGAGGAAGAAGAGATATTAAAATACCCTTCTTCTTATGTTCTGTTTAGAGGACACCATGAAAGTACTCAAAATTTTGATTTACGATTTTGGACAGCAAACAATGATGATTGGATATTTTTACGCAGTAATGTTTTACTGAAAATAACTAAAATGCTAAATGATGCTGGTATTGAAATACCTTATAAACAGCAGAATGTTTATGTAACAGAACAAAACAAGAAGAAAACTTAGAGTAATGAAATTGCAGTAGCAGTTGAGATCACTGCAGTTTCAGCTCTTAATCTATTTGGAGTTAAAGTTAAGGATTTGCTTCCTATAATTTTTGCAATTTCTACTTTAGATAGTCCGCCCTCTGGTCCAAAGATAAAATATAATTTCTTATCAGAATTTTTTTTACGAATAATGTTTAAATACTCAATTAAGCTTCCATCTCCATTTTGATCAAGTACAATTTTTTCACCTTCAAATGCATTTAGTTTTTCAATTGAATTAGCATATTCTATTTTAGGCAAATATGTTCTGAGCGATTGCTTCATAGCAGCCAAAGCTATTTTATTCCAACGTTCTAACTTCTCCCCTTTAGGAATTGTTCTTTCAGAATTAAATATTATAAAATTTGTAATACCTAGTTCAATTGATTTTTCAAGTTCAAATTCAAATCGGCTACTGCTCTTAAGACGAGGAAAACAGAAGAAAATATTTTCAAGTTCATTCTTGTACTTTTTTCTATTTCTAATACTTGATTTTACACTACCTTTTGTAATTTCAGAAATTGTAGTTTCAAAATAATTTCCAACACCATCAGTAACATGCAGTGTGTCTCCAACAGAATGACGCATAACTTTTGTTATGTGTTTCGATTCATCACCTGTTAAATAAAGATTTCCACCAATGACATTACTTGAGTAATAAAGTTCTATATCAGAAAGATATTCCTGTTTCAATTAAGAGTTCTCCTTTTCCCATTTCATTAAATGCGTATTCAACTCTAAATGAACTATATGGTAAAAACAAGAAAGATATTCCTGCTCCATATCCTGAGTTAAAATCATTTAATAAAATTTTCTCATTATTATTAAACGTTGTTGCTACATCAACGAAAATACTAGCAACAACTGAAATTCTGGAACGTGTTAAACTATTTGGAATTATTGGTAAATCAACACCAAAATTCCATTCCGGTAAAATTGGTAGACTCATTTCAATAGAACTTAATATTCTATTATTCCCTTCTCTTACTAAATACCTATTTCCACGTGTATAATAATTATATCCCAACAATGAATAATCATAGTATGGCACATATTCACCAAATGTATGTCGAGCATGGATTCTCCCTTTAATCATAAGAGTTTTATAGAGTTCGCGATAATTTCTTCCATCAATACTTACTGAATTATAGTTGATCTTACCATTGCCTAATCCATAATGTCTTAAATCAACTGAAAACAAATAACCCCTATTTGCAAATTGTTTTAAGTTCCTTGAATCGATTAAATATGATATCCCCAGCACAAACTTCTTATCCGTAGATAAGCCAGAAGCCATATAATTATTAATATTATTATTAGGTGATTTTAATTTAGAATAACCTATTGAAAGGAAAACACTGTTAGAATTATTTAGCCGTTTGCTAAATGTTGTAAACAAACCTAATGTACGAAAATCAAAACTACCTCCATTTGCATCCTCGAGAGTTGGACTTTTATTAATCGGAGTTCCTGCTGAACCAGAAAAATAAAAGCCTATATCTGCTGATGGAATTATTAGAGGGTTTTCATATTGGAAACTTACGTAAGGGTCATATCCTAATGATAAAGTGGCTCTAATAGTTTCGTTACGACCTCTGAAATTTTTATATTTTAAACTAATTCCATACGATGTTCTTTCCAAAGTTTTTTCACGAATAAATATAAATGGAACTGGAAAGATATGCCAACTCTCTTCAATGGAAATAGTAATAACATTTTTGTCATCCACACCCTTTCTATCAACTTCTACTCGAGTAAAAATTCCAAGGCTAAAAATACGTTCCCTATTAAAGAATAGAATTTCTGAATTTACAGTGTCACCTTCTGAAAATGTGAGCTCTCTAAGAATAACAAATTCCTTAGTTCTTTCATTTCCACTTATTTCTATAGAATCAACTCTGAATAAACTATCACTATTTGCTAATTGAGTATCACCAACTTGCCCAATAATTATTACTGATGAGTAAAGAATGAAGAAGAATATTTGATTTAGTTTAACCATTCTGAAAGGTCATGTGCAACAGATTATAATAACTGTTGCACACTTTTAGCACATGCTATGTTCAATTTTTATACATTTGTCTTGAATTGTCACTATTCCCTTATCAATACAAGGTTGCACAGCTTCATCGTTCCATATTCCTAGTTGCAACCATAAAACTTTAGAATTTGAAGCAAGAACATCTGAAATTATTTGTGGTATATCCTCTGATCTCCTGAATACGTTAACCATATCAATCTCAAACGGAATATCTGATAACCTGGCGTAAACTTCTATTCCATCAATTTTAGGCTTACCTGGATTAACACCAACCACATTATAACCCTCACGCTGGAGATAACTTGCAATCATCCTGCTGGTTCTATTTGGATTACTCGAGATGCCAAGTACAGCAATGGTTTTTGTTTCTTTTAATATATCACAAATATTCATTTTATTTCTCTTCATATTCAGTGATTGGTAAACAACTACAAACTAAGTTTCTATCGCCGTATGCATTATCAACTCTACCGACTGAAGGCCAATATTTATTTTCATTGCTGTGCACAAATGGGAATGCTGCAACTTCACGTGTGTATGGATGTTGCCATTCGCTACTAATTACCTCTTTAACTGTATGTGGAGCATTTTTTAACGGATTATCAATCTTATCCATAACACCATTTTCAATTTGTTCTATTTCTTTTTTTATTGCAATCATTGCATCACAGAATTTATCTAATTCAACTTTTGATTCACTTTCAGTTGGTTCAACCATAAGTGTACCACCAACAGGAAATGAGACTGTAGGTGCATGATAGCCATAGTCCATAAGTCTTTTGGCAATATCTTCTACTTCTACATTAGAAGTAGTTTTAAATTGACGCATATCAAAAATTAATTCGTGACCAACATTTCCATTAACTCCGGTATAAAGTACTGGATAGTATTTTTGCAATTTAGTTTTAATATAATTTGCATTAATAATTGCTACAGCTGTGGCTTCTTTTAATCCTTCACTCCCCATCATCTTTATATAAGCATAAGGTATTGGAATTATTGAAGCACTTCCCCACGGTGCAGCAGATACTGCTGTCATAGATTTTTCTTTATTAATATTTACAACTGAGTGTCCTGGTAAAAAATCAACAAGATGTTTAGCTACTACAATCGGTCCTACTCCAGGGCCACCACCACCATGTGGAATTGCAAATGTTTTGTGTAAATTTAAGTGGCATACATCTGCTCCAATTGTAGCTGGATTAGTATAACCAACTTGAGCATTCATATTGGCTCCATCCATATAAACTTGACCACCATTTTCGTGAATAACTTTGCACATATCAATTACTTTATGTTCAAAGACACCATGTGTTGAAGGATAAGTAAGCATCATGGCAGATAGATTATCTTTATGTTCCACAGCTTTAGCTTTCAAATCTTCAAGTGAAACGTTGCCGAAACCATCACAAGCAACTATTACTACTTTACTCCCAGCCATCACAGAGCTTGCGGGATTTGTTCCATGGGCAGAGGATGGGATTAGAACAATATTTCTATGTCCTTCGCCATTATTAATATGATACTCTCTAATTACCATCAACCCAGTATATTCACCTTGTGCACCAGAGTTGGGTTGAATAGATGCAGCAGCGAAACCAGTAATACTACATAATTGCACTTCAAACCTTTTAAACAATTCCATGTATCCTTCAGCTTGATTAAGGGGCGCAAATGGATGGAGTTGGTTAAACTCGCTCCAAGAAATTGGATATAATTCAGCGGCAGCATTTAACTTCATTGTACATGAGCCTAGAGGAATCATAGAAGTGGTAAGGGATAAATCTCTATTCTCAAGTTTCTTTGCATAGCGCATCAATTCAGTTTCTGAACGATATAAATTAAAAACTTCATGAGTTAAATATTCTGACTCCCTATCAAAAATACTATCAAACGATTTATTCAATTCAGTGATTGACTCAATAGTTTCATTCGACATTTTATTTTCACCCAATGCTTCTTTAATAATATTAACAATCTCTATAATATCATTAGTTAATGAAGATTCAGAAATTGTAATTCCAATTGTTGTTTCATCAATATATCTAAAATTCACTTCTTTACTTAGAGCAATATTGTTTATTGATTTAACAATTTCTCCACTTTCAAATTGCAATTTTAAGGTGTCAAAATAATTTTGATTTACTTGCTTAACTAACGATTTTGCAACTAGTTCGCTCAATAAATTTGTGAGTCTGTTTATTCTATCTGCAATATTTTTAATCCCTTCTGGACCATGATACACTGCATACATTCCTGCCATTATTGCAAGAAGAACTTGAGCTGTACAAATATTACTTGTAGCTTTCTCTCGTTTTATGTGCTGTTCTCTTGTCTGCAATGCCATTCTATATGCAGGATTACCATTACTATCAACAGAGACTCCTATTATTCTTCCAGGTATTTGGCGTTTGAATGATTCCTTTGTTGCAAAATACCCTGCATGAGGTCCACCAAATCCCATAGGAACACCAAAACGCTGAGTAGAACCTACTGCACAATCTGCACCAAACTCACCTGGCGATTTCAAGAGTGAAAGACTGAGCAAATCAGCTCCAACAACTTTAAAGATTTGCTTCTCTTCTGCCTTTGCAAACAAGTCAGAATAATCAATAATATCTCCATCAACATTTGGATATTGAACAATTAATCCAAAAACATCATCTACTAATTCAAAATCTTTTGCTGGAGCAATCCGGAGTTCAATTCCAATTGGATTTGCTCTAGTTTTAAGAACATCAAGAGTTTGTGGAAAAATATCATCAGCAACAAGAAAAACATTTGCCCTTTTCTTGCTACCCTTGCGAGAATTAAAAAACATAAACATAGCTTCTGCAGCCGCAGTTGCTTCATCCAATAGCGAAGCATTTGTTAAGGGTAATCCAGTTAAATCAACTACCATTGTTTGATAATTAAAAAGTGCTTCTAATCTACCTTGTGATATTTCTGCTTGGTAAGGTGTGTACTGAGTATACCAGCCTGGATTTTCAAATATGTTTCTTTGAATTACAGATGGCGTAATTGTTGGGTAATATCCCAGCCCAATATAATTTTTAAATACTTTATTTTTTTGCGCAATATCCTTTATATCTGCTAGTAATTCTATCTCACTAACTCCACTACCAACATCAATTTCATTCTTTAATCTTATTGTGTTATGTATTACTTTATCTAGTAATTCTTCTTTGGAATTAAATCCTATTTCACTAAGCATTTCTGCTAATTCGACTCGATTCGGACCAATATGACGGTCAACGAATTTATCAGAAATTTCAAAATTCATTAAGCTAACCTCAATCAAAAAGTTTAATAATTATAAGTGTTAAATATAAATAAAGAATTGATATCTTATAGGAATAAGATTTAACTTGGGGATTTTTATTACTGGAGAAGTAACATTTTATTTATTTTTGAATAATTACCAGCCTCAATCTTATAGAAATAAACACCACTCGGTAAACTACTTGCATTAAATTGAACTGAGTACTTCCCAATTATTTGTTGCTCATTTACTAGCTCTGTAACTTTTTGCCCTAAAGTATTATAGACAGATAGATTTATAAAAGAGTTTTCTATAATCTGATAGCTTATCTGTGTTGTTGGGTTAAAAGGATTTGGATAATTTTGAAATAGTCTAAAATCAGTAAGCGAAATATTTTCTTTCACATATATATCTGTTGTAGGGTCATAATAAACTATAACTTCACTGGCTAAAAATGCTTGAAAAAAGTCATCCGGGTTTTCAATAATAATTAATCCATCATCTTCAACCCATTGACCATTGTAGTTAATTTCATTGATACTTCTGTCAATATATTTTTCAGCATTTAGTGTATATGTAGTTCTACTATACTTATTCCAAGATTCTGATTGCCAGAAATCTAAGAACTCTTCTTTTTCATTACCGTTGAATTTTAAAGTCAATCTACTAGAAGTTACCCATTCATTATCACTCCAAAGTTGAGTCATAATCTCTGATATTTTCCAATCTTCATCATAATCAAAAGTACCAAACGCATAATTTTGCCACCTATTACCCACCCAACGTTCTAATAATTGATTCTCTTTCAATCTACTCTCAAAATAGCTAATTGATATAATTGACGAGTGAACCCAATTCGAGCCATCCCAATTCTCAGTATGTGAATAAGCAACATTTCCATAGTCATCATAATCCTCAGTTATTCTAAACAAATTTTCCCATTGATCTATGTTATAAACTTGAGCAAAACTTTCTGTTCTATTCCCAAATGAATCATAAAAATAACTTTCAAAAAAACTGGATACCCATAAATCATTTTCTGAGGTTGCATCAAGTCTTGAAATTTGTCGCCCTAATGAATCATACTCATTTGAGATTTTCCAACTATTCTTCCATTGTTCATTCTTGTAGTATTGAATGACAAACGATTCTATTTTGTCTTCATCATTATAAGTAAACAATCTTCTCTCTTTAGTACCATTTGAATAGTATGCTACTATGCTATCTATTTTTATATTAGAATCTAATTGAATATTTTGGGATGTATAAAGAAGGTTGTTTTTTTTGAAGACATTATTGCTTCTAACATATTTTACACTATTAGATATATCTATTGGTAGATAGATACTGCTACCATTTAATAACTCTATTTGTTGTGAAAAAATATTTGCAGATAGAAACACTATTATTAGAAATAACAGAACTCTATTCATTCTTTACTCGCTTAAAAAGTTAAAAAGAAAATCCAATTAAAACCTGATGTGAATTGATAATCTCACTATCATACTTAAATAAATACCTAAAATCTAAATTTAGATTATTCTTAATACTATATATTGCTCCAATGCCTAAAGCAACCCCGAATGATTCGTTGGGAAAGGTCTCTATCTGATTATTTTTAAACTCATCAGGTACATCTTCATATGTAATATATGACCAACTTCTTCCACCATTTCTTGTTCGTTTAGTATCAATATAGTTATAACTTCCATCTAATAAAATATATGGAGATATCGTTTCATTTTTAAAAATATACTGTAAACCTAATGATATTGGAAGAACATCATATACCCTTTCAGTTATATACGCCTCACTTGCACTATAATATGTTAAAGTATCTATTGTGTTTACACCACTGCCCCGCACTGTATCGTTTACCAGTTCAATAGACTTATAATATCCTAATGATAATTTTAAGTTCAGATTTGATGTTAGATTTGTTTTCCCTTCAATGTAAAAAGTTCCACCAAGCTCTGAAACATCCTCAAAGTTGATACCACCATAAATACTGAAATTGAAATTAGAAAAGGGGGCTATCATATTCTCATCTTGTGCAAACAAGATATTTGTTAAAAAAATCAACAATAAAACAATTGAGTATCCCCTTCTCAGGAAACAAATCTTTTTAGATTTAATTTGATTTAACATTTTTTCCTCTGTGATTAAATTTTAGGGCAGGATTTTACCTGCCCTAAAGCATTATTTTACTATTTCATAATTAGCATCTTTTTTACATCGCTAAAATTGTTCGTTTGCAATTTGTATATATAAACTCCACTTGGCAAATTGGCTGCATTAAATTTAACTGAGTATTGACCACTTGATTGGTGCTGATTAACTAACTGAGCTACCTCTTGCCCAAGTGCATTATAAACAATTAAATTAACAAAACTATTCTCTGGAATTTGATAACTTATTTGTGTTGTTGGGTTAAATGGATTTGGGTAGTTGCTTTTTAGTTCATATACCAAAGGTTCTTTCGAAACAAATTCAGGTAACACACCATTTTTGTTTAAGTGTTGTTCACATCTAAAGATAACTGAGCTAGAAAAAGAAGATTCATTTGTATTTATATCAACTGCCTTGATTTTGTAATATACGTCTCTTGGTGGGCCAAATGTTCCCCATCCTTGTTCGTCGAGATCAATATAATAATTAGAAGTTGTGGTCGAATTAGCAAACCAGTCAACATCAGGATCAAACCAATTATCTATTTTTTTCCATATCTCATAATAACCAAAATCTAACTCAGAGTTCGAATTCCAGTCAATTCGTGGATTCCCATCTTCTTGTCCACCATTTACCCAGCTTTTTACAAGGTTGCTAGGAGAAGATGGTGAGCAAGCATCAACTACGTAAAATGTTAGAATATCTGAATACATCGGGTCTGTTCACTAAAGTGTGTCACTAGTTTCAAGGTTTGTTCATTCTTTGTTG
>CBDUTO010000017.1:0-44823 GCA_965370315.1 uncultured Melioribacteraceae bacterium
CCCTATGTATTCTCGGAATACCCCAATAAATATTTTCTTTAGCTAACTGAATAATTAGTTTTCTTGTTATAGAATCTTTCCTTTTTCTTCCACCTTTGTACTTGTTTTTCATTTTCCAGAATAACTTGAATCCTTGCCTATGCCATTTGATAACAGTCTCTGGTTTTACAATAACTAGAGACTCTTTCCAATTATTTAAAACTTTTTTTGATAAGCTTAAGAAAATTCTATCACTTCGCAGAACAACAAACCTATTATTTGATCTACTATATATATCCAATTGCTTTCTGAGGAAAATGTTTTCTAATTGTAGCTGAGTTCTTGATTTGAATAGGTTAAGAATAAATGCGAAAGGATTTGATCATATTTAGGTAATAATTTTTTTAAGATGGTATAAAATCATGAAATTCTATTTGGAAACAAGTGAAATTAGTTAGTTCTTAGACGCGGATAAGCAAATGAACAGGTAGCTTAGTTAATAAATTGGAACACTTTTGGGAGGATTGGTCAGAGAAGTTACTACCATAAAATTTATTATAGTGATAAAAGTTTATTAGTCTGATAATAGTATAAAATACAATTATTATAAATTTTTGGTTTAATAACAGTTTTTATCTATTCTTTAGATAATTTACTTTGGCATAATCCCTGTTTGGTAAAATAGGGAAGTCTATGCCTATGAAAAAAATATTTACAATATTTCTCTATTTATTATTTGTTTCTCAAGTAATTCTGGCTCAGATTAATTATAGTGGTCAAGATCTGTTCTTAAGTGGTTCAAATGGTGCATGGATCAACTTTGCATCTGACATTGGACCGGGTTACACAGATCTAAATAAATTTAGGAGTATTTTCGAAGAAGTTAGTCAAAATGGTGGAAACTCCATGAGGTTGTGGCTTCATACAAATGGAGCTAAAACACCTGAATTTGATGCTAATGGATTTGTTATAGGACCTGGTGTTAATGCAATAACTGACCTAGAAAATATATTAGATATAGCTTCTGAATATGAAGTAGGCCTTGTACTTTGCTTATGGTCCTTTGATATGTTAAGAATAGAATTTGGAGAGACAATCACAGATAGATCAATGAAAATGTTGACTGATACAACATATTTAAGAGCATATATCAATAATTCGTTGATCCCAATGGTTGCAACATTAAGAGATCATCCTGGTATTTTAGCCTGGGAAGTTTTCAACGAACCAGAAGGGATGAGTCATGAGTTTGGGTGGGATTTTAATTATCACGTTCCAATGTCTGATATTCAGAGGTTTATAAACTGGGTAGCCGGCACTATTCATAGGATCGATAATAAACTAAAAGTAACAAATGGATCATGGAGCTTTCTAGCTCATACGGATATCAGTACAAATTTATCTAAAACATCTACTAACAGTTTATTAACTGAAAACGAACTTTTTAGAATTGAAGAAAAATACGGTATTAATATTTCTGGGGAAGAGATAATTGATAGTTTTTCATCAACTGAAAATTATAATTATTACACAGATTCTAGATTAATAAGTATTGGAGGAGATTCTTTAGGCTACCTTGATTTTTATACTGTGCATTACTATGATTGGGCTGGAACTTCATTATCTCCATTTCATCATTCATATGAATATTGGCAACTTGATAAAGAACTTGTAATAGCTGAATTTTTTCTAAATGATTTATTTGGACTTAAATACTCTGAACTGTTTCAACTTTTAATAGATAATGGTTATGCTGGAGCATTAGGTTGGGCTTGGAATAATGATACTCAGAGAATACGAATGAATGAATCAATGAATTATTTGTTCAGAAATTATCCATTGGAAGTCGATTATAATCCTAAATCTGGTACAGTATATAATTTTATTTCATCCGAGTCAAAAATTCAGAATGGCGATTCTGTAAAATTATCGTGGTTAACATCTGCAGAATCTATGGTCACACTAAATGGCATTAGTTTTGGAAATTCAGATTCTACAATAGTGACTCCAGAAGTTACTACTACATATTTGCTAACTGCCACTGGCGAAATATCTCAATCAAATGAAATAATAGTTGAAGTATTACCAACTGGAAAAATTATTCATTTCAGCGCAATTCCTCCGCAAATATCAATTGGTGATTCTGTGAAAATTTCATGGGCAACAACAATAGGCTCAGAAGTTACACTAAACAACATTTCGGTAAATAATAAAGGCGAAATTATAGTTTATCCAACGTTTACAACTAATTATATCCTAAATGCAATTGGTAGCATAGCTGAAACACAGACTATAACTGTACATATATTAGAACCGGAACTTATAAATAGAGCTTTATTCAGAGAAATTGAAGTTTCTTCAACAAGTGAAGAGTATACTAGCAATAATGCTACTAATATTATAGATGGGAATGAAAATTCAACTTGGTATTCGGAATTGAAGGACTCAGAATGGTTTCAAATTGATTTACTTGACACAATTGATGTTACAGATATGCGGATTAATTGGGGTGCAAAATATTCAACCTCATTCCGAATCGGATTCTCCAACAATAATATTGATTGGCAATTGATATACCAGAATCAATCTGGGAACGGCCAAGAAGATGAAATATTTGTTGATGGAAAAGTTGGTCGCTTTATAAAAGTATTGCTTGATAAAAGTGTTGGTGGAAATGGATTTTCAATCGATGAATTTGAGGTTTATGGTACTATTAACAAATTGGTTGATATACAACGAATTGAAACCAATATTCCACTTCATTTTTCCTTAGAGCAAAATTATCCAAATCCATTTAATTCTGAGACAACAATTAAATTTATGATAAATACTAAAGTTAATTCCTTAAGGAGAGAGTTAGTTAATTTAAGTGTATATGATTTACTGGGACGTAAAGTTAAAACAATCATAGATGAGAGTTTATTACCAGGGCAATATGAAGTAAAATTTAATACATCACTAAATAATTATATTCTTCCCAGTGGAATTTATTATTATAAATTAACTTCAGGAAGTGAACAAATAATAAAAAAAATGATATTACTAAAATAAGTCTATTCAGATAGGAGATAAAACAATTAAAAGAATAATAATTTATTTATTGCTACTACTTACTTTTGGCTGTTCTACAATTAATCAAAATTATTCCGTAAACAATTTTATAACAGTTAAAGGAGATCGGTTTTTTCAAGGGGACACGCCCTATTTTTTTGTTGGAACTAATCTTTGGTATGGTTGCTACCTTGGTTCTACAGGAATTACGGGAGATAGAGAAAGACTTAAAAATGAATTAGATAGGTTAAAATCAATTAATGTAGATAATTTAAGAATTCTTGCCTCAAGTGAAAAATCTTCAATCAAAAAGTCTCTGAAACCAGCTATTCAAACTGAATTAGGGGTTTACAATGAAGAACTTTTAGAGGGGTTGGATTATTTGTTATTTGAAATGGCTAAACGCAATATGCATGCAGTAATATATCTAAATAATTATTGGGAATGGTCTGGAGGAATGGGACAATATAATGCATGGGCAGAGGGTGTAGAAGTTGTTGATCCTGGCGATGTCTCTAAAAACTGGCAAGAGTTTAACGACTTTGTCTCGTCGTTTTATAGAAATGAAAAAGCTAATAAATATTTTAGACAATTTATTAAAAGCATAGTTACAAGAAAAAACATATACACTAATAAATATTACTTAGAAGATCCCACGATAATGGCTTGGGAACTGGCTAACGAACCACGTCCTGGAAATGGCGAAGAAGTAAACAAGTATGTTAAATATTATTATAATTGGATAGATAATACAGCTTCATATATTCACACCCTTGATCCAAATCATTTGGTTACAACAGGAAATGAAGGTTGGATGGGATCGAATGGTTCTGAAGAAATATATCTAACTGCACACAAATTTAAGAATATTGATTATATGACATTTCACTTGTGGGCCAAAAATTGGGGATGGTTCGATGCCAATAGAATAGAAGAAACTTATGAAATAAGTGAAAAAAATGCAGTAGATTATGTGAACAAGCACATTGGGTATGCACGAAAACTTAACAAACCAATTGTTTTAGAGGAGTTTGGCATCCCTCGAGATTTTGAATATCTAGTGAGGGGAACATTAACTACAGCTAGAGATAGATATTTTAAGAAAATCTTTGAAGTAGTAGCTGACAGCGCTTTGGCAGGAGCACCTATTGCGGGTACTAATTTCTGGAGTTGGGGTGGAGATGGATTTAAGAAGAGTGATGATGGTGTTTGGAAGGAAGGGGATCCTTTTATTGGAGATCCTCCACAAGAACCTCAAGGGCTTAATTCCATTTTTAATACTGATTATAATACTCTAAAAATAATCTATGAACATGGACTCAAAATGAAATCGCTTAATAAGTAGAGAGTCATAAATTTGAAATCGATATCAGAAACTTCAATTATTTTCATCACAATTCTACGGCATATGGAATTGGTTGGCGAGGTGATAAAAATTTCTGTTCTCTATATGAATTTAAGGGTAACTCTAAAATATTATTCTCTGATGAACTACCAAACATGTTTAAAATAAATTAGGAATGAAATGAAATCTAAAATATTAATTGTAATATTTGTTTTTATGCTATTTGGATGCCAAATGGAAACAGAATCAGTAGTAACACAGAACTTAAATAAGAACTGGTCATTTAGCCAAGAAGGTTCAGATGAAAAATATACTGCATCAGTTCCAGGATGTGTGCATACAGATTTGATAGATAACAATTTGATTGATGATCCATTTTTTGGCACTAATGAAAAAGATTTACAATGGATTGGAAAGAAGAATTGGATTTATAAAACTAGTTTTGATTTGAGTCCCGAAGTATTTTCAAGATCCAATATTAATTTAGTATTTAAGGGCTTAGATACTTATGCAGATGTGTTTCTAAATGATAGCTTAATTCTCTCCGCCGATAATATGTTTAGAGAATGGCAGATTGATTGCAAAGAGTTCCTGAAGGAAAATAACAATCATATAGAAATTAAATTCCATAATGTTTTTGATGAGAATTTAGTAAAATGGGAAAATGCTCCTTTTAGATTAAATGCTTATGATAATAATGATCAAGCAGATACAATGCTCGTAATGTATTCGCGAAAAGCTCAGTTCCATTATGGATGGGATTGGGGTCCAAGATTTATCACCGCGGGAATTTGGAGACCACTTTACATAGAAGCTTGGGATGAATTAAACTTAGAAGCTGTCCAAATTATTCAGGAAAAAGTGAGTAAAGAAAAAGCTGAATTGAAAGCTGTCTTTGAAATAAATTCTGCAACAAATCAGAAAGCTGAAGTAATAGTAAAGATAAAAGGAACAAGTTTATCATTTAAAAAGAATGTTGAATTGATCCAAGGACAAAATAAGATCAACTTCGATATCACTATGGATAATCCGAAACTTTGGTGGAGCAATGGTCTTGGAGAGCAATTTCTTTATAATTTTGAATTAAAAGTTAAAAATGAGAGTGGACTGATAGATACAATAAATGAAAAAATTGGAATAAGATCATTAGAAGTTATTAGGGAGAAAGATGAATATGGAAAAAGTTTTTATGTGAAATTAAATGGCATTCCAGTATTTATGAAAGGCGCAAATTATATCCCTCAAGATAATTTCCAGAGTCGGGTTGGGCTAGATGATTATGACTTCATAATTAAATCGGCAGCAGAAGCAAATATGAATATGCTAAGAGTCTGGGGCGGTGGTATATATGAAGAAGATATGTTTTATGATTTATGCGATCAGTATGGAATTTTAGTTTGGCAAGATTTTATGTTTGCCTGTGCAATGTATCCATCGGATGATGAGTTTAATGAAAATGTAACTAAAGAAATAATAGATAATGTAAAACGCATAAGAAATCATGCAAGCCTAGCGCTGTATTGTGGTAATAACGAAGTAAATATTTCTTGGCATTCATGGGGATGGAAAGATAAATATTCCAAAGATGTTCAAAAAATATATGAAAAAGATTTAGAAAAACTGTTTTATTCGGTTGTTCCAAATGCATTGATGCAAGCTGATTCAACTAGATATTATCATCCCTCAAGTCCAATATCTGGAATGAAAGATTCTTGGAACGATGATGGAGATATTCATTACTGGGGTGTATGGCATGGCAAAGAGCCATTCGAAAAATTTAATGATAACATTGCTCGCTTTATGAGTGAATACGGATTCCAATCATATCCGGAAACAAATTCAATAAATAAATTTACAAATCCTGAAGATAGGGAATTACATTCTGAAGTAATGCTTTCACATCAAAGATGTATGTCCGACGCTAGAAAAGACAAGGAATATGGCAATAGATTAATTGAAACTTATATGAATTATATGTACAAAAAGCCGAAGGATTTTAAGTCTTATGTTTATGTTAGTCAATTATTGCAAGCAGAAGGGATAAAAAAGGCAATAGAGATTCACCGAAGAAATATGCCTTACTGTATGGGCACATTGTATTGGCAAATAAATGATTGCTGGCCAGTCGCATCATGGTCAAGTATTGATCATTATAAAAACTGGAAAGCTCTACACTATTTTGCTAAGAATGCATATTCAGATTTGGTGATTTCTGGCAATTATGTAAATGACTCACTAAATATTCATGTCATATCGGACAGATTAGAAGAAATTAAAGGCAACTTAAATGTTTCAACTTATGAGCTAAACGGAAGATTAATATCAAAACAATCAGTTCATGTATATATAAAATCTAATTCAAGTTATAAATATCTAACTCTCTCAAAAGAAAAACTCCTTAATGATTATGATGAAAAAAATGCATACGTCATTCTAGAGTTGGTTAATGATGATGAAATTTTGACCTCTCAAATACTCTATTTTGCTCATCCTGGAAAGCTGGAGCTTGTTAATCCTGAGCTTGAGCTTGATTTTGTTAGTGAAGGACAAAATATAAGTATTAAGTTGAAATCAAATAGCCTAGCTAAAAATGTTTGGCTGAGCACTGAAAATCAAAATTTGTCTCTTTCAGACAATTATTTTGACGTTATTCCCGGTGTGAAAAAAGTAGTTCGTGTTAATAATAGAATTGACTTAGAAATATTGAAAAAAAATCTAAAAGTAATTTCTTTAGTAGATACTTACTAACATAGATTTTATCATTATTTTCTAAATAAATACCAGCTTTATCAATATTATAACTCTTTATCATAATAATAAATTCGGATATATAATATTGTAATATTTTATTGAATTATAGCATCTTACAAGAATTGTATTAGTGGCATTATTTATGAATTAGTTTCACTATTAATAAATTTTATAAATATTGTAGTTTAATTCTGGATAAAAATTATGAATGATTCTGGCAGGTTAAAATTATCTGAAAAAGTTTCATATGGTTTTGGAGATTTTGCATCTTCTATGTTTTGGAAACTGTTTTCGATGTTTCTTTTGTTTTTTTACACTGATATTTTTGGTATATCTGCCGCAGCTGTTGGAACAATGTTTTTAGTCACACGTATTTGGGATGCAGCAAATGATCCACTGATGGGAATAATTGGAGATAGAACTAAGACAAGATGGGGTAAATTTAGACCTTACTTATTGTTTGTAGCTATCCCATTTGGAATAATTGGTGTACTTACTTTTACAACTCCTGATCTAGATTCAAGTGGCAAACTTATATATGCATACGTAACATACACCCTTATGATGATGGTTTATACAGCTGTAAATGTACCATATTCATCATTAATGGGAGTTATGACAAATAATTCCGATGAACGAACGTCCCTAGCTTCATTTAGATTTATTGGAGCTTTTTCTGGTGGTTTATTTGTAACCGCAACTGCAAATTCATTAGTTGACTATTTTAGTGTTGACGGTAACATTGCCTCCGGTTATCAATCAACAATAGCAATTTATGCAGTAGTTGCGGCAGTTTTATTTATTCTAACATTTGCTGGTACTAAAGAAAGATTAAAACCATCAACTGTTAAAGAGACTAATCTAAAAGAGGATCTTAAAGACATTGCCAAAAATGGTCCATGGTTTATTATGCTAGGTGCTGGTATCTCAATCCTAATATTTAATTCACTCCGAGATGGGTCAATTTTGTTTTATTTCAAATATTTTATTCAGGATCAAGTAGTAAATATATTTGGAACCAATTATAGCTTTAGTCAATCAGCATTGGCTTCAGCTTATATGTCAATTTGGTTAGGGAGTAATATAATTGGCGTATTATTAGCAAAACCAGTTTCGTTAAGAATTGGTAAAAAGAAAACATTTATGCTTTCGGCAATTCTTTCCGCTGTATTAAGTTTTGCATTATACTTTGTTCAACCTAATGATGTAATAATTCTATTTGTTCTTAATGTCCTAATTGGTATATCAGCCGGAATAGTATTACCATTAATGTGGTCAATGTATGCTGATATTGCTGATTATTCTGAATGGAAAAATGGAAGGAGAGCAACGGGATTAATCTTTTCATCATCTTCTATGTCCCAAAAATTTGGATGGACTTTAGGCGGAGCTATTTCAGGATGGTTACTTGCTGCATTTGGTTACCAAGCAAATATAGCACAAAGTGATGAATCGATATTAGGCATTAGATTAATGTTTAGTATTATAGCCGGAATTGGTGCATTAATAGCTTTAGGATTTATTTATTTTTATCCATTGGATGAAAAATTAATGAAGAAAATTGAAATTGAATTAGAAGAAAAAAGGGAATTATCATAAAACATGGATAGAGAACAGTTTAAGACAAAATTGAAAGAACTAAAAGAAAACCATGAGAAGTTTCTATCAATAAATAATTCTATAGATGAATCAAAATATAACGGTATAATAGATAGATATAAGAATCCTATACTCACTGCAAAACATGCCCCATTAAGTTGGCTATTTGATTTTGATTATAACACAAATCCATTTTTACAAGAAAGAATAGGAGTTAATGCAACTTTTAATTCTGGTGCTATTCTAAAAGATGGTAAATATTTATTAGCAGTTAGAGTAGAAGGAGATGACAGAAAATCCTTTTTTGCTATTGCAGAGAGTAATAACGGTATTGATAATTTTAGATTTTGGGATTACCCAATACTATTGCCTGAAACAGATGATCCTGATATAAATGTATATGACATGCGTTTAGTTGAACATGAGGATGGTTGGATTTATGGATTATTTTGTACTGAACGAAAGGATCCAAATGCGAAAGATGGGGATACTTCCTCTGCTGTTGCTGGGTGTGGAATTGTTAGAACTAAAAATCTTAAAGAATGGGAAAGACTAGATGATCTAATCTCATATTCAGGTCAACAGAGAAATGTAGTACTTCACCCAGAATTTATTGATAATAAATATGCTTTTTATACACGCCCACAAGATGGATTTATTGATACCGGCTCAGGCGGGGGTATTGGTTGGGGACTTTCAGATTCAATTGAACATGCAGAAGTAAAAGACGAAATTATAATTGATAATAAAGAATACCATACAATCTACGAAGTGAAAAACGGTCTTGGCCCAGCCCCTATAAAAACTAGTGATGGTTGGCTTCATTTAGCTCATGGAGTTAGAAATACAGCAGCTGGTCTGAGATATGTTCTATATATGTTTTTAGCCGACCTAAATGATCCCAAAAAGATATTACACAAGCCTGCAGGACATTTTATGGCACCAATTGAAGCTGAGAGAGTTGGTGATGTCTCTAATGTTCTTTTCAGTAATGGCTGGATTGAGAATGAAGGTACAGTATTTATATATTATGCTTCATCAGATACTAGAATGCATGTTGCTACCTCAACGGTGGAGCAATTATTAGATTATGTTAAAAACACACCGGAAGATGGACTGAGAAGTTATAGTTCAGTTCAGTCCATGCATAAACTTATTTCGAAAAATATAAGTTCATCATAAATATTCTATAATAATAATTACTTCTTAATAAGTGTGGTTAGGTTTATTATTTATTGAATTTTTATTAATCAAAATAATATTGTTAATATAGGTGTTTGAAAATGACAAATAGAATCATACTTTTAATTGCATCCCTAATGATTTTTGCCTCTTGTAGTAATAATGAACAGCCAAGAAAAATGGAGATTACTAAAGTTAATAGTGAGTCTCAATTAAATTCAGTTTCACTAAGTAAGGAATTATTGTTCGATAAAATATATGGCTCACTTGTAGGATCAGCTATTGGTGATGCAATGGGACTGTCCACAGAAATGTGGAGTACATATAATCGAGTTGTAGAATATGGATATATTGATAGTCTTACCAAGATTGCAATAACTCCCTCACCAGAAGGGGCATGGGCGTTTAATCTTCCCGCTGGCTCTACTTCAGATGATACACGTTGGAAATCTGTAATAGGTGACTATTTAGTAAAGTATGCTGAATCTTTTGGCAATGAGTCTGGCCCAGATCCATATAAGTTTGCTGAATTTGTAGTTGATGCTTATCAAGATGAAATTGATAATCTAAAAAAAACGGAAGGTTTTAATCCAAAACTATTTGAAAAAAACATGCAGCGAATGACCTTTATCCAAGAGTGGGCACTAGTAGCAAAACCTTTTGCCGAAAAAGATTTGGAAAAATATACAACGGCTCTTCATAGATTTTATGGTGGTGATATTGTTTGTGCTGGTCTGATGTATTCACCATTGTTAGGATTACCATATCCTGGAAATCCAGAGATGGCTTATAATGTGGGTTTTAGACTTGGAATTTTTGATCAAGGATATGCTAGAGATATTACTGCGCTAACTGCAGCAATGGTTAGTGCTGCAATGGATTCAAATGCGACACAAAAAAGCATTCTTGATGTATTTATTAATGTAGACCCTCATGATTACTTTGGAAGCAGAATTTTTAGTAGACAAGCATACTATGCTCTAAAAGATGCGCAATATATTTCTTACGAAGCAAAATCTATTACATCAATTGATCAGGTTAAATTAAAACTCCCTTTGGGAAATAGAGACTCGTTATATGCAGCACAGATGCAACGTGCTTTCAATTTACTAGATAAAAAGCAAATGCATATTTCTCCTCACTCAAAAGAAATTCTCTTAATTACATTAACCGCAATGATATTTACGGACTTTGATTTTCAAAAATGTATGGAATTTACTGTAAATTATGGAAGAGATAATGATACACATGCTGCAATAGCTGGTTCTATATTGGGGGCATTTGTTGGATTTAAAAATTTACCACAAAAAATAAAGAATCAGGTTATTACGGTAAATAAAGACAATATTGGAATTGATTTACAAGATTTGGCACATAATATAACAGATGCAATATATTCTTCTTATAGAAGCAATAAATAATTTACAGTTTTGTAAATACTAAATGAGTATTATTTATACAAGTCAATTAAATCAGATTCAAAAACCGTATAGTTTGAATTATAGAATTTTATAAAGTTTGGCACACTACTATGACCCGGATAAGGTCCAAAATGATGACCTTTGTCTTGATTTCTCCAAACAAGAGCCCAAGCTGTTTTTAGTGTTGCACTATTCTCAGATAAACCTTCCAATAAGTAATCGGTCCACCAATTTGAAATTGTAACATTTTCAATTCCAACTTCAGTTAATGCTGAAAATTTATTCTTACTTGCTGCTAAATTTGAAGTGATTTCTAACACATCTTTAAATTTTTGAAGGTTTTCTAACTTATAAAGCTCGTACATATCTAGACCCAAAATATCAACATAATCATCACCTGGATACGCATATAAATACTCAGATTCAGTTGCAATATCCTGAGGAGAAATGGTGTAAAGAAGATGATGAATACTATGTGTATCTCTTAAATACTTAACCGTCATTTGCCAAAGTTGGATATATTCATTTTCTGTTGTACTTGAGCTACCCCACCACGACCAAGTGTGATTATGTTCATGATAAGGTCTGAAAATTATGGGGATAAATTCGCCATTCGAAGATTTAAGTGTTAGAAGAAAATTCGCAATTAAATCCAGAGTTTGAAGGTACTTGATGTGATGAGAGCCATTTTCGAGAATATGAGGGACTGCAACACTATTATCCCATGCATTATTATCAGAAACTGGATTATCGATGTGCATGGAGATAGTGTTTACTCCACCTCGTTCATAAGCATCTATAATTAATCTCCTAATAGTTGAAAATTTAATCCCATCTAAATTTTCAGTATTTTTAATATCTCCTATATCCCACCCATAAACTGCTGGGAAGTCGCCACAAACTTCCTTAATATCAGACTTGTTCCCGAATCCATCTTCATTCCATCCAACTCCATAACTAGTAGTTGCCTGGTGACCGAATAATATTTTATCCTGAGTGAAAGTTTTAAGATTATTATAGAGGGCAATAGTTTCTGCTGAAGCTAATGTATCAACTAGAAAATCATTTGTTTTTCTATCAGGTGTCTCTTTTTCTGGCTCTGAAGGTTTCTCTGAACAATGTACAAGTAAAATAAGAAGTAATAAATATGTAATGTGCTTCATTGTTTTTCCGTAATATTTGATTTAATAACAAGGCTATTTAAGATATAGATTTCTCAATCCTTCTAAAATTCTTTTAATACACTTCTATATCTTCAACATGTCCTTGAATTCCTATTTTACCTTTGAATCATTAATTTAATAACATT
The DNA here is from genome assembly GCA_965370315.1 of uncultured Melioribacteraceae bacterium. Taxonomy (GTDB): domain Bacteria; phylum Bacteroidota; class Ignavibacteria; order Ignavibacteriales; family Melioribacteraceae; genus 1-14-2-50-31-20. The sequence goes on from CBDUTO010000017.1 coordinate 12,638, forward strand.
TTCTTATAAAGATCTTCGGAGCCAACTGGTAATATTTTGGATCCATTAGCATTCATTCCGTTAATATTTACTGCTACTAAATATGGCATTATCATTTTTAACAATTGAGAAAATCTTTCTGTTTGATCATGGACATGATGAAATTATGATAAGTTGAAATATAGAATACTTCCTATAATTAAATATTTTCATCAGCTGTTTTTTTCCAATGGGTTATAAATATTTTTGACTCTGTTACTTTTCTTGCCAATCCATTTGTAACATTAATATTAGAATTATCATTTCCCAACATTGAGATACAATTAATCAAAGATCTTCCATCGTGATAGCAAGCTTTCCAGATACTTCCTTTTGGCTCATTTATCATATTTGGTTCTTTTTCAATGCTTCCCCAATACCACCCTTTGTTCTTCTCGTCCAAGAGATAATGATTTACATAATTCCAGAGTTTTTTAAAGTTTTCTTTATAACTATTATTTGGGAATAGTATTGAGAAAATCAAAAGAATATTTAATCCTTCAGCCTGGCACCACCAAGTTTTAGTATCTTTAATAATTTTACACTTTTCACTCCCCTCAAAATAATAACCTTCATCAAAAAAACCACCGAGCTTTTCATCCCAACCGTTCTCAAGAGCGTGATCTAACATTTTCTTACTAGCATTTAGTGTTTTGTGATCATGCTCTAACCCAAGGGCATGAGACGCCTCCATCATTAGAAATGCTGTCTCATAATCGTGTCCAAATGAAACATGATCTAATCCGTAATTATTTTCTCTCTCTTTTTTTGATGCTGTCTTAAATGAAACATGAGACCAATCTTCATGGAAAAATAAATTTAGATATCCTTTTTCTGTTGTAAGCTTATCACGAATTAATTCTAGCAACTCTTTTAATCGTTCCTTCACAATTGCATTTGGCCACACTGAGTATAATTCTGTGAAAGCTTCTAACAAGTGAATTGATGAGTTTTGATCTTTTAATCCAGCTTCATTTTTATCAGAAGCTTTGGTTCTATAATCTGAATTTTGTCCAAATCTTTCACCTTCTCTTGTTAAAAATTGAAAATATCCTTTGTTTAAATTATCGTGAGCTTTTTCTTCCATCCATGTAAAAGTTTTTATTGCTAGATCTAAGACTTCTTTGTTGTTTGTGATTTTATATAAGGCGGCTAAACCATAAATAGCAAAAGCATTTCCGTAAATTCTTTTCTCATCGAGCCAATTTTCAGCGGAAGTTAATTTCCCATTTCTGCTTCTAATTTGAAAAAAACCACCATATTCATTATCCCACATATTATCTCTTAAAAACCGAAATCCATGCAGTGCATATTCTTTATAATCTTCAATGCTAAATAACTCATATGCTTTTGATAAAGTCCAAATATGTCTTGCTTGACTAACAATCATTTTATCTTGAACTTCTTCTAACTTCCAATCAAATGAAATATTTGAGAAGTAACCTCCATGTTCTGTATCTATTACAAGAGGATACCATTTATCTAACAAATTGTCTTTTAACTCAACAAGAATTTCGTCTGCAATTTCTTTCACGCTTCTTCCTAAAAATTATATTATTTTTTATAGAAGTATCAAAAACTATGCTCAAATTAGAGAGTATAGTTTTGAGTAACAAATAAATATTGTTTTATTTTCACACTTATCATATTGATAGATTTTTATTAAAATGATAAACAGAAATTATATAGTAATGCTTTAAATAAGTGAAAAAGGAAGCTCAAAGTTAAAAATTATTTGTGATCAAACAGTTTTTATTTGGCACCTTTGTTGAGTATTTATATTGTGTTATTTATTAATAATGAGGAAAAAATGATTTCAAGATTTAGCATGATAATAGCTCTATTAATTTCTTTAGTTTTAGTCAGTTGTGCTCCTAAAGAAAAACAAGATTTTAATAATTTTATAACTTCAGATGGCTATTTACTCAAAGATGGAGATTCAACTTTCAGATTCATCTCTTTCAACATTCCTAATCTTAACTTTGTTGAAGATGAAATGGCATTTACAAAACCTCACGCTTTTAGACTTCCAACAAGTTATGAAATAAAAGATGCATTGGAAAGTGTTAAGCAAATGGGTGGAACAGTTGTGAGAAATTATACTTTCCCGGTTAAAAGAGAAACAGATACACTTGATATTCCAAGATATATTTTAGGTCCAGGTGAATTTAACGAAGAAGCTTTTGTAGTGATGGATTCTGTCTTAGCAATTGCAAACGAAGTTGGCGTTAGGTTAATTCTTCCTTTTCTTAACAATTGGAAATGGATGGGTGGTGTTCCTCAATATGCTGGTTTTAGAGACAAAGTGTGGGATGATTTCTGGATAGATTCTCTGCTCATTAGTGATTTTAAGAAAACATTGGAGTTTGTGTTAAATAGAACCAACACAGTTACTGGTGTTAAGTATAAAGATGATAAATCAATTTTATGTTGGGAAACTGGAAATGAGTTAGTTGCTCCATATTCTTGGACTGAAGAAATAGTTACCTATGTAAAATCAATTGATACAAATCATTTAGTGATGGATGGTTTTCATGCAATTGACGGTGTAGATATTCCTATTGAATCGATTGAAAATAGTTTAATAGATATTGTAACAACTCACCAATACAAACTAAATCCTAATGATATAATGAAAGACATTGAAGCTCAAATGAATAGAGTGGATGGCAGAAAACCATACATAGTTGGTGAGTTCGGATTTTTAGGAACAAATGCAGTAGGAAAAATTTCTGATTTCATAATTCGTAACGATAAAATTTCGGGTGGATTAATTTGGAGTTTAAGACATCATAGAGAAGAAGGTGGTTACTATTGGCATTCAGAACCTCATGGTGGTGATATTTATAAAGCTTTTCATTGGCCAGGCAATGCCTCAGGACTTGAGTATAATGAAGAAGAGTTAATGCCGTTGATTAGAGAGAAAGCATTTGAAATTAGAGGTTTAGATGTTCCGGAAGTTGAAATTCCAGAAGCACCAGTATTGTTACAAATTAATGAAGTCTCAAAAATTTCTTGGAAAGGATCTGTCGGAGCAAAAGCTTATGATATAGAAAGATCAGAATCAAAAAATGGTAATTGGAAAGTTGTTGGATTAAATATTTCCGATGCCATTCAAACCTACACTGATCTGTTTAATGATGTTTCTGTTGAAGTTGGTAAGGAATACTATTATAGAGTTGCTGCAAAAAATGAAAGTGGAATTTCAGAGTATTCTAATATTGTGGGCCCGGTTAAGGCTAGTAGTAAAATGTTAATTGATGACATGAAAAATTTCACTGTTCTTTATTATGGTAAAGGAAGAATGAAAATTAAAACCGATAAAGACAGAGAATTCAAAGAAATAATGAATAGAATTGAAGCCGAAGAAGGAAGTAAACTAATATATTATGTTCCTGGTGGAATTAAAAAAGTTAGAGTTTATTCATTCTCAAGGGATGATGCATCTTCCCTTAACTTTTCAATTTCTGCAAACGGTGAAGATTTTAAATCTGTTAAAGTTAATAGAAATGCATTCTATTTGGGTAAAGGTGATTATGCATATTGGATCCCCTCTTTATATGAATTTAGTACGGAAGTTCAAGATAGCACAACCCAGTTTGTTAGGATAGATGTAGCTGAAATTAACCAGATTGGGAGAGTTGAAATTGATTATACTGATTAGAGAAATATAATGTGTGACTCTACCTATGATAGGAAAGGACTTGTAATATTTTTGATCGTAACAGTAACAATTTTATTACTTACGGTTTCTTGTAGATTAGTTGCTCAAGAAGGTGATTTTGTTTTTCATTCTGAAGCTGAGAATCTAAATTATGAGGGATTGGAGTTATTATCTGATTCCTCAGCTGAGGGTAATTTGTTTCTAAGAATGAATGATTCAGGTTATGTTAAATGGTATTACGATGCCCCTCAAAGTGGTTATTATACATTAAAGATAAACTACAGAACCATTGGCGGTTCCAAAGAGGAATACTTAAATGTAAATGAAAAGCAAATTCCAATTGGGTTTGCTTATTCAGAATCGTGGCAAACTTTTAGTCAAGATATTTACTTAGAAAATGAAGGCAATATCCTAAGACTTCTTCCAAGTTGGGGTAATATTGATATTGACTATATTACAATTTCCAATACTAAAGTTATTCCAAGTATTAAACCAAAAACAAACTACTTCTATAAAAATTTGCAAAGGGAATTAAATTATTTCATTTCGAATTACAAAAAAGAGATAAAATTTGTTACACTGAATGGTATGCAAATTGATTTTGAAGTTAATCCATTTCCATTTAAAGAAGAAAGTGTTTTTCTTTCAATAATGCATGAAGATCTCAAGCAGTTAGAACCTGGGAGTCATTTATTAAAAGTGAAGTTTTATGATAATAGTTTAGTCCAATCTGAAATTATTGTTAAAGATTCATGTGCAAATTATGAGCTTGAAATATTAACTCCAGATGTTGAACATGGATCAGCAGTAGTTATGATTCTGCCTAATAATGAAACCCTATTAATTGATTGTGCGAAAGATTGGGTTAGAGATAGTATATTAATCCCATTTTTACATTCCAATAATATTACTAAGCTTGATCATTTTATTATAACACATTATCATGATGACCATGATGGTGGTGATAAGGGACGAAAAATTAGAGAATTATTTAATGTCCGAAATTTTTACGATTATAAATCCTTCAAAACTGGAGATGAATTTAATATTGGCGATGTAAAATTTAAAATATTGAACAGTTATGGAGATGGTAATGATGAAAATTCAAATTCGTTATCATTAAAAATGGAATATAATGGATTCATATACCAGCATGGTGGTGATACTTATGCAACCAATCAAAATAAAATTCTTTTAAAATATCCTAATGATGTTAAATCAGATGTGTTTTATGCCAACCACCATTTTCATGGTTCTTTATATCCCGAATATATCAAAGCCATTGACCCAAAAATTATTATTGTTCAAGCTCAAGAAGCGATATATTCAAGAGGTGCTTATATGGATGATTTTAAAAAGAAAGCAGAAAAATATTTATTAAGCAATAGTGAAAATTACGTTGAGTGTTTGCCTACTTTAGAAGTTGGTACAATTGTTATTAAAGTAAATGATCTTAACAACTGGAATTATGAAACATATCCGAATAAAGTGATACGTGATATAACATCAGAACAATAAATGATCAGACTAATATGAAAAGCAATCATTTCTAAAATTGTGTTATAATATTTCTAGCAGCACCTATTTAATAAAAATGAAAAGTGGTGATTTTACCACTCACCGAAAGATAATATTACAAAAGTAATTACTGAGGCAAAGATAAGTTATGAGAATAGTACTAGTTTTATTAGTCATTTCTTTGACACAAAATTTCGCTCAATTAGCGCCAATAAAGGTAGCGTGTATTGGAAATAGCATAACACAGGGTTTTGGCCAAACAAATAGCAACAGTTATCCAAATCAACTAGATACACTTTTAGGTGATAATTATGAAGTTCGGAATTTTGGTGTTGGTGGAACCACAATGCTAAAAAATGGTGATTCCCCATATTGGAATGAAGGATCATTGACTAGTGCAAAACAATTTGAACCTAACATAGTTATTATATTGCTCGGAACAAATGACAGCAAACCTCATAATTGGACCTTTGGTGGCGATTTTTATAATGATTATATATCCATGATTAATGAATTTAGCTCCTTAGAATCAGAACCACAAATATTTGTCGGTTCACCACCTCCAGCATTTATTGATACATTCGGAATTAGAAATCAAGTTATAAGTGAAGAGATCATTCCAATAGTTGATTCCATTAAGAGTAAATTTAAAACCTACTCTATAGATTTTTATAACAATATGCTAACTATGGCTTATCTATTCCCTGATGGAATTCATCCAGATGCTGAAGGTTATAAAGAAATGTCTAAAATTGCAGCCAATTCAATTTTAAATCGAGAACCCGGCTTCATTGAGTATTTCTATTCATCAAAGCAATTATTTGAAGAAGGGCAATCTGGTAAACTCTATTGGAAAACCTCTCAGAATTCCCAGGTAACTCTAGATGGCGAATTTGTTAATTATTATGATTCACTTATTATTTCACAGACAGAGACAACTACCTATACTTTAATTGCATCTGGTGACTTTTATAGTGATACAGTTTCCATTAGTATAGATTATTTATCATCTGGAAATATTAAATCATTCATTGCAGTTCCAAATATTATTGAAAAAGGATCAAACGAGTTTAGCAGACTATTCTGGGAGGGGTCGATAAATTCAGCAATTGAATTGAACGGGAATCCAGTAAATCTCAAAGACTCTTTAGATGTTATCCCAACAGAAAGAACAACATATAAACTCACTGCAAGTGGTAGTCAGAATGATACAAGTCAGGTAACTATTAATGTCTTACCATTCTCAGAAATTAATAGATCTCTTATTTCAGAATCATTTAATGCATCAAGCATAGGATATCAATATGACTTAAGAGCTGCCTTTGATGGAGATTCGACCACTTATTGGCTTAGTGAAGGGAATAATACAGAATGGATCATGATTGATTTGGGAAGAGAATTAAATATCAATAGGATAATTATAAAGTGGGGTGAAGTATTCTCAAAACTTTATCATCTTCAATTTGCTGATGAAGAAAATAATATTGTCTCTTTTAAATCTAGTGTTGTTAGCGATGGAGGAATTGACGAACTGATTGGTGAGTTTGTAAAAGCTAGACAAATTAGAGGTCTTTTTATAAGTTCCAGCAGTTTAGATGAAGGATATGAAATTAAGGAATTTGAAATATACGGGACTTCTACCGATATTACATCTGCTGGCAGAAAAGATGAAATGATAATAGATGAATATACTTTAAGTCAAAATTTTCCTAATCCATTTAATCCTACAACAACAATTAAATATAGTGTTCCTTTGAATGAGGGGAATAATGATCTATCATTAAAAATAGTCTTGTATGATGTTTTAGGGAGAGAAATGAAAACTCTGCTTAATGAAAACAAAAAACCTGGAAAATATGAGTTGAAATTTAATTCTGATGGTTTAACCAGTGGAGTATATTTATACCAGTTATCATCGGGTATAAAGATTATAACGAAAAAAATGATTTTATTAAAATAAGAACAAATAAATTAAATGAATAAAATTGCTATAACTATATTGGTCGCATATCTTATCATCGCTGTTGGACTATTAGATATTAGGGCTCAAGAAAATAATTTACAAAAAAATGATTTCTTAGTCGATTCACTCGCAACACCTGAAACTGTATCTCTGTTTAAGAATCTTAAATTACTCAATCAAGATAAATTTATGTTTGGACATCAGTCTTCAACTGCTTATGGAGTTGGGTGGAATGGATCTGATAATAGATCTGATATAAAATCAGTTTGTGGAGATTATCCGGCTGTTTATGGTTGGGATTTAGGTGATATTGGAAAAGCAGCTAATCTTGATGGTGTAAGTTTCGAAAGGATGAAAAAACTAATTATTGATGCATATGAACGAGGTGGAATTAATACTATTTCAATGCACCTTGATAATCCGGTGACAAATAGAAATTCATGGGATAATACAACTGCTGTTAAACACATTTTGCCAAGTGGTTCAAATCATAACAAATTTATCAACACGCTAAAACTAATTGCTGATTTTTTGAAAGATCTGCAAACAATAGATGGGATAATGGTTCCAGTAATATTTCGACCATTTCATGAACACAATCAAGTATGGCCTTGGTGGGGGAAATCTGCTTGTACGCCCCAAGAATTTAATGCGCTCTGGGAAATGATGGTGAAATATTTAAGAGATGATCAAAATGTTCATAACTTATTGTATACAATTTCACCGCAAGATGTTTATAATAAATCTCAGTACTTTGAAATATATCCAGGAGATAAATGGGTAGATGTATTTGGGATGGATAACTATAAATTGTGGAATACCTCTGAAGTTAATCATTTAGGTTTAACTTTGGATATCATTAATAAAGAAGCAAAGCAAAGAGGAAAATTAGTTGCCCTTACTGAAGTGGGAATTGAAAATGTTACTATTACTAATTGGTGGACCGATTATCTATTAAGAGCTATTGATTATAGTGAAGATTCTAGAAAAACCTCTTTTGCCTTAGTTTGGAGAAATAAATCTGTAAATCATTTTTTTGCTCCATACCCTGGACATAGTAGTGTCGATAATTTTAATAACTTTTATTCTAATGAAAGAACGCAATTTGAAAATGATCTTCCAGATATGTACAGTTTTTCTAAAACAGAGACTAATGTTCCTAACATTTTATTAGGTAATAATAGTAAGAATATTTTTAGTTTCCCGATTAAAATAAATTTAACAACTAATGAACAAACCAGCATCAGATATTCGCTCGAAGATGAACTCTACGAGAATATGCCATTCAAATTTAATATCTCAAATGGAGGGATTTTTCATGAAACAGAATTAAACATCACTCAAAATGGCGATTACAAAATATTTTTTAGAGCCATGGATCTGAATGAAAATAAGATGGATACTTCTTATGTTATAAATGTTTCTGTTGATACTTCAAAAAGACCGATTTATTGGACAGAGTTAGAGTATAATGATTCAAGTTGGTCAACTGCAAACGCACCATTAGGATTTGGTGATGAGATAAATACAACTGTAGTTGAACAAGCTATAACAACTTATTATCGCAGTAAATTTAATCTTAATCAAGAAATGAGTTCCCTTGGATTATTATTAAAGGGGCACGATGGAATAGCGGCTTACATAAATGGGAAAGAATTGGGAAGAGTTAATCTAAATTTGCATGATAATTTGAATTATAATGATTTTGCAGAAAGTGATGGTAAAGTTTCAAAAGTAATGGTTTTTAATGAAGAGCAATTATCAAATTTGAAGGTTGGAGAAAATATTCTAGCGATTGAAGTACATCAGTTTAATTCTTCCCCCGCTGATATTTCAATTGATGCTAGAATTTTCAATAATCAAGAGATTGTTTTTGATCTTGGTAGTGGGTGGAATTACTATGACAGAAGTGATAGTCCAAATATTCAAATTGTTGACAAAATTACGGATGTCTTGAAAGAAAATGTCAATGTTCCAAATTCAATGGAATTATATCAAAACTATCCAAATCCTTTCAACCCAACAACAACTATTAAATATACAATTCCAGATAATTCAGGCACCTCAAATTCTAAACAAGGTGAGAGATCTGAAAGTCTAAAGAATTCCACATCCGGTAGAAATGACAATGTTAAATTAATAGTATATGATGTTTTAGGAAGAGAAATAGCAACATTGCTAAATGGGGTTAAAAAACCAGGTAATTATGAGATTAACTTCAATTCGGGAGAATTAACAAGTGGAGTATATTTTTATAACTTATCGGTTGGAAATAAACAACTCACCAAAAAAATGATAATTATGAAATAAGTATAAAATGGAAACTAACTTAAAACAAGGTATAGTATGAATAAAGTTATATTAATTAAACTGCTATTTGTTGTTTCACTATTTGGACAACAGAATTTAAAATTGCCCTCAATATTTTCTGATAATATGGTCCTTCAGCAAAATTCAAGTGTTAGTTTCTGGGGTTGGGGAATACCGAATAACGAAGTTGAAATTAGAGCTAGTTGGGGCTCAAATATTAAGGGATTCATAAAATCTGATTCTTCCTGGAATCTTAATCTCAAAACTCCCAATGCTGGTGGTTCGTATAAAATAAGTATTGCTTCAGCTGTTGATACAATATTTCTTCAAAATGTAATGCTTGGGGAATTGTGGCTTTGTTCAGGTCAATCAAATATGGAAATGCCAATGACTGGGTGGCCACCGAAAGATACAATTAGTAATTCTAGGAATGAAATTTCAAATGCTGATTATTCTGATATCAGATTATTTACAGTTGGTAAAAATACTTCCCCAAGTGAATTAAAAGATGTTGCTGGAGATTGGAAAGAATGCTCACCTCAAAGTGTATCAAATTTTAGTGCCACAGCTTATTTCTTTGGCAGAAAGTTATACCAAGAATTGAATGTCCCTATTGGACTAATTCATAGCAGTTGGGGAGGCACCCCTGCTGAAGCTTGGACAAATGTAAAATATCTAGTTAATGTTCCAGGGTATGAAGAATTTGCAAGCAAACTTGAAGAAATGATACCAAAACAGAAGGAGTTTCAAACTTGGTTAGAAAATCATAAAACGATAAGTATAAATGATATAAGTAGTTCTACAGAGTTTGTAAATATAGATTTTGATGATAAAGAGTGTGCCCTAGTTAATTATAATGATATTGGTTGGTCAGAAATGAAATTGCCGACAACATGGGAAGCAACAAGTGTTGGAAATTTTGATGGAGTTATTTGGTTTAGAAAAACAATACTATTACCGGAAAGTTGGGGAAATAAGGAGCTTGTTTTAGAGCTGGGACCAATTGATGACATGGACTTATCTTTCTTTAATGGAGTCAAAGTTGGAGGACATGAAACAGGAGGATTCTGGAATACACCAAGGAAATATGTAATTCCTAAAGAATTGGTTAGAAAAAATGAAAATGTATTTGCTGTAAGAGTTATAGATACACAAGGCGGTGGAGGAATATTTGGTGATAAGAAGGATCTTAAAATTTATCCTACTAATTCGCCAAATGATGAAATCTCTTTAGCTGGTAATTGGAAATTTTTACCAGTTGCTGAGTATTTGAATAACAATTTTTATGTATATGATATTAATGAAAATGAATTTGCTGATAGACCAGGATTTGCGGTTCAAGTGAATTCACAATCACCGACAATGATTTATAATGGAATGATATCCCCAATTGCCGGTTTTAATATTCGTGGTGCTATTTGGTATCAAGGGGAATCAAATGTTGGTAGAGCTGAACAGTATAAAAAACTGTTTCCTTCAATGATTACAAGCTGGCGTAATGCTTGGGATCAAGAAGGATTTCCATTTTACTTTGTTCAAATCGCACCTTACAATTATTCAGATGAAAATAATTCAGAATCTGCCAAACTTCGTGAAGCCCAACTCTCAACATTGAGTTTAGATAATACTGGAATGGTTGTAACATTAGATATTGGAGAACCTAAAAATATTCATCCAAGCAATAAAAAAGATGTTGGTGAAAGGCTATCACTCTGGGCTCTTGCTAAGGATTATGGAAAAACTGATTTAGTATATTCAGGACCAGTTTATAAATCTATGAGAATTAGTGGCAATAAAATTGAGATCGAATTTGATCATGTAGGAAATGGAATAGTTTTGCATCCCAAGAGCTTTGAAAATCAGTTTTTAATTTCTGCTGCAGATGAAAAATATGTCCCAGCTACTGTGGAAATAATTGACAATAAATTAATTGTGAGTTCGGATAAAGTGACTTCACCAGTTGCTGTTCGTTATGCATGGACGAATGCCGCAAATGCAACTTTATTTAACAAGGAAGGATTACCTGCTTCATCATTTAGAACAGATTCTTGGTGATGAACACTACATTGCGGAATAATGGGTTTGATGTACCCCAAAAAGAAACTGTTTTAATTTACTGATTCATTTGTTACAGTAAATATTAAGATTCTTGATCTCTTCAATAGACTTTTCATTGGTGCAGATAATTTATTAAAATTTGAACCAATTGGTGCATGCTCGATTTCGGGCCGCTGAATATTTATACAGAAAATGGAACTGCATCATTCAAATATCTAACTCAATTTTAGTTGATAATTTTGAAAACTATTTATATGAAGTTCATTTCTATGATACTTGGCTTTCTTATGTTGTTAAGAGAAGAAACTTTTCTACTCCAAACTGCTTTGAACTATTTCAAAATTATCCAAATCCGTTTTATCCTGCGATCAATATTTCATTCAGTTTAGCAAAAACATCAAATATTTCACTTAGCATTTTTAACACAATTGATGAGAAAATTCACGAACTTTTAAATGATGATTTTAGTCATGGATTTCATAATATTAATTGGAATGCTATAAACTATTCATCTTCTATTTATTGTTACCAGATTAAATCAGAAAGCCAAATTATTACAAAACAGTCTATTCTTCTTAAGTAATATTTGTAGGGCAATAATTTTCTCCTTTATCTATATAATAAAATTTATCATTTTAATAAAACACATTTATTCTTTTTTGAAAAATTAGCTTTATTTTGAGCACTATTTAAGGAATTAACTAGTTGCGTTATTGGCATCATTTATGTTTTAATTTAATATTACTAAAATTTTTTTCCAAAAAATAAAGGAGTAACCATGAAAAAAAAATTACTAATAGTCGCTTGGCTAATTTTTATGGCAGGGTTGACACAAGCTCAAGTAATTGCTGATTTTGAAACAGGAGCAAATGGTTTTGCTGCCTCAGATTGGGGTAATATGTTGAATGATGAGGCAAGTGGTATGGTAGCAGATCCATCAGGAAGAACAGCAGGAGCAATGAAAATTAGTCTTACTGCAAATAATGATGGCAATGAAAAAGCAGCTCTAGCAAATGGCTCAATAGGAAGTTTTGATGGTAAAGTTGTTTCTTATGATCTTTGGTTACCAGCAAATACCCCAGATGATTTGTTATTTAAGATTTTTTCACAAACAACAGATAATTGGAACTGGAAGTCAACAAGCGTTCTCGCTGGTACTCTAGATAAAGAGCAATGGGTAAAAGTTTATCTTGATTTAGAATATTGGTCAGCAAATGGTGCAGATTATACACAAATAAAGAAATTTGGTATTGAATTTAACTTGCAAGGCGCCGCTGATAGTAATAAATCATGGTCTGGCGATATTTACGTTGATAATGTTAATCTATTAGGTGCCCTTCCTACAGTTTATGCTGATTTTGAAACAGGAACAAATGGTTTTGCTGCTTCAGATTGGGGTAATATGTTGAATGATGATGCTAGTGGTATGGTAGCAGATCCATCAGGAAGAACAGCAGGAGCAATGAAAATCAGTCTTACTGCAAATAATGATGGCAATGAAAAAGCAGCTCTAGCAAATGGCTCTATAGGAAGTTTTGATGGTAAAGTTGTTTCTTATGATCTTTGGTTACCAGCAGATACCCCAGATGATTTGTTATTTAAGATTTTTTCACAAACAACAGATAATTGGAACTGGAAGTCAACAAGCGTTCTCGCTGGTACTCTAGATAAAGAGCAATGGGTAAAAGTTTATCTTGATTTAGAATATTGGTCAGCAAATGGTGCAGATTATACACAAATAAAGAAATTTGGTATTGAATTTAACTTGCAAGGCGCCGCTGATAGTAATAAATCATGGTCTGGTGATATTTACGTTGATAATATTTTGGGGTTAAATACTGAAACTGCTACTAAGTGGCTTCTTTCCGATTGGGAAAATGAACTAGGTGGAACTGATGGCTTTGCAGAAGCTGGATGGGCTCCCGCTGGTGCTGGTCTTAGTTGGGCTACCGATCTATCTGGTATAAGTGCTGGAGTTCTAAAACAAGATGTAGCATTTACGGCAGAAAATCATAAAGTTTATTCATCTCGCGGTGGTATTAATCTTTATAATGCGGTAACAGAAGAAACAGCTAATAAATTAACATTAGACTTGTTTCTACCAGCTGATTTTTCTCTTGACGCTCAAATTAGTATGACAATTCAAGCAGCTGATGGTGGATGGTTAGAGAACCCTTATTTAACTGATACTTCTACAACTTTAACATTTGGTGCGTGGAATACTCTAGAATTTGATTTAACAAAACACTATGGAGATTCATTAGATATTTCGCAACTAATTGATCCAATAAAAGTTCATACTTTTGGATTACAAGTTTGGGATAGAACTAGTGCAGCGACATATTCTGGATCGTTATTATATGATAATTTAACATTAGTTGGAATCAGTGCCCCAGATGGTGAATTAACTGCACCCTCTTTAATAGCTGAAGTTGTTGACACTGTTGTCGTCGCAAATGGAATTAATGTTCACACTGTAAGATTCGATTGGGTTGATAACACAATCGGTACAGAAACATATAATATTTATATGAGTAATAGCCCAATTGCATCACTTGATGCTGAAGGAGTTATTAAAATACATTCTGGTATTCCTCATGGACTAGAAAAATATGCTCACCGCCCTTGGACAAATGATGGTGGAGTTTATGATTATTATTACGCACTTACTGCTGAAGATGGTGGTGTTGAAACTGAATTGAGTGAGGCTGGAAAAGTCGGACCAATATCAATTAAAACATCAACAACAATGAAAGTGAAATATGTTGCTGATTTTGCAAATTCATTCTCATTAGATGGTTTAGATACTGAATTCACTGATTATAAAGTGAATCAAATGGAACCAGAAACTGTTGGAGGTACTTATGCTGCAGAGTGGACTCCAGAATCTACTGATCTTTATTACAAGACTACAATGGTAATTGACGATAATTACCTATATATTTCAGCAGATGTAACTGATGATGATTTAAGAACTGATGAAGATATGCAAGCATGGGAAGGTGATGCATTAGAATTTTATTTTGGATTTTATGATGCAATGGCTATTGATGCTTGGCATGGAAAAAATTATCTAAGTTCAAATGGTGATTGGAGAATAGGTTTTACTGCTAGAGGTGAAGTTGCATTACGAGGTGGTTCTGGTAGTGCTGATGCAATTCCTGGTGTTGAAGCTACTGTTTTTCAAAAATTTACAGGTGATGGATACATTATTGAAGCAAGGTTGAGTCTTGATTCATTAGCAGCTGATGGCGAAAACTTTGAAGTATATAATGGAATGATGATGCCAATGAGAATAGATAACAATGATTGGGATCCCCAAAACGGTGATGATTCTAGGTCATTAACTCTTCATGCTGGTGGAAATCCTACAGCTGATGATATTGATATGAATGAAGGTTGGTTAAGACCACACACTTGGGGTTTCTTAGAAGTTATTGGTATTCCTTCAGCTGTTGAAAATTTAGGTTCAGGTCTTCCAGAAGTATATAAACTATATAATAATTATCCTAATCCATTCAACCCTTCAACTACAATTAAGTATGATCTTCCAGAACAATCAGAAGTTTCACTTAGAGTATACGATGTTCTTGGACGAGAAGTTGCAACACTTGTTAATTCTAAACAACAAGCTGGCTCTTATGAATATAATTTTGATGCTAACAACTTATCATCAGGAATGTATATTTATGAAATAGTTGCTGGATCATTCACAAAAACAGCTAAAATGATGCTTCTTAAATAATGAAATAGCTTTAAAGGTTGAGCTTACTGGCTCAACCTTTCTTTAATGCTTTAGTCTAAATTAAACATCTCTATTTACACAATAGGTTTTGAAACTCAATTAAGTAATAAAATGAAAATACTATTTAGAACATTTACTTTTCTAGTTATTCTTTCAAATTTGATTTTTGCAGGAACTACTGGTAAAATTTCCGGAAAAATTATAGATGCTGAAACTGGCGAGCCTTTACTTGGAGTTAGTGTAATGTTAATGGGAACCTCCAGAGGGGCTGCTAGTGATTTTGATGGAACTTACTATCTGTTAAATATTCCTCCAGGAATTTATTCTGTGAAGATAAGTATGGTTGGTTACACTTCAAAAATATTTAGTGAAGTTAGAATACAATCTGATTTAACTACAAAACTAGACGTAGAATTAAGCGCTTCAGCTAGTGAGTTGGGAGAAGATGTTGTTGTAATTGCCAAAAAAATTATTCAAAAAGATTTAACTTCTTCAGAAAGAACATTTCAATCAGATCAGATTGACCAGCTACCCGTAAGAGATGTTAGCTCTATATTAAGTCTGCAAGCTGGAGTTACAAGAGATGCCTCTGGTGGAATTCATATTAGAGGTGGAAGATCAAACGAAATTAGTTATTTAGTTGATGGTGTTCAGGTGGTAAACCCTATAAATAGAAGTTCTGGTATTAATATTGATGATCAAGCAATTGAAGAATTAAAAGCAATTACTGGAACTTTTAATGCCGAATATGGGCAAGCTCTATCTGGGGTTGTTAACATAGTTACAAAAAGAGGAAGTGAAAAATTCAAAGCTGATGCTCGAATTTATGTTGGTGATTACTTTTCAACAGATACTGAAAATTATAGAGTAATGACTAATGAATCTTGGATGGATGCAGCAGCGAACTCATTTTTACATGGAGCTCGTAGTTTGAATTACGATTTTTCTCAACATGGGATTACATCTAGCGAACAATTAAATGAAACTTTAGAAAGTGGTGATAAACCATGGCATAATTATGATGGTTATCTTGACTCATATAATCCGTCTAATAATTATGATTTGCAACTTAACCTTTCTGGTCCAGTGCCTGGTACAGGCAATAGATTATCCTATTTTGTAGCTGGTAGATTTAAAAAAAATCATGGTTATGCCAAAGGAATAAGATATTTTATGCCTTGGGGATTGTGGTCGCCAATTTCTGATACTGAACACAATTTTGATAAGCCAGATCAAGAAAGAGTTTTCCTTAATAACTATGAAAAAAAATCGGCTCAGGCCAAATTATTTTATAGTTCTAACTTTCTTAATTTGAGCTATGGCTTTTATTATGATAACAATTACAATTATAATGCTTTTGGTAAATATGTAATTGAAGGTGGTTTACATAGTTATTCAGATGTTTATACTCATATATTATCTGCAACAATGATTTTTTCAAACAGTACTTTCCTAGATATAAAAGGAAGCTACTATGCAAATAGTTATGAAAGATATGCATATGAAGATCCATATGATTATAGATATGTACCTACTAATTCTGGGGAATTTACTGAGTGGATGTTCCAACCTGGTCAAAATTCTGATATCTTGTTAACAGGCAATCCTAATGATAATGCGTTTTGGGGTAATAATGCTCAGCGTAAAGATAATACAACGGAATATATTTCTGTTCAAATGGATTTGACTTCTCAGATTAACAAAAATAATTTAGTTAAAATGGGTGCCTATGCAAGATTCCATGATTTAACACAAGATAGTTATTCTTTACAATTTTCTCAATCAACTTATAGACCAATTGTCCCAGATAAGTCTTCTGCTTATCATCAGTACTATACTGCAAAACCAATTGAATTTGCAGGATATATTCAGGACAAAATTGAGTTCGAAGAGCTTATTATTAATCTAGGTGTAAGATTTGATTATTTTGATGCAAAGGGTAATATTTTAACTGATCCAAAAGACCCACAAATTTATTCACCGTTTTTATTGGAGCACATTTATAGTAATTATGATCCAAATTTGTCACAAGAAGAATTGATAGAATATACAGTTGATCAAAGAAAAGAATTTTGGTATCAGGAATCTGAAGCTCACTATCAATTTAGTCCAAGATTTGGAGTTTCTTTCCCAATCACAGCTGAAGGTGTTATCCATTTTTCTTACGGTCACTTTTTCCAAAACCCAGAATTCCAATACTTATTTGCAAATCCTAATTATTGGGTAGCTGGTGCTGGAGCGCAAAATCTTGTTGGTAATCCAAATCTTGATGCTGAAAGAACAGTTATGTATGAGCTAGGTCTGCAACAACAATTATCAGAAAGCCTTTATTTGCATGTTACAGGTTTTTATAGGGATATTCGAGATTGGGTTGGAACTGGTGTTCCTATTCAACATTACATGGGTGAAACTTATTACAGCTACACAAATAGAGATCATGCAACCGCAAAAGGATTAACTATATCAACAGGGTATAATTTAAATTCATTTTTTGTTTCATTAGATTACACCTTTATGAATGCTCAAGGAACTTCAAATAATCCACAAGATGCTTATAATGCAATTAGTTCCAATGAAGCTCCAAGAGTTGAACTAGTTGATTTAAATTGGGATCAAACTCATAACTTAAACTTGGTTGCAAGTTATAATAATGATGGATGGAGTGGAACATTAATAGGGCAGTTCCAATCAGGATTTCCATATACACCTTCATTTGTTGTAACAGAAACAGTTGGATCTGGAACCACAACAGGTTTAAGAGAAAATAGTGAAAGAAGACCTTCCACAATCAATTTTGATTTACGTGTTGCAAAATCATTTAAAGTTGGAATGTTTTCAATACAAGCAATTTTAGATGTTAGAAATTTACTTGATACAAGAAATGCTACAAGTGTATATTCAGATACTGGTTTGCCTGATTTCACCTTGGAAAATTATCAGAATTATTCAAGACTCTTAGAAATTTCAAGTACTAATGAAATAGTCAAGAATCCCGGTATGTATAGTAGTCCAAGATATATTTCTTTGGGTGTGAGAATTGGTTACAATTAGTAGTTAGACTTAAAATAATATTTTCTTCAATTTAATAGATTAGTGGAATGAAAAAATTACTCTTTATTTGTTTTTTATGTTTTACCTCATTGGTCACAGCTCAGTCAATAGGAAGAGTTGGAACGACTTCTGCCTCCTTCTTGAAAATTGGAGTTGGTGGAAGAGCTTTAGCGATGGGAGAGGCTTACACAACTCTTTCTGAGGATATTACTGGTATGTATTGGAATCCCGCTGGTATAGCTAATAGTGAAGGAACACAGTTTCTCTTTACTCACTATGACTATATTGCAGAATTAACTTATGATTATGCTGGAGCAAGTCTACCAATTTCAGGTATTGGAACTATTGGAGTTTTTGTGGGAAATTTGGGAATGCCTGATATAGAAAGAACAACAGTTAATAGTCCAGAAGGAACTGGGGAAAAAGTATCGGCTAGTTCATTTGTATTAGGTCTTAGCTACGCTAGGTCATTAACTGATAGATTTTCAATTGGTGGTAATATTAAATACGTAACTGAATCTATTTGGCATACAAGCTCGCAAGGTTTTTCGTTTGACGTTGGTATTTTATATAAGACAATATTTAAAAATATCCGTCTTGGAATGTCAGTTAGTAATTTTGGAACATCTTTGCAACTTAGCGGGAGAGATTTATTAGTTCAGCATGATATAGATGAACAGCTTGAAGGAAATAATGAAAACATAAATGCAAATTTAGAAACAGAATCTTACCCGATGCCGATTCTTTTTAGAGTAGGACTTTCTTCAAATATTCTTGAAGATTTCTTTGAAATGACTGATTATGATTTTACAGTTGCTGTTGATGCAATTCATCCAAATGATGATAAAGAATATGTTAATACTGGCGCCGAATTTGTGGTTCACGATATGGTTGCTTTAAGAGCTGGGTATAGGAAATTATTTTTAGATGATAATGAAGGTGGCCTAACTTTTGGAGTTGGCTTACAATTTAATGTAATGGAATTGAAAATCAATTTAGATTATGCAAATATTGATTTTGGTAGGCTAGACCATCAAAACAAATTTTCTTTGATTGTTGCTTTTTAAGAAAGAGTTTAAGGAGTTTTATAAATGAAATATCGATTCATATTGATTATAATTATTCTATTAAGTTTTGTTTTACATCTTAGTGCTCAAACAGATAGGCATGGTGATGTTTTAAACAGAGCCAGAAACGTTCATGCTGGAAACCTAATTAGAGCTACATTCCATAATAATGGAAGATTAGGTGGAGTAAGAGGAGATCAAAGCACTGTCTATGGTGGAGAGTGGCCGATAGGTAGTGGAAAAGTTCAAATGGGCAATACATCTGCATATGTAATGAGTGAGTTAAGATTATTTGCTGGTCTTGATTCAACAAATAGTGATTCACTTTATGAGTTTGTTACTCCAGTTGTGTTTGCTGAAGGTTGGGATCCAAATGCATTTTCATCAGATTCTTTGGGAAGGTTTCAAGGTTTTGAACCCTTGGATGGATATTTAAATCTTACTCAAAAAACAAGTGATCCAAACCATGCTGTTGCAATGAGCCATCAAGCATATACATGGCCACCATCTTGGCCAGATAAAGCAGAAGATATTGTAGACCCAGGTTGGACAGGTAGTTGGAACGGTTATTTTGGAAAAGATCAAAAAAATGCTGATGAAGAAAGTTTTTTTGTAATGGATGATTACCAGTTTGATAAACCACAAAAAGGAATAAAGCTTCCATTGCCTTTACCTAACACTGATCCTCTAAGAGCTGGTTTAGGATTAAGAGTAAAAGTTAGAGGTTTGCAATGGGCTAATCCAGATGCTCAAGATTGTATATTCTGGCTTTACGAAATAAGAAATTTTGGCGAGTTACAATTAGATAAAACACTATTTGGATTAAATGTTGGTGCATCCAGCGGTGCAACAGTTAATGAAAATACTGATTACAATGATGATAATGCACAATTCTATAGAGAAATTAGTCTAGCAGTTAACTTCGATAATGATAATATTGGAACTGGTGGATATTCTCCTGTACCTTATGTTGGTTTTGCTTTCCTAGAAAGTCCTGGTAATGCATTTGACGGAATTGATAATGATGGCGATGGTGCTAATATAAATAACGTTGGTGGTGGAACAGGTATTATTCTAACCGAAGAAGAGTTTACTAAGTTTTATGCTACAGGTGAGGAAATAGTCTTAATTGATTATGAAAGTGAAAATTATGAAAGAAGTTTAGCGCAAATGCCTTCTAATGGTTTATCAATTACTCATCAAGGAAGAGATTATTATTTAGCTCCTAACGCACCTCTAACAGAAATTGAGAGAAATGGATTTGATGATAATTTAAATGGTATAATTGATGAAGCCGATGGTGCGTTTACACAAGACTCAGTAAGATTCAATCTTTATATAAGATCAGAAGCGAATAATCAAGATTATTTGGCTGTAGATTATTTCTCTGGAAATGGTTTGCAGAATTTAATGATTGATGAGAGAAGAGATGATGGAATTGATAATGATAATGACTGGAATTCTGAAATTGATGATGTGGGTTTAGATGGTAAACCTGGTACAGGTGATACTGGAGAAGGTGATGGTTTCCCAACACCAGGAGAAGGAGATTTACCTGGTGAACCAAATATTGATGCAGTTGATGTAGATGAATCTGATCAGATAGGATTAACAAGTTTCAAATTTTACCAGTATGGTGCCTTATCATATAAAACAGACCCGCAAATGTGGGAATTCTCGAGACCTGGATATTTTGATGTTTCAACAACAGAGGTTGCTGATCATGATTATGTATTTACTAGCGGATATTTCCCACTTAAACCAAACCAAGATGAGTTTTTCTCTATTGCAATGATTTATGGTGAAGATGAAATTGATATTATAAGAAATAAAGAAATTGTCCAAAGAATTTATAACTCTAATTATAGCTTTGCAATTGCCCCTGAAAAACCAAAGGTTACAGCTGTTGCTGGTGATGGAGTAGTTACATTATATTGGGATAGTGGTGCTGAGGAAAGTAGAGATAGATATTTAGCTCAGCAAAAAGATACAAATCCATATGATTTTGAAGGTTATAAAGTCTATAAATCTTCATACCATACTTTTGGTGATGCTGGTTCAATTACTGATGGATTGGGTTACGAAAGATTTAAGCAACCTATTGCTATTTATGATAAAGTAGATAGTGTGTTTGGGTTCTTCCCAAATGATTTTGGAACTGGAGTACTTTACAACTTAGGAAATGAATCTGGATTAGTTCATAAATATGTTGATACAGATGTTGTAAATGGTATAAGATACTTTTATGCTGTTACAGCTTACGATAAAGGCGATGAAGAATTAAATATTGGGCCTTCTGAAACAACCATATTCATTAATGTAAATCAAAATGGTGACATTCAATTTGCTGAAAATGTTGTAGCAGTAAGCCCAGAAGCACCTGCACTAGGTTTTGAGAATGCTGATTTTGATTTAATACCCGAGCCTGTTGGTGATATTTTAACTAGTGGAGTTGTTGGTGTTAATATTGTTGATCCAACAGTGTTGGGTGATGATGAATTTCAAATAACTTTCATTGATCAATCAATGGATAAAGTTGATAATGATTTAGATGGACTATTTGATTTAGCTGATCCAGATGAATATTTACCTATTGTAACCTCTGGGTTTGTTCTATGTAATATTACAAAAAATGTGGACTATGATACTTCATGGATATATGATTATGTGAACATTGGTGATAGCCTTGTTGTGATAAGAGATCTTTATGATGATGATGATGGTGATCCACAAACATTTAGTAAATTAATTGATGGTCTAGAGATATTTGTTAGGATTCCTGAACTTGGAGTCTTAAACATCCCTTCTTTGGAAATTTACGATGGTCTCAAATTAAGTAATTCTATCTCATTAGAAAATTCTTACAGATTTAAATTCGATAAATTCCAATTAGGTGGTTTTGTTGAAGGAACACTTTATCCACGACAGTACAAAATTGTATTTTTTGATGAAATAGTTAATACTTCAAAACAAATAGGAATTCCTTTAGCTGCTAACGGAACACTTATCCCACTTCCTGCAAGAGAATGTAATTTTAGAGTATATGATGCTGCTACTAGCGAAGAATTGGAATTTGGTTTTGTTGATGCTTCAGTTGATCCAGATATAACTCCAAGTGGATTTTTCTCTGCAAAGGATAATATTATTATGTTCGAGAACTTAGCAAATGATTCTACATTAATTACTTATAGCTTATTAAATAATGATGTTCAAGACACAGTTTTTTACAATGCCAATGGAAGAATTATGGGAACAGGTGATTCACTATATCTTTATCCAGATTTACCTTTTAATAATTCCGTTTCTTATAAGTTCAGTATTGTTGGTCAAAAAATAAATAAGGGGATAGCTAAAGAATCTCTTGATAAAATAAAAGTTGTACCAAACCCTTATGTTGTATCTGCAGTTTGGGAGCCACAAAATCCTTACACTACTGGAAGAGGAACAAGGGAAATACATTTTATTCACTTACCTGAAAAATGTACAATAAGAATTTATGCTGTTGATGGAACTTTAGTAAGAACTCTTGAACATGAGGATCATATCTCTGATGGGACAGAACCTTGGGATTTAATGTCTAAGGATAATATGGAAGTAGCATATGGAATATATGTCTATCATGTGGATGCCCCTGGAATTGGAGAGCATGTTGGTAGATTGCTACTTATAAAATAAAATATGATTTAGTTTTATTGAGGAGAATTATAGTCTGTTTTTGACTATAATTCTCTTTGTATTTATAAGGCAAGTAAAAATTATGGAAATTCAAAATAGAAAACAGAAACTAATAACTCTCATTTTATTATGTTCTCTACTATTTTTACCTCATTGCACTTCACAAGAAAAGAATGTAGCAGAATTTGGGGAGGAAATAATAACTCTTGAAGAATATAGAATAGCATATCTCAAACTTCTAAAGCAACCTGACTTTTTTGATTCCAGAGAAAAAAGAGAAGAATTTTTAGATGATTTAATTGGTTTTAGATTGTTGGCTAAAGAAGCTAATAAAATTGGAACCAATAAAGATGATCGTTTGCAATATAAAATTGAAGCATATAAAAATAAAGCTCTTCGTGAAGCACATTACGATATTGTAATAAAGCCCAAAGTAATAATTAGTGAAAAGGAAATTGAAGACACTTATGTTTTTACTCAAGAGCAAAGAAGGGTTAGTCACCTTTTCCTAAATACCCCAAGCAAAGCTGATAGTATTTATAATTTATTAGTGACAGGTGCGGATTTTAAAAAATTAGCGTCACAAGTTTTTGAAGATGATTCTCTAAAAAATAATGGTGGTGATTTAGGATGGATTACTTGGGATCAATTTGAATATGATTTAGCTAAAGCCGCTTTTACTATACCAGTTGGGAAATATTCCAAACCAATAAAATCGTCCTTTGGTTATCACATAATTATGGTTACAGATTTTAAAAAGAAACCACTAATTACTCGCAATGAATATTTGGTTCATAAACAAAGGGCTAAATCATTGCTTGAATATAAAGTGGGTGATAAGCTTGCATCAGAGTATATAAATAATCTTGTTAAATCTGCTGATGTAGTTATGTATCCAGAAATTTATTATTTGGTAAAAACTAACTTAGCAAAAAACTTAAAAAGGGTGCCAACACAATTTGATCAGATGTCTGAATTCCAATTGCAAGAAAAGGAGGTTCAGCAAATTGAATCTCACCTATGGGATTCTAGAAATAAAATAATTGCAACTGTAAATGGAGTGGGTATAACGGTCGGAGAATTTTTAGGAGGCTTACATTACGTCCCCTATAAAGAATTATATGGCAGTTTTAATTCAACATTTAAAATAATTATTAGAGACCATTTATTAACATCCGAAGCAAAATCTTTTGGTTACGAAAATGAATCAACCTTAATTAATAAAACTAAATTTTTTGAGGAGTATTTAGTTCAATTAAATTATCGCAGAAGAGTTATTAGCAAAATAAAAGTTGACGACAATGAAATTGAACAGTATTACAACAAAAATATAGATAAATATAAAAACGCATCAAGAAGTGCTGTAAATCCAATTATAAAAAATTTTCTGTTGAATAAGAAACGAAGAGTTGCTGTTTCTAATTTAATTGTCGATCTATCGAAAAATATAGAAATACATCGAAATGTTGATCTCATACATAACTATTATGATAACGTCGTTAAAACTTTACCAAAGGGGAATGGAAGCTAATGGAGAAGGTTCTTAATAAATTTATTACTGTATACACATTGTTTTGTCTTATGTTACCAACACTATTATTTGGGCAGAGTACAGGATATATTGAAAATTTTAATGATGGCAATGTAAATGGTTGGGTTTCCGATCATGGAGATACATTTAAGCTAAACTCCGAAAATGAATCTTTAAAAATTGATTATTCAAGAACTGCATCGAGTGGGGAATGGGATAATTTTAATTTTACACCCCCAAATGTAATTGATCATTCAGAAAATAAATTTATTAGTGTGAAAGTTAAATCTGATGTTGGAACGCAGCTAATATTTAAACCAGTTTTTGAGGATGGTTCTAGTGATTGGTTGCAAACTAATCTTATAGGTGATAATCAATGGCGTACTATTTCATTCGAGCTTACTGTATCAACTAATTTTAGAATGAAGAAGTTGTACTTGTATCTTGATGGTGGAACAACAATAAGTAGAGCTGGAACAGTTTATTTTGATGATGTTGCCTTTGGTGATAGTGCAAATATTGAACTGGACTTTACAGTATTAGAAAACGCAATAATAGATGCTAATAATTTATTAAATAGTACCCAAGAGGGAACGAATGAAGGAGATTTTGAACTTGGATCGAAATCCGAATTAATTGCCTCAATACAAACCGCGCAAGAATTACTCAATACCAAAACAGAAGATCGCTCTATTCTTGATAATACTATCTGGGCTCTATATGATCATTGTGTGAAATATGAATCTAAAGCTAATGTCGGTTTAACCAACCAAGTCGATATTTATGCGAATAAACAAACTAAATACCTTTTTGCAAATTTAGTTGAGCTTTCAGAAAAGGGTGTCCTATTTGGGATGCATGCTACCACTGGATATGGAGTTGGCTGGTCAGGAAACGATGATAGAAGTGATGTAAAAGATGTTTGTGGTGATTTCCCCGCTATATATAGTGAGGATGCAAATCATATTGAAAGGAACTATGATATAGAGAGGGTTAGATATAGAATTAAATCTGCATATCAAAGAGGTGGAATAAATACTTTTGTCTGGCATCAATATGATCCTGATAATAGAAGTTTTTACGCTGCTAACATTAATAATGAAAGAATAGTTGCACAAATTATTCCTGGCGGTAGCAGACATGAGGATTATAAATCAAAGCTATATAAACTTGCCAGTTTTTTTAAGTCGCTGAGAGGAAGCAATGGTGAGGCAATTCCAATTATATTTAGACCATATCATGAGCATACTGGAAATTGGTTTTGGTGGGGTCCAGCACATTGTACAACAGAAGAATATAAAAATATATGGAAATTTACATTTGAATATCTACACGATACCTTAAATGTTCATAATTTATTATGGGCAATTTCACCAAGTTTTCAACATTTTTCAAATTCCGATAATTATCAAAATATTTATCCTGGGGATGAATATATAGATATAATTGGGGCTGATAAGTATTTTAATTCAAATACAATTGCGCCTTCCGAACTTCAAAATTTTGTTGCAAACATGGAAGTAATGAATAATCTGGCAACAGAAAAGAAGAAGTTGTCTGCACTTACTGAGGTTGGGAATGAGAACTTAGTCAATCCCAATTGGTTCACTGATATTCTTGGCGTAATAAAGGATGAAAGAGCAATTAAGATATCTTATGCTGCGGTATGGAGAAATGAGAGCACTACTCACCATTTTGCACCATATCCAGGTCATTCAAGCGCTCCGGATTTTATTAAATTTTATAATGATCCTTTTATAATATTTGAACAGAATCTTCCTAATATGTATATACTGCCGGTTGATGATCTGGAAGCACCTATTTTCGTAAACATTCCGGATACAACAATTATAGCAACATCAACTATATTTAGTGTGAAAGTTGAAACAAACGAGAAGGCATTTGTAAAATATAGTTTGGTTGATGAACCATATGAAGAAATGCCTAATACTTTTGTAAATGGTCAAGGATTCTTTGAGCACTCAACAAATATTGAAGCAGAGCATGGTGATGAAGTAACAATATTTTTAAGGGCAAGTGATCGTATAGGAAATATTATGAATGAATCGATACCTATGACTTTTCTAGTTGATACAATGAAGGCTTTAGTAGCATGGTACCATCCCATATATCCTATAGATAATTGGAATCTGGGAGCGTCTCCACTTGGTTCAAGTGGAACAGCAAACACAACATTAAACAATGTCCAAACTTATTACTTTAAAGCTGATATTAATATTAGTGAAATACCTAATAATTTTGCCATTCTAATAAAATCTTTTGGCGGTGGAGTTTTATATTTAAACAATAATGAAATTAGTCGAATTAATTTTGCTGCCACTGCTGATATTAATTACAATTCGGTTCCAACAACCGATGCTCCATTTAATAGTATCTTAACGTTAGATTCTATTGCATTGGGACATTTACGAACGGGGATAAATACATTTGCAATCGAAATTCATGCGAATTTAACTTCGTCTCCATCTAGTTTTGATGCTCAATTATTTGATGAAAACGGCATTGTTTTACCCCTAGGTTCAGAATGGAAATATTTTGATTTAGGTTACCAACCTGAAGATATTAGGCTGGAAAATATTACTTCTATTAATGAAATTGAAGCCATACCTTTACTAACAAGATTAAATAATAATTATCCAAATCCATTTAATGCTAGTACAGTTGTTAGTTTTGATATATCAAAAACAGAAAATGTAAGAGTGGAAATTTTCAATATATTGGGACAAAGAATTAGAACTTTGGTCAATAATAAGTTAAATGCCGGAAATTATAAGTATATTTTCAATGCTTCTGGTTTAGCGAGTGGTGTTTATATAGTTATGTTAAACACTAATAGTTCTATGCAAAGAAAAAAAATAATTTTGATGAAATAAAAATTGGATTAAATGTTATTTAAAATTAAGCAAACATGGGGATTTATCATACTATTGGCTTTATCGCTAGTATATATAAGTATATATCTTATGAGTAAGTCATCGGATAGTAATGTGACTGAAATTTATTTTGCTGATAGAATTACTGTCGCTCATCAAATTTTAATTGATCGTTATAACAGCGATAATAAGGGAAAAGTAAAGGTTATTCCGATTGATTTTCCTAATTATGATTTTAATTCAAATGAAAGAAAAGAACTTTTAGCACGTTCTTTAAGAGGGCGTGGAGATGGAATTGATTTATTAGCTGTAGATCTTGTTTGGGTTCAAAGATTTGCAAAGTGGTGTGAACCACTTGATAAATATTTCCCTTTTTTAGAAAGGGTTAGAATATTAGATGTAGCTTTGGAATCATGTTATTATGATGGAGAATTAGTTGCTCTTCCATTAAATAGAGTTCAAGGTGTAATGTATTATCGAGAAGATCTTGTTAAGCAGTTAAAAAATGGTGATAAAATAATAGAGGATTTGGAAAATAGTATAACATGGGAAGAATTTATAAAAATCAAAAAAGAAGTGAATTCCGATGCACCCTTTTATACTTTTCCTGCTGCAGATTTTGAAGGACTAATTTGTAGTTATGTTGAGCTATTATTGAGTCTAGAACCTGACTATTTTAATAAAAATGGATTTGATTTTAATACTGAGAATGCTGAGAAATCTTTAGAGCTGCTAGTGGATCTTGTTAATAAACACCAGCTCTCACCTCAAATAATAACTGAACTTACAGATATACCTAGTTATAAATACTTTATTGAGAATGATGGACTTTTTGTTAGGGGTTGGATTAGCTACGATAAGGACTTTTTACAAGCCCCATTTAATGCAGAAAAAGAGAGTAAATTAAAGAAAGCTCATATCCCTCATTTCTCAGGAGGTAATACAACTTCAGTATTTGGTGGCTGGAACTTAATGATGTCTCGATTTACAGAAAAGAAAGAGGAAGTTGTTGATTTTATTAGATATTTACTATCTGAACCTTCACAAGAAATATTTTATCGTGAATCGGGATATTATCCGATAATTAAAAGTTTCTACGAAAATGAAGAGTATAAAAAAATGTATCCGGAAATATCACAGCTGATAGAACTACACAAGATTGGAGTGCATAGACCCGCACACGTTGAATATACAAGGTATTCCAAAATAATGTCGCACTATTTTGAACTCGCTATTAGAAATGAATTACCTGTTAAAGATGCTCTAATGCACATTACTCATGATATTAGAAATGATATGATTATTAAACAATTTTAATTAGACACTGATGCTGATTGAAAAATTAAAAAATAAGTTATCTAAATATAGATTTGAAATAAGGCATATAACAATATTTTTTATAGTCTTAATTATTTTTCAAATTGTTTTAGCATTTGTACAAAAAACATCTTTAGAAAACTTTCTAGATGAAACACAAAATTGGTATCAAAAGCATTCTGCAGAAAGATTAGCAATAGTTACCTCAACAAGTATGGATTTACTCTTCGAGAATTTGATTCAAGAAAAAAAGCTTAATGAATTAGAAGAACGAAAAGTAATCTCTTCTTTTAATATAATCTTTAAGCAGCAGCTCTTGCAAAAAAGCGTTGATGAGTTGAATCTTATTTTCTTAAGGAATGATAGAATATTTGTTGTTGATAGTGGACTTAAACTATATCAACTCCTTAAAAATGAGCTATTACCTTCTAAAGAAAGTGAATATTCTGGTGGAATAAAACTATTTCTAAAATTAAAGAATGAAATTCGTGCAAATGAAATAATATATAGCGAACTTCATGAACATAGAACATTTAATATTTTAGTTCCATTTGTACCAGATGGAGAATATTTAGGTGTTATGTACATGAAAATAACTCCGAATTTTACATTTATCACAGATGAAATAGCATCAAATTATGATGCGATATCAATCGTATATTCCATTCTTATATTCTTGGGATTGATTGCAATATTTCTAGTATCATCACAAGCTGTAAAAGAGAGGAATGAAGCAAAGCAGAAATTTTTAGAAGAGCATGAAGAAAACATAAAAAATCAAGTTAGAGCTGAGAAAGAATTAATCTTTACCAAAAGGATATACCATACACACCATAAAGCAGAAAAGATAATAGGATTTATTAAAGAGGATGTTAGAAATGCTGATGCCGAAAATATTAGTAGTATAAAAGATAAAATTATTACGTACAGTAATTTTATTAGTCGTATTATTTATGATATGAAATGGTATGATCAGGCAATAAATACAATAGTAAACCCAATGTTTAAGACAAATATTAATTCTGCAATCAGATTTATGATTAATAATATTTTCTTAAGAATAAGCAGTAAAAACGAAATGTTTAACTTCAATATTAATTTAGATGAAAAAATTCCAATAGTTCCTGTAAATGAATTTGTTATATGGGAGATTGTTGAACCATTAGTACAAAATTGTATTGATCATGGAAGAAAAAAAATCATTAATATTGGGGTTAGCACTATTTACGATAGTGTAAATAATTTTACAAAAATAATTATTGAAGATGATGGTGTTGGTGTTGAAGAAAAACTTTTGCAAGTTGGAGATCAAGGAATTAAGGATATATTTTTAGAGCATAGAAGCACAAAACTGTTAGAAAATACTAACTCTGGATACGGCTGTCACATAGCTTATCAGATGGCTGTTGAAAGATGTGGCTGGTCTCTTAATGTAGAGAATAAAACTAGCGGTGGTTGTATGTTCACAATTCAGATTAATCATTAAAGGAAGTAAATGGTTTATAAATCAAGTATCAATATATTATTAGTTGAAGATGAAGAATTTGATGTACAGAGGGTAAGGAAAACATTAGATTATTATAAGGATCAACTAAATATTGAATTAGTAGTCTCAAATGGACGAGCAGCTATTGAAGCAATAAGTTCTACTCCAGATCGCTTTGATGTAGTTATTTTAGATTATCAGATTTCCGGTGGACTTAGAGGTGAAGAGTTAATTAAAAAAATTAAAGAATGTGATGAATTTATTCAGATTATCGTAATTACAAAAATGACGATAAATATTACTGACTACAATTTTGCTAATAATATTATTAAAGCTGGCGCCTTCTGGTACTGCACAAAATTCCCCGGAAATATTGAAGATTATATCTACCAACCAACAGATTTTATACTTAGCATTTTTAATGCATCTGAGAAAAAAAAATTAGAAAAACATAAATTAAAATCAGATACACGATTAGATAAAACAATTGAATCATTGCTAGAAACTAAAAGAATTATTGGCGAATCAAAACCAATATATGAACTTAGGGACATTATTACAAAATATGCGAAGAGTGATGCAAATGTTTTAGTTAGTGGGCCATCAGGAACTGGAAAAGAGTTAGTGGCATGGAATATTCATTTAAACAGCAGTCGGAAACATGAAAATTTTGTTCCAATTAATTGTGGTAGTATTCCATGTGAATTACTTGAAAGTGAATTGTTCGGGTACCAAAAGGGCTCATTTACTGGGGCATCATCTAATAAACTTGGACTATTTGAAATTGCGGATAATGGTACTTTGTTTTTGGATGAAGTTGCAGAACTGTCACTTTCCGCTCAAGTTAAACTTCTACGAGTTATACAGGAAGGTGAAATTGATAAGATCGGCAGAACCAGAAAAATTTCTGTTGATGTTAGGTTAATTGCTGCTACCAACAAGGATTTAGTAAGTTGTGTTAGGCAAGGTACTTTCCGTGAAGATCTTTATTACAGATTAAGTGTTGTGCCAATTGATGTAATACCCTTGAAAAATAGGGGAGAAGACATATTATTACTATTCCATCATTTTCTAGAATATTTTAGTATGGATTTGGGGATACCTCTTCCAAATATAGAGCATGCTGCTGAAGAAATATTGTTAAATTATAAATGGCCCGGAAATGTTAGAGAATTAAGAAATGTTGTACAAAGGTTAGTTCTTAACTCCAATGGAGTTATAACTTTAAAGGATATTAGTAATCCAATGATTTTAAGAAATCATAGAATGGTTTCTGAAAATGACACTTTTGAAAATATGAATTTTGATAAAATATTACCACTTAAAGAAATAGAGAAGGAATTTAGAGTAAAATATATAAAGTATGTTAAAAGTATTTCTAGTTCCGACTCAAGTGCAGCTGAAAAATTAGGTTTGGCGCCATCCAATTTTTACCGAATGTGCAAAGAATTGGGATTGAAATAATACCTATCACTATGTCTATCTAAATTCTCATCCGTATAGATTCTTATAGTGAGTCAGCCCAAGTGAATAGAAGTTATGTTTAAAAGGTCAAACCAATTATTTTACGCAAAAGGGAAATAACACAGTTTATAAAAAGAGCATTCCTTCTTAAATTCCAGTTGAGAAAAAGGATTGTCCCTATCCAAAACCTGTTATGTAAAAAGTCAAGTAAGAAAACAAGCATCCCAAAAATAATAATCGAAAGAGACCTGTACTGTGAAGCGTGTATAAAACAGAATTACTTCATAGAAAGTTTTATCTCCCTCGTTCTGTAAGGGTATATTTAAAAGAACAATCACATTTGACTTATCAAGTTTCTATGTGATAAGGCATAAAAAACTCTATTAAATTTTGTTAACCTGTTATTAGCAGTATACAAAAAACTG
>CBDUTO010000018.1:0-44599 GCA_965370315.1 uncultured Melioribacteraceae bacterium
TCCTTTTTTATTACAAGTTAATTCTTTTTTGACACACTTTAGTGAACAGACCCTTATTAGAATTAATAAGGCTGTTCTTGATTTGCACGAAGCTAGCTCTAAAGAGGAATTACTTCTGGGTTTAGAGTCAATCTTTACTATCGAATCACTTGTTGGATTTACCGAAGAGGTTATAGCCATTGCTGATGGAAGATTAGCATTTAATATAGAAGGAAAAGTTAAAACACTAGACGGAAAAGAGAAAAATATTCATCTGAAATGGGCAGCAGTAGATGGGTATGAAGATACTCTGGGAAAAGTTTACATCTCTACTACTGATATTACAGACCGGAAACGAGATGAAGAGATTATTGAGAAGCGTATTATAGCCCTCACCAGACCACTTAATGATGCATCAAATATTACTTTTGAAGAATTATTTAGTGTTAGTGAAATTCAGAAACTACAGGATTCCTTTGCCAATGCAACAGGTGTTGCCTCAATAATTACTGATTTGGATGGAAAACCAATAACTAAACAAAGTAACTTCTGTGAGCTTTGCAATATTATTAGAAAAACAGAAAAGGGTTTAGCAAATTGCTTCAAGTCAGATGCAATAATTGGAGGACCTAATCCAACTGGAGTTACCATTCATCCTTGCTATAGTGGCGGTCTGTGGGATGCCGGTATACCTATAAAAGTTGGTAAAACATGTTGCTAATTGGATAGTTGGGCAAGTTAGAAATGATAAACAAACTGAAGAAAAAATGAGAGAATATGCTACAGAAATTGGAGCAGATGAAACTTCATTTATGCATGCATATTTAAAAGTTCCAGTATTGTCTAAAGAAAAATTTGTTAATATCACAGAAGCTCTAAATACACTTGTTGACCAGATATCCTCTTCAGCCTATCAAAATGTTCAGCAGGCACGTTTTATCACTGAACGAAAAATAGCAGAGAGTGAATTACAAGAGAGTGAAGTTAAATTTAAAAGTTACATTGAAAATTCTCCGTACGGAGTTTTTATTTCCGATAAAAATGGTGATTATGTTGAGATTAATAAGGCTGCAGAGGTAATGACAGGATATTTGCGTTACGAATTATTATCAATGAATTTAATGGAACTTATTCCAACGGAAGATAAAGAAGAAGCTATAAAGTATTTTGAGAGTTTATTAACAAAGGGGAGAGTTAAAGGTGACTTAAGATTTCAAACAAAAGAGGGTGAAAAAAGGCATTGGTCTATTGAAGCAGTAAAACTCTCCGAGGATAGATATCTTGGTTTTACCTCCGATATAACTGATCGAAAGAGGGCTGAAGAGGAAAAATTGCAGCTCGAAGTACATCTCCGTCATCAGCAAAAACTAGAGTCAATTGGTACTCTTGCAGGTGGTGTTGCGCACGAAATTAATAATCCAATAAATGGAATAATTAATTATGCGCAACTAATTAAAGATAAATATGAAAATGATGAAACTGTTACTGAGTATTCAAGTGAGATAATTAGAGAATCTGAAAGAGTAGTTTCAATTGTACGTAATCTACTCACCTTCTCCAGAAATGAAAAGGAGTCGCATAGTCCTGCAAGGATTGATGATATTATCAATAGTACGGTATCCCTTATTAGTACGGTATTTAAGCATGACCAGATTAAATTAAATATAGAGATTCCCGAAGATTTGCCTGAGCTAAAATGTAGAAGCCAGCAAATAAGGCAAGTAATTATGAATTTAATGACTAATGCTCGTGATTCTCTTAATGAAAAATTTAAAGGTTATAATGAACAAAAAGTTATGAGCATCTCTGTTTCACAATTTGAAAAAGAGGATAGAAGATGGATGCGAATTATTGTTGAAGATGCGGGGAATGGTATTAGTGAAGATATAGAAAATAAAATATTTGATCCGTTTTTTACCACTAAAGATAGAGCAATTGGAACTGGACTTGGTCTCTCAATTAGTTATGGAATTGTTAAAGATCACCACGGTAAATTATATTTTGAGAGTACAATTGGTAAATACACTCGTTTTTATCTCGAGTTACCTATTGATAATGGTTGGTCTGTTGATGAAGAAAATGATAATGGAGTTAAATAATGTCATATATACTAGTAGTTGATGATGAAAAAAGTATTAGAATTACTGTGGGTGAATTTTTAAAGAGTGCTGGTTATTCAGTAGAGATTGCAGAGAATGCAGATGTAGCTCTAAAGCTACTATCCACGAAAAATTTTGATATAGTCGTAAGTGATATTATACTACCACGTATTACGGGAATTGACCTTCTAAAATCTATTAGAAAAATATCCCCAAATGTTCAAGTTATTCTTATGACGGGTGAACCAAATTTGGAAACAGCATCTGAAGCAGTACGTGCTGGGGCATTTGATTATTTAACCAAACCCATTACAAAGGAAAAAATTACAAGAATAGTTGCGCTAGCTGTTAAAATAAAAAAGATTGATGACGAGCGAAGAAGACTTGAAATAGAAAACAAACTTTACCAAAATAATC
The DNA here is from genome assembly GCA_965370315.1 of uncultured Melioribacteraceae bacterium. Taxonomy (GTDB): domain Bacteria; phylum Bacteroidota; class Ignavibacteria; order Ignavibacteriales; family Melioribacteraceae; genus 1-14-2-50-31-20. The sequence continues at coordinate 2,496 of CBDUTO010000018.1, forward strand.
TTGAAAAACTTGTTGAAGAAAGGACAAAATCTTTAGAAGAGAGTGAAGAAAAATTTAGGTCGTTGGTTGAAGAAATTAATGTTGTTCCGTGGCGATTAGACTTAAAAACTTCTCAATTTACTTATATTGGAAAACAAGTTGAAAGTATGCTTGGTTATCCTGCTGAATCTTGGATAGATGCAAATACATGGGCAAGTCGTATTCATCAAGATGATCGTGAAAAATCAGTAAATTATTGTTTATCCTGCTCTGATAAAGGTGAAGATCACACATTTGAATATAGGGCTCTAGCAAAAGATGGTGAATTCGTTTGGATAAAGGATGTAGTTACTGTTAGAAAAAATATCGAAGGAGACCCTTACGAATTAATTGGTTATATGATAAATATAACTGAACGCAAACTTGTTGAAATTGAACTTAAAGAGAGCGAAAAACGTTTTCTGCAAGTTGTTGATGCTACAGGTGAATGGATATGGGAAGTAGATAAGGATGGATTATACACATATACAAGTAAAGCATGTGAGAGCTTACTTGGTTTTATGCCCGACGAAATTATAGGAAAGAAATATTTTTACGATTTTTTAGATACAGAAGAAAAAGACGATTTTAAAAAGAGAGCTTTAGAAATATTTGCGAAAAAAGAATCATTTAAAAACTTTAAAAATCCAAATATGCATAAAGATGGTCGAATTGTTGTATTAGAGACAAATGGAACACCCATATTGGATGAAAAAGGTAATCTTCTCGGATACCGTGGTGCGGATAAAGATATAACTAAGCGTATAGAGGATGAAAAAAAATTACGAGAGAGTGAGGAGCAATTCAGAATATTAATGGAGCAATCGCCCCTATCAATTCAGATATATGATTTTGATGGATTTATGCTTAACGCTAATAAAGCTTGGATGGATTTATGGGAAGTTTCAGATTTAACCGGAGTGTTGGGGCATTTCAATATTTTTAGAGATTTGCAATTAAAAGAGATGGGATTAACTAAGGAGTTTAAAAAGGTTATTGCTGGAGAAAAAATTAATATTCAAAATGTTAAATTTGATCCAATTGCTTCTGGTTATCCAGGAAGATTAAGATTTATAAATATTTCTGCCTATCCATTAGTTACTAAAGAGGGTCTGGCTAGTTATTTCGTGGTTTTTAATGAAGATGTTTCTGAGAGAAATAAATCAGAAGAATTGTTACGTAAAAGTGAGGCAAAATTCCGAACGATAGTTGAAAATACAGAACAAATTCTATTCATGATTGATAATGATGGAATTTTCACTTTGTCGGAAGGGAAAGGATTGGCTGCATTAGGATTGGCTCCTGGACAAGTTGTTGGACAATCTGCATCTGAAGTATATAAAGATTTTCCAGAGATTATAAAGGGGATAAGAATTGCCCTCGAAGGTGTGGCAAATAATGATACAATTAATGTCGGCAATCTTTTCTTAGATATTTGGTACTCTCCAATTAAAAATGTAAAAGGAGATATATCTGGTATAGTCGGAATGGCTGTAAACATTACTGAACAGCATACTAATGCTAAAAACTTAGAGATTAGTGAGAATAAATTCCGCTCCGTAGTTGAATCAGCTCCAGATGCCATTATTTCTATTGGTGCTGGGGGTATTATTATAGGCTGGAATCAATCAGCTGAAAAAATATTTGGATATAGTTTTGAAGATGTTGTTGGTGAAAATATTACAATAGTAATTCCAGATAGATTTATTGAAAAGCATGTGAGTTCTCTTTCTCGTGCACAGGAGAAAGAAGATTTTAATATTTCAGGAAATGGAATTGTAGAATTATTTGGTAAGAGAAAAGATGGTTCGGAGTTTCCATTGGAAATGTCAATGAGTCATTGGAAAATTAGTGATGAAATATTCTTTACTGCCCTTATAAGAGACAGTAGTGAAAGAAAGAAGATTGAAAAAGAAATTCTAAAATTAAATAATGCAATTGAACAAAGTATTACTTCAATTGTAATAACCGACAGAGAAGGTAATATTGAATATGTAAATAAGTATTTTACAAAAGTTACTGGTTATTCGAAAAAAGAGGTAATTGGAAAAAATCCTAGAATTCTTAAAACGGATTGTCAAGCTAGAAGCAAATATAAAAAAATGTGGAAAAAACTGAAAAATGGCAAAACATGGAGTGGAGAATTTTGCAATAGAAAGAAGAATGGTGAGTTGTTTTGGGAAAAAGCTGTTATATCGCCAATAGTTGATAAAAGTGGTCATATAATTAATTTTGTGGCTATTAAGGAGGATATAACAGAATGGAAAAAAACAGAAGATGAAAGACTACATCTTGAAAAAATAGTTAAATCGAGTGTTAACGAAATATATATATTTGATAAAGAAATGCTCAATTTCTCCTTCCTAAATGACTCGGCATTAAAAAATATTGGCTACTCTCTTGAAGAGATGAAATTACTAACTCCGATAGAAATTATTCCAGAAATGACTTTTACAAAATTTAAGGAAAAATGTGGCCCACTAATAGATAATGAAAAACAATTTGTCAAATTCCAGACAATGCTACAGAGGAGAGATAAATCTACATATCCGGTTGATATTTCATTGCAATTATTAGAACATGGAGATGAAGAAAAATTTGCAGCTATTATTATTGATATAACAAAAAGGAAAAAAAATGAAGCAAAAATCCTTGAATATCAAACACATCTTGAAGAAAAAATTGAGGAACGTACAGAGGAAATTTCCGTAATTAATGAAATGCTTAAAAAAGAAATTATTAAAAAAGATAAAGCTGAAAAGAGAGTTTCGGATTCTCTGGTAAAAGAGAAAGATCTAAATAAAATTAAGGACCAATTTATGTCTACAGTTTCACACGATTTAAGAACACCATTGGCAGCTATACAATCTTCTGTCGAATTAATGGAGAGATTCTATGACAAGTGGGATAAAGAGAGAGTTATAAATAAATATAGTCAAATTAAAAGCTCCGTATCGCGAATTACAGATATGCTAAGTCACGTATTGGAGTTGAGTAAAATTGAAAGGGGAAATACTAAAGTTAATTATGAAACGGTTAATTTAAAGAAGGAATTCCAAACTATAATAAATGAAGTTGATTCAATCAAAAGTGAGGAACACGATCTTGTTTATAGTTACAATCTTGAGGAAGAAAATCATAATGTTGATATTAATTTGCTTAGAGAAATTCTGAATAATCTGTTGACAAATGGTATAAAATATTCACCAGATGGAGGGAAAGTTGAGTTGTTAGTTAATCAAGAAGATCAATTGATAATACTCCAAGTTTCTGATGAAGGGATGGGAATAGATAAGGGTGAAATCGAAAATGTTTTTAACGATTTTTATAGAACTGCAGAAAGCCAAAATATCTCTGGAAGTGGTTTGGGATTATCAATAGTTAAACATTATGTTGAGATGTATAAAGGAGAAATTGAAGTAGAAAGTGAATTAGGAAAAGGCTCAGTATTTAGAGTTAAAATTCCACAGAATTTTAACTAAATTGAGACAGTATTTTAGAATTTCAGTTTTCTAAATGGTTGTGGATAGTCACAAGTGAGATGCTAATTCTTTAGCAGCACGTCTTCAGAAGATATGAGAGAGAATCACTACAAAATTAAGAGATTGTTTTAGTTGTATTCTTACTTAAGAATACTATGTTTTTCTCTTTGTCTTAAAGCCCTCCTTTTTGATTCAGAGGAGTAAATGAACATGGACTATTTGTTTTTCTCTTCCAATATAATTTTATAACAGTTAGGGGTTCTTCATATTCCTAAATAATCAAATCTATTTAATAACCTTTCTGGAAGCATAATCTCTACCAAGTCTTTGTAATTTCCCATTTTATCACCCCTAAAATTAGAAAGGGCGAACTGTTAAGTTCGCCCTTTCTAATTAATTTACACGATAAAAAACAAACGTGTTTTTTTATTTCATAAAAAGCATTTTTCTAGTCATACTCTGATTTCCAGCTGTAACTCTAAATATATATGTTCCACTAGATACTTTGTTACCAAAGTTATCATTTCCAGACCACATAATATTATATGTTCCTGCTAATTTTTCAGATTGAACTAATACTTTTATTTCCTGTCCCAGCATGTTGTAAATTTTTACAGTTACATAAGCAGCTTCAGGAATTCCATATTGTATTGTTGTTGTAGGGTTAAATGGATTTGGATAATTATTTTCCACATTAAATTTAGTAGGAATTATATTTTCCTTTTCCACTCCAGTAACATCATCAATAGTGCTAAAAGTACCTAGATCAGAATATTGAGAATAAAGGCCATCTTCATTTTTAGAACGAACACGCCAGAAGTAGTCACTTCCACGATTAAGTTCACTTAACTGATAAGTTGCTTTGCTTAAGTCAGTAAATACTTCAGCATCTATCATCTCAGAATTATTTGCTAATTCTATTTCATAAGTTAACTCGGATTCTGAATATGTAGGAAGAATCCATGAAAGTGTTGGAGCATCTGTTTCTATTGTTACATTTCCTACTGGGCTTCCCGGAAGAAGAACTACAGGAGAAGAACTAGCAAGAGTTACAAAACTCTCTACACTTGAGTAGTTAGAGATTTGTCCCGGATCAGACGCTAGGTGTGAACGTACTTGCCAATAATATGTTGCTCCAGGCATCAATGCAGGAAGTGTTGCATTTGAAAGTACGGACCAAGTTGTGGTAGCAATTCCATTTTGCAAAACTCCACCAGATGTAGCAGAAGATGCTGAGTAAAGTACTTCGTACTCAAGACCAGTTGCATAACTATTTAAATACCAGTAAAGAGTCGGAGTTAAAACATAAACTGTAGCGTTACCAATAGGCCAAGATGGAATTGGTACTGAAGGACCACTACTACCAGCAAATACAACAAAACTCTCTTGAGTTGACCAGTCTGAGTAATTTATACCATCAGTTGAACGTACTTGCCAATTGTAAGTTGCGCCATCTGTTAATCCACTAATTTGAGTATTTAAATTAGTAATTCCAGTAACAGTTGGATTTCCCGTTAATGCACCTGTGTTATATTCAACTTCATATTGTAAACCAGAAGAGTAACTATCTAAATACCAATACAAAATTGGTGAGCTTGTATAAACAGTTGCATCACCAATTGGCCACGATGGAATTACATCCACTGTAGTTGAAATTGAAGAGTATGTTTCAAAACTCTCTTGTACGGACCAATCTGAATATGTCGTTCCATCAGTGGAGCGAACTTGCCAGTTATATGTGATTCCAGAAGTAAGACCAGTAAGAGTAATATTCTGAGAAGTAACTCCTGTAGTTGTTGGAGTTCCAGTAAGAGCTCCTGTACTATATTCAACTTCGTAACTTAACCCAGTTGAATTTGTATTTAAATACCAATACAATGTTGGAGAATTAGTATAAACTATAGCACCACCAATAGGCCATGATGGAATTGGTATTGCTGCAGTCACTCCAGGTTGAGTATTAAAAGTTTCAATAACAGAATATCCAGCTATAGCACCTGTTGAAGTTCTAGCTCGAACTTGCCAATAGTAAAGAGTTCCACTCGTTAAACCAGATACAGAGTAAAAAGTAGCGTTAATATTGTTAATAACAGTAGCGTTAGACATATCTGAATTTATTGAATAGAGCAAATCATAAGTTGAACCAAAGCCCCACCAATATAGAAATGGTGAAGTTGAGTATAAAGTTGCTCCACTAATTGGCCATGTTAAATTAGGAGTAATATTAGATGTTGTTATAAAACTCCTTGCCGCAGCATAACCACTAGTTCCGCCAGCATTTGTGGCACTAACACGCCAAAAGTATTGTGTGCTATTTGCTAATCCAGTTACAGTATATGTTGCTGTAGGTACCGAGTAGGTTAACCCTGAATAAGTTGTAACATTTGTTGTAAATGTTTCATCAGTTGTTATTTGAAGAGTATGGTAATCAGCATCTAGTACTGCAAACCAAGTAAATGTTGGTTCAATTGAAACACCAACAGCAAAATCTGCAGGAGATGCCAAAACAGGCAATCCTGGAGGTGGTAGCATATACTCATAAGCACCAATATCTACGGTTCCGTTATAAATTCGTTGAGTACTACCAATATCAAATGCTCCAGTCATCCACGCATCATTTAAACCAACATCAATTGTTGGTGATAGGGCTGTGAGATTGTAATTTTCAGCACCAAGATTTTCGAATACCGGATCTGCATCTATATTTCCTGTACCACTTGGTAGTGCTGGTGTTGAGCAACTATTAGAAAATGAAAAACTACTTCCATTAGTTTCCCAATTATAATTAGCACCAGAACTTGTATTGAAGTAGATAATACTATTTTCAATAGTTGAGTTACTTCTTGCCCGTATTCCGCCACCATTTGGTGCATCATTAGCAACTATTGTACAATTCTGAACTGTACCAGCATTCCAAATATTTACTCCACCACCATAATATGGAGAGGAGTTGTTGTAAATAACAGAACCTCTAACTATTCCGCCATTTAGTAGCCTAACACCGCCACCATATCTAGCTGAGTTGTTTTTTACGATACAGTTATTGATTAAGCCATCACTATCTATGGCAACACCGCCACCATCACGTGCTTGATTACTTGCAACATAGCAATTTTGAATAGTTCCACCAGTAGCAATATCAACGCCACCACCAAAACCACTTGGATTATATCCATTTTGAATTGTAAAACCATCAACCACTGCATCAGCGTGATTAATGTATAGACAACGTGTAGCAGAGTTTCCATCAATTATTGTTGTGGAATATCCATTAACACTTAATAAAGTAATTCCATCTGAGATAGAAATGTTGGATGAAAGTGTGTATGTGCCGTCGTCAACTAATACTTGGTCGCCTGTGCTTGATACATCAACAGCGTCTTGTATATTGTTTGCAGCGTCTGCCCAATCTGTATAGGGCGAAATATTACCTCCAGTTGGTGACACGTAGTGTGTAACCTGAGCAAAGGTAATTGTAGCGAATAATGTGAGAAGCACTAAAAGTCTTCTTTTCATTTTTCCTCCTCTAGTTTGTGAAATATGTAATTATCTGGCATATAGGGAAAATTTGTATTCGTGATAAAAAAACAATGTGTTATTTGGAAATAAATTTTTTAAAAATCTTTAATTGGTATCAAACTCTTTAGAGCAAATTTGAAAAAGAAAGAAGTAAACTCTTTTAACAATTCATTTTTTCAGAGTAGCTTCTTTGAAGAATCTAATACTTTTTGTAGGTAACAGACCATTCTATAAGGACTGCTTCATACAAATCTTAATATTTCCAAACATGCAGAGATTATCGGCACATATGAATTTGATTTCCACAATGAGCTAGAAATTAGAATTTTTTAAAGTTTTGCAAATAACCAGTAGCAAAAACAATATTTAATATTTTTACGCAATACTCCTATTGCATTTTTACCATATATAAGTTCCTTTAGATATTAAAAGCAGAGACAAACACGCAAAATAAGTGCCACATAGAATGCTTGTTTTTTGAAGGATAACGAGGAAAAATAGAAGTGTATTAGTTTAAGAGTGTCTTGTTTTGATATTTTGTTTTTATTTGGTGCAATTATAAAAAAGGAGATGCTTATAAAAACATCTCCAATAATTAGAATTTTCAGATATGTAGAGTAGCTATAGTTTTCACCGAGTAATTGTTTAAATATTTTTGAAGAAGAATGCTATTTTGTAAGTGTATTGAGAATGAAATAGATTATATTTTAACCCACAGCGAATCAACAAAATAGTTTTTACTATCTGTAAAATGTTGTTCAACTCTAAAACCATTTATAGATGCTAATTTTTCAATAGTTTGTTTATCATATTTTTTTGAACGCTCCATAAAAATGGGCTCCCATTGGTGGAAATGAAAACTCCTTTCAATGGATTTAACTGATACTTCTTGATCTATTTTAGAGATAAGAAAACTCTTTACATCACCAGTAAGTGGGTTATAAGTTGTGTGCTGTATAAATTGATCCACATCAAAACTTGCATCAAGTTCACTATTCAAGCGAGTAAGGAGGTTAAGATTAAAATCTCTAGTATGCCCATGAGGATCACTGTAAGCATTAATAATTGTTTCTGGTGACTTTTTAAGATCAAAACCAATAAGTAATTTATCACCAGGATTCGTAAAATCTGCTATGTGGTTTATAAAAGCATCAGCTTCTGATTTAGAATAATTACCAATATTTGCACCAAGAAAAAGTATCACCTTTCTTTTGTGCTTAATATCATTTAGCTCTTTCAAGATGTGAAAATAATCACCAGTTTTTGGTTCAACTTTCAGATTTGGTATTTCTGAACTTAAATCTTCAACTAGACCATTTGTTATTTCTTCGCTAATATCAATTGGAATGAATTTGCAATCATAATTCAAATTCTGCATATGTTGAAGTAGTATCTTGGTTTTAAATCCATCACCAGATCCCAATTCTACTAGATCGAAAGAAGAGCTGTTATCAAAAAAAGCTTCAGTGATTTGAGATTTTTGTTCAGAAAATATTTCCGACTCACAATTAGTTAAATAGTATTCGGGCATTTTCATTATGCTTTGGAAAATTTTACTTCCATTTTCATCATAAAAATATTTTGGTAATAAATATTTAGGACTTGCTGATAGTCCCTTAAGTGTATCTCTAGCAATTTCAGAATTTAGCATAAAATTATTCAGTCCTATTTAAAGTTTTACCAATCTAATTCCATTAAATTGGTATCCAACATGAGGATGGAAAAAATTTCTATATGTTTTTCTACTATGGTTCTTAGGGGTAACAACTGATGCTCCACGCAACACTTTTTGGTTCACCATAAATTTACCATTATATTCGCCAACAGCTCCATCAGCTTTTTTGTAACCTGGATAGGGGAGATAAGCACTTTCAGTCCATTCCCATCTCTTACCCCAAATAAATTTATCTGAAGCAATTTCCCATTCAAACTCGGTTGGAAGTCTCATGCCTTTCCATTGTGCAAATGCAGAAGCTTCATAATAATTAATATGTGTAAGAATGTGATTTAGCTGAACTTTCCGCATTCCTGCAAAAGTATATTGGAACCATTCACCATCTATTTGATGCCAATACATCGGATGAGCAATATTGTTTTCTTTCTTCCAAGATAAAGCTTCATCATGCCAGAACTGATAACGATCATATCCACCATCTTCAATGAACTCAATAAACTCACCATTTGTTACAAGACCTTCAGAAATTTCGAAGTCTTCAAGATAAACTTTATGACGGCCAAGTTCATTATCATATTGAAAATCTTCTCCATTAAATCCAACTTCGTAGAGTCCTTTATCAATTGTTACAAAACCATCTCCAGAATCATTTTCATCTTCACAAAATGCTTTATCTGAATAAACAGGATAAAGTGGATTTACACTGAAATTATACTTTGTGTCGCTAAAAAATAATTCTTGATGCTGTTCCTCGTGGTTTAAACCTAGTATAATAAGTTCATTGATTTCTTTATCAATGTTATTGGATTTTAGAAAATCTAGAATGTGGTTGTCAACATATTCTCTATATTCAATTATATCATCAACAGTTGGTCTGCTCAAATTGCCACGGTTAGGGCGAGCAACTCTTTCTCCAACGGTGTTGTAGTAACTGTTAAAAAGGAAACTATATTTAGGATGGAAAACTTCATAATCCTTTTTGAATTTTGTAAGAATTAGTTCTTCGAAAAACCAAGTTGTATGTGCCAAGTTCCACTTTGGGGGGCTTGCAAATACTTCGGCCTGAAGAACATAATCCTCAATCATCAGGGGTTTTACCATTTCCATAGAGGAGCTTCTAACATCTTTGTACTTTTGAATTATGTCCACAACTCTTCCTCTTAATTTCATTTTTATAATGCAATATAGTTTAAATCAATTTTATTTGTTTTTTGAAAACAAAATATATTTATATACTATTAACATTTTGTCATATTAATGACATTTACTTTCTTTTGTCAAAAAAGTAGTTATCCAAAATATTTCCATGTATATATTTATTAAAGGATAAAAGTGTCGTTCAGATTTTTATTATCTTAATGTTCTTAAGATAATAAAGTAATAAATTAGTATTAATTGGTAGGAATTAAGTATGGGTCAACTTCAGTTTTTGGATATTGCAGTAATAGTTGCATTTTTTGCTGTAATATTTGCAATCGCAGCATATTATTCAAAAAAGGCTAGTAAAAACACAGACGAGTTTTTCTTGTCCGGTAGAAATTTACCATGGTACATAGCGGGAACAGCGATGGTAGCAACAACGTTCGCTGCAGATACTCCTTTGGCTATAACAGAAATTATTGCAAAAAATGGAGTTGCTGGAAACTGGATGTGGTGGAATCTGGTAATTGGTGGTGTTCTTACAGTCTTTTTCTTTTCAAGATTATGGCGAAGGGCTGAGATTGTTACCGATGTTGAATTCACTGAGTTTAGATATTCTGGAAAAGCTGCAGCTGTGCTTCGTGGTTTTAGAGCGTTGTATCTTGGATTACTAATGAATGCAATTGTAATGGGTTGGGTAAACAAAGCAATGGAAAAAATATTTCGAGTTGTTTTCCCCGGTCTCGATGCTTTTCTACTTGTCGTAGTCTTGGTAATAATAATCACTATTTATGCATCCGCTTCTGGACTCGTTGGAACCTCAAGAACTGACAGTTTTCAATTTGTTTTTGCAATGATTGGATGTATTATTTTAGCAGTTATAGTTGTTCAGTTACCAGAAGTTGGTGGTATTTCTGGAATGCAAGCACAACTTTCACCATATGTTTTCGATTTTCTACCTCGTATAGGAGAGGTTGGAGTTGGTGGAATAACAAGTGGAGTTCTTTCTCTCTCAATTGGTGCGTTTATTGCACATATTGGAATTCAATGGTGGGCAAGTTGGTATCCTGGTGCTGATCCAGGTGGTGGTGGTTATGTTGCTCAAAGAATGATGTCTGCAAAGGATGAAAAACATAGTCTCTTTGCAACTCTTTGGTTTACAATTGCTCATTATGCTTTAAGACCTTGGCCATGGATTTTAGTGGCTTTAGCAGCATTGATTCTTTTACCTCGCGAACAAAGTCCAGAAATATTACAGAATGAAAACCCTGCATTATATCAGCAAGTTGTAGAAGTACACAAAACGCAGACTATAACTGAAGAAGCACGGTCACAAGAATTTTTAGACTTTTATGATAGATATGAAAATACAGTTGATCCAGGAGTGATGTATCCAAAACTGATGATTAAATATTTACCAGCAGGTTTACTTGGAATGTTAATAGCAGTATTTCTTGCAGCATTTATGTCAACTATCGCCTCTCAGTTAAATTGGGGAACTTCATATATTATTAATGATTTCTATCGTCGCTTTTTGGTTAAAGATGGAACTGATAAACACTATATTTTAGTATCAAGAATTTCAATGGTTTTTGTAATCATCTTTGCACTACTTGTTACTAAGTATGCGCTAACAACAATATCTGGAGCTTGGGAATTTATTCTATCAGCTAGTGCTGGTACTGGAACAGTATTAATTTTAAGATGGTTTTGGTGGAGAATTAATGCGTGGTCAGAAATATCAGCAATGATAACTCCTTTTATTATTTTACCAATAGTTACTTACGGTTTTGATATGAAATTTCCATTTACACTCTATCCAATAGTAGCAGGTACATCTGTAGTTTGGCTAATCGTAACATTTTTAACTAAACCAACTGATGAGAAAACATTACTCAAATTTTACAGAAAAGTACATCCAGGTGGAATAGGATGGAAGCAAATAGCTGCAAAATTACCAGATGTAAAGAGCGATACAGGTTTTGGATTTATGTTTGCGAATTGGATATTAGGAGTAGTGTTAGTTTATACCTCCTTATTTGGAATAGGAAAATTAATTTTTGGAGAGTATTTACTAGCAATGTCCTTTATTCTATTAGCAGTAGTTTCTGGAATTATAATCTTCAGAAATTTAGGGAAACAAGGTTTATAATTGAACCAAAATGTTTTTAATATTTGTAATAAGTAGTAGAGAAAAATTTGATAGATACTAAAAAAATAATTGTAGTTGGCGATAAGATTTTAATCCGCCCATATGCAGGAAATAAAAAATCACAAGGTGGACTTTACTTGCCTCCTAATGTTGTTGAGAAAGAGAAAGTTCATAGTGGATATGTATTAAAAGTAGGTCCAGGTTATCCAGTTGGTGCTCCGGCTGATGATGAAGCTTGGAAGAACACAAGTGCAACAAAGTATATTCCTCTTGAAGCAATGGAAGGGGATCAGGCATTATTCCTGAAAAAAGATGCAATTGAAATTGAACTTGATGGAGAGAAGCTAATTATTGTTTCACAGTCAGCTATTCTCTTACTTGTTAGAGATAACGAATTAATAAATCTTAAATAAATTTAAATGGATGGGGGCAGGCTTTTCATGGAAGAAAAATTCAATCAATTTTTAGAAGAGTATTACAGTAGGATAGATGGTTTAAGTACCAAATCTAATCTCAAATACTTTGATGCTTCAATTAGTGGTTCAGAGGAAGATTATAATGAATCAGCAAAATTGCAATTAGAGATTAGTAAACTATATTCAGACAAGAATTTATTCCAACAGTTAAAAGAGTTTAAAGAGTCTGGTGAAATTACAAATAGTGTTAGGAAGCGAGAGCTAGAGCTAATTTACAACGAGTTTGCTGGCAATCAGTTTGATGAAGTTCTACACAAAGAGATAATAGACCTCTCTACAAAAATTGAGAAGGATTTTTCAACATTCCGAGCTGAAGTAAATGGCAAGAAAATAACCGATAATGAAATTGATGATATACTTGAGACTTCAACCAATGCTGATGAATTAAAAACAGTTTGGGAAGAGAGTAAAAAGATTGGCAAAGTTGTTGCTGATGATGTGTTAATATTAGTTAAGTTACGGAATAAAGGTGCAAGAGATTTAGGTTTTAAAAACTATCATGAAATGTCTTTACAACTTAGTGAGCAAGATTTGGAATCGCTTGATACTCTTTTTGATGAATTAGACACTTTGATTGAGAGTAGTTTTATTGAGTTAAAAGATGATATAGATTCTCATCTTTCAAAGAAATATGATGTTGAAAAAAACAAACTAATGCCTTGGCATTACGAGGATAAATTTTTCCAGCAAGGACCTAGAATTTATAACATAGATATTGATAAGTCTTTTGTTGGAAAAAATATTAGTAAAATCACTCAAGAATATTTTAATGGTATTAATCTTAATATTGATGATCTAATTGAAAATAGTGATCTTTACGAAAAAGAAGGAAAATATCAACATGCGTATTGTGTTGATATTGATAGAGCTGGTGATGTTCGAGTACTTTGTAATATTAAGCAAAACCAAAGATGGATGGGAACAATGCTCCATGAGTTTGGTCATGCAGTTTATGATAAAGAAATATCTCACAAACTACCTTGGCAATTAAGAATTTACGGACACATCTTTACAACTGAATCAATTGCAATGCTCTTCGGACGTTTGTCTCATAATCCCAAATGGTTAAAAGAGATGGTTGGAATTTCTGAAAAGGAAGCTGGTGAAATTGCAGAGTCAAGCTTTAATTCGCTTCGTAGCGAACAGCTAACATTCAGTCGTTGGGTACAAGTATTGTATCGCTTTGAAAAAGAGATGTATGGAAACCCAGAGCAAGATTTAAATGCAATCTGGTGGCAATTAGTTGAGAAATATCAATTAATGAAAAAACCAGAAGGAAGAGATGAACCAGACTGGGCATCGAAGATACACGTTGCACTTTACCCAGCTTATTATCACAATTATATGCTCGGTGAATTACTTGCTTCGCAACTTCATAATTATATTACCACAAAAGTTCTAAAATTAGAAAAAAATAATGATGAAAGCTTTGTAGGCAAGTCAGAAGTTGGAGATTATTTAAAACATCTGTTTTTTTCTTATGGAGCTTTGTATCCATGGAATGAGTTAATTACCAAAGCAACTGGAGAGGAATTAACGCCAAAATATTATGCAGAACAATTTGTTAAGTGAGTGAAGTATAGAAATTGTCAGTTCGAACACGATTTTTTGGTGAGAAATCTTATGAATTGTTAAAGAGTTCTCATATTAGTTAAAAACGACAGATGGCAAGATAGTTATGAACTTAAATCAGTTAAAAAGTATATTTACACATAATGTTAAATCAATTAAGATATAAAATCACAAGCACCATTTTAATTCTGGTTATTCTAAGCCATATTACATTTATGCATAATATTATGCATAATTATGTTATATGCTATGGTAATGATGGGCACATCGAAGTTGAGAATATTAATGAATGCGACGATTGCACCCCACACTCAATTTTTGATGACAAAGAAGAATCATCATCTAAACTTAGTACTAAAGATTGTGAAGATGTAAGTCTCGATATAAATTGTTTTGAAGAAGAACAATATATATCGCAAAATAAAATCTTCATAAATAGAACCATTCTAGAAAGTAACCTGTTTTTATTTCAAGATGATGACTTAGCTAATATTTCTAATCAAAAAGAAAAAACGATATTTAAAAATAAAGTATTGGATAGTTATACTACTATTTCGCTTCTAATTTGATACCACCCTTTCTGTAAATCAAATTTGCCCCATTAACAAATAACTCAAAAACAAAATAAGTCATCTGAGATTTTATGTGTAAAATAATGTCTCTTCTCACTGTCATTCTATTTGGAATAATTACATCCGAGATAGAATCACAGACAATAGTTGGTAGTGAACTAACAATGGAAATTGCAGAGAAGAAAGGAATTAAAAACAACCCTGAGTTACAATATTTATTAAAAAATATTGATGCTAATAAAGCACTTCAATTACAAAGTGGATTAATATCAAATCCTGAATTCGGATTGGATGTTGAAAATATATTTGGAAGCGGTGATTTAAGTGGTTTTAGTGGAAGTGAAATAACCGCTAGCTTAAGCCAAAATTTTCAACTTGCTGGAAAGATAAGCAAGCGTGAGAAAGTTGCTGAGATGGATGTATCACTTGCTGAATGGGATTATTTAGCAAAGCGATTAGATGTAGTAACTGAAATTAGAAAAACATTTACCGATGCTCTCGCTACTCAAAAAATAATTGAGAAAAACAGTGAGCTAATAGAGACTTCTGAAAAGCGGATTATGAATTTAAAAAAACGTGTGAAAGCTGGAAAGATTTCTCCAGCAGAAGTTTCGCGTGCACAAATAATTGTGAATTCATTGCAGATAAATATAAACATTTTAAAAGCTGATTACGATTCAGCGATTTTCGAATTAATATCATTAATGAATGATCCAAGTTTATCTATTGGAGAATTAGTTGGTGAATTAAAAAGCATTAATAAATTACCAGAGTATGATGCACTCTATTCAAGATTAGAAAACAATCCAAACTTGAAACGATTTGAAAGTGAATTTGATAAGCAGAAAGCTGTAATTGATTTGGAAGAATCTCTATCAATTCCAAACTTAACAGTAAGTGCAGGATATAGAAGAATGAATGAAGTAAATGCAAATGCGTTTGTGTTAGGCGCGTCAATGCCTTTGCCAATATTCGATAGAAATCAAGGTTCAATTGCTGAAGCAGTAATTAGGTTAGACCAGAAGAGCAAAGAATATGAATCAATCAAAAATGGATTAACATTGCGGCTAAATCTTCTTTATAGAAAATTTGGAATGCTCTTAAGTATTTCTGAAAAAATAAAAAATGAATCTATTCCAGATGCTGAAGAATCATTTAAAATAATCAGCGAAGGAAACCTTCTTGGAAGATTTACAATGCTTGATGTACTTGATGCCGAGAGGACATTATTCGAAGTTCAAAACCAATATCTAAATACTTTGTGTGATGTAAATAGAATAGTTGTAGAAATTGAAAGCTTAACAGAATATAATATTCAATAGGAATTAAAATAATGGAAAGTAAGAAGAAAATTCTCTTCCTTTTAGTAGGAATAGTGATAGGCGCTTTTGCAATGTTTATAGGAACAGATTTCTTCCATAGCGAATTAACCGATGTTCATGATGACTCTCATGGAGTTACAGAAGTGGAAAATGAACACAATGATAATGAGCATGGCGAAGAAATAGTAACTTTGAATGATAGTGAAATAAAAGAACTTGGAATTGTACTTGAAAAAGTTGGTTCGATTAAACTAATGAAACATAATGATTTAACAGGGGAGATTGTTCCTAATCCAGATAGATTGGTTCATATTGTTCCTCGCTTTGCTGGAATTGTTCGGAAAGTAAATATCAAAATAGGTGATAAAGTAAAGAAAAATGAAGTGATTGCTGTAATTGAGAGTAATGAAAGCTTAGTTACTTATGATGTTAAATCATCTATGGATGGGGTTGTGCTGGATTTACATATGACACCAGGTGAGTTAATGGGAGATCATGAACACGTTGTAACAATTGCGGACTTAAGCTATGTGTGGGCGGAGTTAAATATTTATCAAAAAGATCTAATGAAAATTAAGCTCAATCAAAAAACTGATATTTACTTTGATGAAAATGAAAACGGAGTTTCTGCAAAAATATTTTATATAAGTCCTACTCTGGATGAAGAAACAAGAACAGCTACTGCACGTGTAAAGCTTAATAATAAAAACGGATATTGGAAACCTGGGATGTTTATCTCGGCCCAGGTATTAACAAAATCGGTTGATGTTAAATATGCGGTAACCCTTAATGCCATTCAAAATTATGAAGGTGGGAAAGTAATATTTGTAAAAGAGGGAAATGGTATTGAACCCCGTACAGTTACTGTTGGTCTGGTTAATAGTAGATATGCTGAAATATTATCGGGCTTAAATGATGGGGATGTTTATGTGTCTGAGGGTGCATTTGTAATTAAATCTGAATTGCTGAAAGGGTCGTTTGGCGGTGGGCATAATCATTAGGAGAAATGATGAATAAATTAATAGATTTTGTGTTGAAGAATCGCTTGCTGATAATTGTTGTTGGTTTTGTGATACTTGCTGGGGGATATTATAGTTACATTAAGTTACCAATAGACGCTTTCCCAGATGTCTCTCCTTCCATTGTACAGATTTTTACTGTTACAGAGGGATTGGCGCCAGAAGAGGTTGAAAAATATGTAACCTTTCCAATTGAAACAGCAATGAACGGATTACCGAATTTGCAAAACATTAGGTCTGTTTCAAATTTCGGACTCTCTGTTGTAAACATATATTTTGATGATGATACGGATATTTATTTTGCTCGACAAGTAGTAAATGAAAGGCTTCAAGAAGCTAGAGAACAAATACCAGAAGGATTTGGTGATCCGCAAATGGGACCAATTTCAACTGGTATGGGTCTAGTACTGTTCTATTATCTTGATGACACAACTGGTAAATATACTTTAGAAGAATTAAGGTCTTTGCATGATTGGGTTATAAAATTTCAACTTCAAACAGTTCCTGGTGTAACTGAAGTACTTGGCATTGGTGGTTATGAAAAACAATTTCATGTGGTTGTAAATCCGAATGCTTTGTTAAGATACAATGTTACAATAAATGATGTAGTTGAAATAATAAAGAAAAACAATTTGAATGTTGGCGCTTCTTTTATAGAGAAAGATGCTGAAGAGTTTATAGTACGCTCTGTAGGATTAGCAACAAAAATTGAAGACTTAGAAAATGTAGTAATTAAATCGGATGATGGAACGCCAATTTATCTTAATCAAGTTGCCGATATAAAAATTGGTGGTGCTATCAGAAGAGGTCTTCAAACAAGAGATGGAATTGGAGAAGTTGTGGCTGGTCAAGTGGTTAAATTATTTGGAACAAATTCATCAACTGTAATAAGTGCGGTTGAAAAGAAGATGCAAGAGATAAACAAAACACTTCCAGAAGGTGTTAACATTGTTCCATATTATGAACAAAAATCTTTAGTTGTTGCGGCTGTACGTACTGTAACCGATGCCCTCTTACAGGGAATTGTCCTAGTAGCAATTGTACTAATTCTATTTATGGGTTCCATAAGACCTAGTATTGTTGTTGCAATTTCAATACCGTTCTCAATTCTCTTTGCATTTATAGGAATGAATTATTTTGGAATATCAATAAACCTTATGTCTTTTGGTGGTCTTGCGATTGCGATAGGTATGATGGTAGATGGGAGTATAGTTCTTGTCGAAAATATTGATAGGTTAAAGAAAGAATCAGATCCAAATGAGAGTTTTATTAGTGTTGTTGCAAAAGCGAGTAAGGAGGTCTTAAAACCTATACTGTTTTCTATTATAATAATTATAACTGTTTTTATTCCTCTCTTCACTCTTAGCGGAGTTGAGGGAAAAACATTTAAACCTCTTGCATTCACTATATCACTGGCAATGCTTGGTTCCTTAATTTTTGCACTTACTATTGCCCCTGTGCTCACTTCATTTTTATTAAAAAATAAGTCTAAAACTAAAAGTGACGTCAATAAACAGAAAGAGAATATTCTTGTACGGATGTTGATTAAAGTGTATGATCCTCTTGTGAAATTTTTTGTTAAATTCAGAATTGCTGCAATGGCACTCGGCATTTCAATATTATTACTCGGAATAATAATTTATCCAAAACTTGGTTCAGAATTTACTCCTTCATTAAATGAAGGAACCCTCGTTGTTAGGTTGTCTCTTGCTCCTTCAATTTCCTTGGAAGAAAGTAAACGAACAGCATTACTTGTTGAAAAGAGAATAATGAAAGTAGAAGAAGTTAGAGGAGCAGTTAGCAGAATAGGACGTGGCGAAGTAGGTGCTCATACTGACCCAATTAATAGTGTCGAAATGTATATCCTCTTTAAACCAGAGAATGAATGGAGAGAAGGATTAACCCAAACAAAACTGGAAGAGGAGATACGAAGTAAAGTAGAAAATTATCCGGGAGTATTAACTAATTTTACACAGCCAATTCAGATGACAGTTGATGAATTGTTAGAGGGTGTAAAAGCAGAATTAGCTGTAAAGCTTTTTGGTGATGATCTTGTAGAACTAAAATCGAAAGCAGAGGAGATAGCCGGAGTTATTAGAAAGGTTAAAGGTGCAGCTGATATTCAAGTAGATCAAGTAAGTGGTAAACCACAATTGAAAATTACAGTTGACCGTCACTCAATTGCTCGATACGGCTTAAATTTATCGGATGTACAGGAAGTAATTAAAACTGCAATTGGTGGTGAAACTGCCGGACAAATATTTGAAGGTATTAAGCGTTACGATATTCTTGTACGCTTTGCTCCTAAGTTTAGAAATAACAGTACGGTGATAAAAGAACTTTTAATAGGTGCTCCAAATGGAATGAAAGTTCCATTGAGCCAAGTAGCAACTATTGAAGAGCTTGAAGGACCTCGACAAATAACACGTGAGCAAAATCAGCGTTTTATTACAGTACAATGTAATGTTGTTGGTAGGGACATTGTTGGATTTGTAAATGAGAGCCAACAAAAAATTGATGACCAAGTTACACTACCAGTTGGATATTTTACAAAATGGGGTGGGCAATATAAACTTCAACAGGAAGCTAATAAGAGATTTGCCATCGTCGTTCCAATTACTTTATTAATAGTTTTCTTTTTATTATTTACAAGTTTTAATTCGATTAAAAGTACTTTGCTAATATTTATAAATATTCCCTTGGCGTTAGTTGGAGGTGTAATTGCACTTTGGATTACAAACCAAAATCTTTCTGTTCCGTCATCGGTTGGTTTTATTGCTCTATTTGGAATTGCACTTCAGAATGGGATGCTACTTGTTACATATTTAAACCAGTTATTACGTGAAGGTAAATCAATTGATGAAGCCTCAATTGAAGGAGCAAAGTTGAGATTGCGTCCAGTTTTAATGACTGCATTAACCACAATGCTTGGATTACTTCCGTTGCTCATTGCTACTGGAACCGGAAGTGAAGTGCAAAGACCACTTGCTACAGTTGTCGTTGGTGGATTGTTTACTTCAACAATACTTACTTTAATTGTGTTGCCTGCGTTGTATAAATGGTTTCCGGCAGAAGTAAAAGGTTGATAAATGAAAAACATTTGTGATCTACTATTCTAATTATATTTAAGAATAAAAATTAATTAGCACATTGCTTAACTATAAATCTAAAAAGGAAACAACTATGAAAAAAATAGAAAAATTTATACTTCCAGTACTAGTAATTACTTTGCTTGGAATAGTATATTTCATCTACTTTGCTCCAACAGAGGAACTTGGAGATTTTTCCAAATTTGGAGTGAGTGAAATAAATCAAAGTATTAATGTATCAATTGTTAAAGAGAGTGGAATTAGCAAAACGGCCACAGGAGGGATTATTTCTTTTGATGCAAAAGATAAAAACAACAGAGTTCATAGAGTTTCTTTACACGAACCTGTTAGTGCTACTATTTTGAACGCTGAAATAGTTGAACTACTTGGGCATATGCATGGTAAAGAATTTATTTGCGCAGGTGTTGAAGTTATTAAATAATAATGGGAAATATTCTAAGAAAGAAAAAACCTCCATTACAAAATATTGTCATGGAGGTTAAGATGTGGAAATGTTGAGTTACGTCTCTTGTAAAACTTGATAATTTATTTTATAAACTTTTCAATTGCCTCATTTACAAATTCTGAATTTTCTATTGGAGACATATGTCCAGAGTTTGGTACTACTTTAAATTTAGCATTAGGAATTAATAATGCACTCTCTTTCATCATCTCTGGAGGAGTCATAGTATCAAACTCACCACAGAGATGGAGTGTTGGAAGTTTTATTTGTTTCAAAAATGGAATTGAATCACCTCGACTTAACATTGCAATTAGTGCACCCTTAACTCCAATTGGGTTGTTAGTTTTGCAAAGTGATTTAACAGAAGTGTATTTCTCTGTATAACTTGATTGATATTCATTGCTAAAGCAAAGTGGTACAAACGATTCAACAAAAGCCTCAAGTCCTTCTTCATTAATCTGTTTTATTTTATTTGCTCGTACTAATCTAATTTCATCAGTGTCAGAATTTGGTTTTGTATCGCAAAAGATTACACTTTTAAAAATACTTTGGTTTCGCTCAACGGCACTGTAAGCAAGATATCCTCCCATTGAAAGTCCACAGAGAATAGGTGTGTTCAAATTTAGTTTCGAGATAATTGAAAATAGATCATCTACATATTTTTCCATTGTGTATTGTCCATCTCCAACATGTGAAGCCCCAAGTCCACGTATATCGTAAGTAACACAAAAGAAATTATCCTTTAAATATTCAATTTGCTTATCCCACATAGTGTGGTCATAAGGAAATCCGTGAACGAAAATAATTGACTGTTTCGTTTCATCCCCAGCAGTATAAACTGCTAAATTGTTATTTGTGCTTTCCATCGTTGCTCCAGCTTAATATATTTCTTTAATTTTTTATTTCAAATTATTCTTCTGCAAACTAATTTATTATGAAGTTATATCAAAAGATGTTTACGATTCGAAAAATAGTAAGAGCGTGAAAATCTTACACTATAATATCAACTCTAATTGATGAAATTCTGGTTTTAAAAAAAAGCTAAAGGATAAAACATCTTTTTATTGACAAACAGAGTGGTTTGTCTTAACTTAGTAAGTGTGTATTCACTCACTTGAGTTTTATAATGATATTTACAAAAAAGCAACAAGAAATAATTGAGATATCTATTCAGCTTATAGCTGATTTAGGTATTCAAGGATTTACAATAAAAAATCTCTCAAAGAGAGTTGGGGTTACTGAAGGAGCAATCTATAGGCACTTCGAAAGCAAAACCGAAATTCTTCATAGCATTCTCAAAGCATTTCAAAAAGAATCAGCTTCCACTTTAGAGAGTGCTTGTTCTTCCGACAAACCTGCGATGGAAGAGATTTCAAGAATATTTACTCACCACTTTAATTATTTTCATGAGAAACCTGCAGTTGCTGCAGTTATTTTTTCAGAATCGATTTTCCAAAATGAAAACCTTTTATCGAAGGAAGTTTTTAAGTTATTAAAAATGCACGAAGATGCTCTTATGTGCATTATTAGTAGAGGACAGTTGAATGGTGAAATACGAAAAGAGATGCTCTCTAAAGTTCAACTAGTTAGAATTATTATAGGTTCTATTCGCTATACAGTTACCAAATGGAGATTATCCAATTACGAGTTTGATATTAAAGATGAAGGTAAAATCCTTTTAGAAAATATTAAAGAGCTATTAGGAAAATAGTATATGGAAAAAATATTTATAATAAAATACTGTATTTATAATCAGATTAAAAATTCTTATTTATAATTAATTAAGGAAGAAAAATGAAATCAATAAGTCGATTTTCTTATCTTTTCCAATCTACAAAAGGATTGATACTTGTCGCAGTTTCGATGATAGCACTTGTCACAGCTATATGGGGAACTTTGTCAGGTCCAATGGTAGAGTGGGGAGTTAGAGATTTAACTGTCAACCTTCTCGGTATGGAGCTTCATCACTGGGAACGTGAAGGGCGTATTATCCTTCTTTATCATACTATAGCTATGGCTGTATTAGCAATTGAAGTATATATGATTACTTCTCTTGTGCCTATGAAAAAGCACCAACAAGCAAATATTAACGCTACTATTACAGTTGGTTATATGACTGCAATGATTTTTGGATTATGGTTCGCTTATTTTGGACATGCATACATTTTTCATGGTTTATTTTTAGTAGGTCAGTCATTAGTCTTTTTTGCTGGTGTTTCTTTGGTAGTAGCTTTATCACCGTTTAACAAGGAATACTACATTGCAAAAGATAGCCCGTATGCACACACCAAATCTGGTTTTGACCTTGAACGTGCTGCTTTTTTTACAATGGCACTATTGACTGTAATATCTTCACTTTGGGGTGCGGTTACAGGATCTTATTGGGGTAACGGGCATGAAACGTTTTTAGCCGAAAACCTAATTCGTAATCCTCACAAAACTTCATTAGAGTATGCAATTATTGGTCATTTGCACATTATGCTTTCTCTAGTTGCTGTAGCAATTACACTTATTGTTGGGAGATGGATGGACTTTAAGGGCATGATACACAAAGTTGCAATGCATTTAATGATTTGGGGTTCAATTACTCTTACTGCTGGTGCGTTACTTATAGTTTGGGTTCCTGCAGCACACACAATTATCTATTTCGGATCAGTTGGTGTAATGTTCTCAGCATTATTATATGTTATCTATTCATGGAAAAAAATTATTCATGATCGAATTGAAGAACAAGGAATTGAAAAACCAAATTTCATGGATAAGATAAAAGCGTTATTGCACGATCCACTTAAATTTGGACCTGGTTTCCAAATGGTATTTATGAATTTTACAGTTAGTGGAATTGGTATTTTCATGGCAATCAAATTAGAGAAAATATTCCGTGTGTGGCCTGCTCGTGAAGAGCGTATTACTTTAACTGGTCACTGGCATATATTAGCAGCAATTATTGCTACTATAATAATTATGTATTATTGGGATATTTCTGGTATGAAAGGTAAAACCCGCAAATGGGCTGGTTGGATATTAATTATTGGTGGTGATTTTGCTTTTGCAGCTGCAACAATCTTTTCCATGAAAAGACTTTTTGTATCTGAATACTTTGAACAACCAGTTGTTAACTGGACCATGCTTATAATGGATTTCGGTTTAGGTGGAATATTAATAATGCTGGCTATTTTCTTAGGCTGGAGATTCTTTGAGCTTGTTAAACCAGAAGGTTTATGGAAAAAAGAAGCAGCTAACCCTGAATTGGATGTCAATAGAGTACATCCAGCTGTTCCTGTTGAAGGTGTTAACGTTCCGGAAGAGGTGAAAAAATGAAAAATATTATAAAAACACTATTGCTTTTAGTTTTAGTACTAAGCATCTCTTGTACTGCACAAGATAAAAGTGGTGAATTAAAGCCAATTAAATATGTAGAAACAGGGGTTGACTTTGAAGCATGGGTTGAAATCCCAGCTGGAGAGTTCCTAGAAGGTCAACATCGTCATGAAGTTATGATTGATAAAGCTTACGAAATAATGATTACAGATGTAACTAGTGCTCAATATGCTAAATACTTAAATGAAGCTTTAGCAAAAGGAAGCATTAAGATGGTTGCAGATACAATTAAAGGATATTACAAAGGAGATCCATTTGATGGCTATAAGCATGAATTTGAAATTGCTGCTGGAGATTGGATGCATATGAATTTAGCTGAGCCAGGTATTCGTATTAAATTTGATGGTAAAACATTCTCAGTTGTTAAGGGTTATGAAAACCATCCAATTACTTTTGTAACTTGGTTTGGTGCAAATGCTTATGCTGAATTTTACGGATGGCGTTTACCTTCAGAAGTTTGTTGGGAAATGGCTGCTCGTGGTACAGATGGACGCACATACCCTTGGGGCGAAGATATTACTGGTAACTCAGCTAATTATTTAAGTAGCCACACTTTGTTTGACAAAATGTATGGCGAACAAATAACAACAACTCCGGTTGGATTCTTTAACGGTAAAACTTATGATGGTTATGAAACTGTTGATCATAAATCTCCATATGGTTTATATGACATGGCTGGTAATGTTTGGCAGTGGGTAGGTGATGATCATGCTGATGTACATTATCGCTACATGCGTGGTGGAAGCCGTACTAACTACGAATATAATCTTTTTGCTTGGGCAAAAAATAGTGCAGGACCTGATTTCTACAGTATGTATATAGGTTTCCGTTGTGCACGTGATGTTCAAGTAGTTGAAGAAGAAGTAGTGGAAGAAATAAAATAATAGTTATATAAAACATTCGAGGTTTTCAAAATCTCGAAGGTTTTTAATTAAACAAAAAAGAAGAAGTATATAGATATGAATAACGAATTAAAAATAAAAAGAAAATTCAAACTCTATTGGCCTTTAATAAAGAGCTTGCAAACAGCATTATTACTCGTAACTGGTATAACAGGGTATGTTAGTGCTAGGTGCCCAGTAACCACTTGGGAAACATTTGCAGGCTTAACAATTAGTTTGTTTTTAACTGTAAGCGGTAGCACAATACTTAATATGTGGTACGATAGAGATATCGATGCCAAAATGGATAGAACTAAACATCGTCCTCTTCCACTTGGAACTCTTAATCCAAACGAAGCTTTACTTCTTGGGTTGATTGTATCTGTGATGGGTGTTGGTTTAGCTCTTAGTATGTCTTTCATATTTGGAGTTGTAGTATTTGCTGGACTTTTTATTGACGTAGTTATCTATACAATTTGGCTTAAACGTAAAACAGCTTGGTCAATTGTTTGGGGTGGAATTTCTGGAGGAATGCCAATACTTGCCGGACGAGCTCTTGGTACTGGTGAAATTGATGCACTAGGTATTATGTTTGCAGTTTCTATTCTTCTTTGGATACCTACTCATATACTAACTTTTAGTATTAAATATTTTGAAGACTACAAAAAAGCTGGCGTTCCAACATTTCCCTCTACTTACGGTGTTTATAATACTAGAGTAATTATAGCTCTTTCAAGTCTTGGTGCTGCACTTGCTATTGCTGGTGTTGCTTATGGTCTCGGGCTATCTTGGGGTTATATGAGGTTATTTGCTGTTCTAACTGTTGGTATTGTCGGTCTTGCTGGTTTTAGTGTTTTTAAACCTTCTGAGCGTGTTAATTTCGGGTTGTTTAAGTATGCCTCGTTGTACATGTTAGGTTCAATGATTATGGTAATTATAGGAACTATGTAGTGAAAAGAGTTCCATTTTATAACAAATAATAATATGAACAAATGAAAAAAAAATCCATTCTTGGACGAATCATATATCTGATAACAGGACATGTTGCAGGATATCAAATTATTAAAGGTATGGAGCCATACTCAAATTTAACTACGACATTATATACTATTTCCTTTGGCCTGTTATTACTCGCATGCCTTTTATTGCTTTTAATGGGATTTGAAATAATGGAGAACAATTATGTTGCTATAATTGCTGCCTTAATTCCTATTACTTTATCACTTGGTCTAGTCACTGACAAATTAGAATCCTCCACAATGTATTCAACCCTTATTGGTATTGGATTTTTAATAGCAGTTGCTCTTAGATTATTTTCAAGTGGGAAAATTGCGTCCTTATCTCTTGGTGCTATTCATTTTCTTTCCGGCTCGGTTATATTTTTCCTACCAATAGTTTTATTTTATACTGGAGTCGCAGAGAATCAAATACTGATGATAAGTTTTGGAGGAGTACTAATTGGAAGTGGGGGAATGTTATTAGGTTTACTTAAGGCAGGCAAATCAGTTTTGACGAAGGAAAAAATTATAGCTCTATTTCCAATAGTATTATTAATTACAACAACATCATTTGTTATTGGCCTAGCCGGTTAACAGAGGAATATAAAGAAAATGTAAAACTAGTTTTAATAAGAATTTATTATATAAATAATGTAAGTAAATATTCACTTTGTTCTTATATTCAACAATAATCAATTAACTAAGGAGAACAGTTATGTTCAACAAAACAACAGCGATACAGCGAACAATTATGGCAGTTACAGCCGTTATCGCTGGTATTATGATGATGTATGTCTTTCCAACACAGGGAATGGAAACCCTGAAAATTGCATTAGATCAAGTAATGACAAGATTAATTCCATTTGATCCAGACTTTTACCCTGCAGTACCAATTTTAGGTGCTACTTACGGTATTTGGTTTGTAGTATTATGGCTTGGTGGCGCTTTAGCTATTGTAATAGCCAAAGCTGTTTATGACGGTAAAGAGTGGGCAAGAGCATCAATGTTAGGTCTTGCAGCTATTCCTGCAGTTGCTGGAATGACAATGTGGATACCTTGGATGGTTCTTGTAGTATCAGACTATTCAAAAGGTCCTGTTGCTGGTATTATGCCTCCTCCTGAATGGGCAAACCCTGCTGCTCCAGTACTTTGGACAATGGTATTTGGTCTAATTTTTTATTATATATTTCTTCTTGTTGATCAAGATACTCTCAAAAACAAAATCATCAAAATTATTCCATATACATTTTTAGGTGTTGTTGCTGGTATGGTATTTATGAATGGACAACATGGAGTTCGTTATTTCATCTTTATCCCAGAATATTTAGAGTATACTTCGTCACTAACACAGCTGGGTAACTTCTATACTAACTTAGATCACTACGATGCAATTGGCTTAGTTAAAACATCTCAACAACAAATTGATGCTGGTTTACTAACACATACTGCAGAAGCTATTTATGATCCTAATACATTAACTCTACTTCTTGGTGGATTTATGAATTATGCATCATCATATTTGATGGTAATAGCAATCCCTTTCCTTGCAATGAAAAAGAAATTCGGATATTACACAGTTCTATTTACAGCATTAGCTACTGCTCTAATTGGTTTTGATGGTTACTTTGTGAGAAGTTCATTTGAGTGGCTTGTTGGTGGAGTAATGTCATTCGCTCTTTTTGTAATGTTCTTACTTCCAATTTTCAGAAATGTATTTCTTGAAAAAGAAGAAGTTGAAGCATAAGTATTTACTGTTTTGTCATTTCGAATGAATGGAAGAAATCTTAAACAATCATAAAGATTTTCTCCTAAAACTGGTTCGAAATGACAGACTTATAAAAGAAACTTTATAAAACTATTTTTATAATTAGACCTAACTTCTAATATGAAGTATGAGTTATTTAAAAGGAATTAAAATGAAAAAAATATTACTTTCTTTGTTGTTGATTTTATCAACGTCGTTTTTGTTTGCACAAAAAGCTGACCAAATGATTGGTGTAACTGCAATGCAATTTGCTCGTGGTGGTGCTATTATAGCTTCTCCAGTTGACGCTCCTAGTATGATTTATAATCCAGCAGCAATTGGTGCATTGGATTTAGATAAAATTGGATTTGACGTAAGTCTTGGTCTTGTAAATCCTCCAAGAAAGATTACAAGCGCTGTTGGTACTCCAATAGAAAAAACCACAGAGAGTGGTGCAAACTCATATCTCGGAATGGGAAATGGTTTTGTCGTTAAAGTTAGTGATAACCTTATTTTGGGTGTTGCTGCAGGTGGGGTTTCTGGACTTGGTGTTGATTTTTCTGCAAACACTATGCCTGATAATCCAAATACACCTATTGCAGAGACTGCTTCAATAGTTTCTAAAAAAGGATTACTAAAAATTACTCCAACAATTGCTTACAAAATTACTGACGGTTTAACTATTGGAGCTTCATTGCAAATAGGAAATCAATCCTTAGCACTTAAAACACCTGCATTCACTCTTCCTCAATCAGAAAGATGGGGATTTGGAGGTAGCATTGGTTTAATTTACAAACCATTATCAAACTTGAATATTGGTTTATCTTATACATCAGAAATGCAAATAGCAGAATATGAATTTAATGGAACAAGCCCTCATCCAATGGCTGGTGGCGAAGGTGTTTACTCAATGACAATGAATAGTCCTCAAAATATTGCTTTTGGTGTTGCATATGCACCAATGCCAAAATTGCTTCTCGAAGCAGATGTTAAGTGGATTAATCAATCAGCAGTTATGGATGTTATAGAATTAACATCACATAATGGTTATGTAATGCCTCTAACTTTTGGATGGGATGATCAAATAGTTTATGCTTTTGGTGCAGAATTCCAAGCGACATCATGTATGAAATTTATTGGTGGTTGGTCATATGGCGCAACTCCTATTGGTGAAGAAGATGTTGTCTATAATTTAGGTTCAATTGCTGTAGTTGAACACCATATCTCTATTGGTGTTAATAAATCATGGAATGATAATTTATCTTCTACTCTTTCTTATACTCGTGGATTGCACAACTCTGTTGAATCAGATACAGTTCCTTCTGCAATTATAGAAGCAGAATTTAACATGGTTTATTTTCAGTTAAGTTACAGAATGTAAAAAGTATTTTCCTATCTTCTGAGCCGTCCAAGGACGGCTCTTTTTTATTTTAAATAGCAAAGATAATTGGAGGAATGTGTAATGTTATATTTTAAATATTTATTTAAAAGACAAACAGTATTAATTTTAGGAATTATTATGGCACAAACATTATCTGCACAAAACACAATTGATGAAACAAAGTTTAAAAGAGATTTTTTTAATCAAGTAGAACCAATTACTTTGATTGACCCGTTGGCATTTGCACTTGGTGCTTCAGATGCTGGGGAGCCTTATGTATATCATTATACAGATATCATCAAATATAGTGGTCACTCTTGCCCTGCTGTATCTGGCGGTTACATGATGGCAAAGCTAGGCTTAAAGGAACTCTATGGAGATGATACACCAGTACGCGGAGAAATAAAAGTAACGTTTAAAGGTGCGCCTGATGAAAAGGTAAACGGACCAATTTCACAAGTTGTCTCATTTATAACTGGTGCTGCTGGAGATACAGGATTTAAGGGAATGAAAGGGAAGTTCAGTCGTTATAATTTAATGATGTATGAAAATGAAAATCCTTCTGCTGATGGAATTTTAGCTGAGGCAATTTTTGAAAGAATGGATACTGGTAAAAAAGTAAGTGTTGCGTATAATTCAAGTGCAATACCAAGTAACCCAGAAATGGGCAAACTAATGCCATTGTTAATTGGCGGAAAAGCATCCAAAGAAGAAATTATTAAGTTTGGGGATCTTTGGCAAGAACGAGTTCGTATTGTTTTGCTCGAAACTCCAGAAAATACATTTATAGTTAAAATTATAAAATAGAAAATTAGATAAAACAAATTTATGCTTAATAAATTTAAACCTTCAGTAAATAAAAAGTGTCTAATACTTATCTCAGGAATTATGTGGAGTGGCGTTGGTGTTCTCTTAAATTGGATTGCCTCTAAGTGGCTTCCAGCATTTGAACAATGGCAAATTATTTTCACTTATTCCATCGGGATAATAATGGGGCTAATAATTTCCTCATTTGGTTTTAGTAAACTTGCTAAAAAAAATAGTGATAGGATAATGGAGTATCCAGAAAAAGCTTGCATTTTTGGATTTCAAAGATGGCAAATGTATATACTGATTGTAATAATGATGAGTATGGGCATCTTTATGCGAACAACAACATTTATTCCTAAATATCTACTTGCACCAGTTTATGTTGCTATAGGCTCGGCTCTATTTATTTCAAGTTTTGTTTACTACAAAAATTTCTTTTTAAAGAAAGAAGGAGACTCTAACAGAGTTTGTTAAGAGGTGACAAAATGAAACAGAAAAGTTTTTTATTAAAAAAAGTATTTGAATTTTTTGTGATACTACTGCTTACATTAAATAGTTCCATAATTGCACAAGCAGAATTAACAGGTTTTTTTGATGTTATAAATACTCAAAAATTCACAGAAAGTGATTATAGCCAATTTCAAATAAATCAATTTGAATTAGATATTAGTTATGCACATCAGTCTCGTTTTTCGCTAGGAACAGCTATTGCTTATAACAACGAAACACAAAATATGGAATTGGCAATGGCTTATGCTCATTACAACTTCATTAATAAAGAGGGAATTCACCCAAGGCGCGAAGAGACAATAAATCATGTCGGAATTATTATTGGAAAATTTGATATAAATTTTGGGTTAGACTATTTGTCATTTGCTTCGCCAGATAGACCAATTGTAAGTGCACCATTAGTCTATGAAAAAACAATTGATGGATGGAATGATACTGGTGTGGATTTTCATATGTTGCATAACGATTTTAGTTTCCATGTTTGGGCAGTAAATGGTTTTTATGAAGGTATTAGTTTAGGTGGAAACTTAAGATATTCTTTCCTTCCATTCCTAAGTGCTGGAGTTTCTCAGTCAACTGATTTTGTGAAAATTGATGAAACAAAATCTAGCTTGACAGGAATTGATCTTTTAATTGAGACAGATATTATAGAGATAAAGTCTGAATATTTATGGGCAAAAGGTATTTATGCAGGTGAGCAAGATACGGTAGGAGCTGAAGAAATGCACGGAGGTTTTTATGTTCAAGCATTAACTCAATTAGAAGAATTTATTTCTTTGCCAATATTTTTTACTTTACGATATGGTCAGTGGAATTCAAAAGTAGATAGAGATTTTAATGGAGTTGATGATTACGAAAATAGATTTACTGTTGGATTAGGATATCAGTTTCACGAGAACGTTTCTGCACGTTTAGAATTATTAACAAATAAAATAGAAGACCAAGAGCGTTGCCGAAAGGGAACTTTACAACTTGTGGTAGCGTTTTAATAAATATTTTTGTTGTAAATAATCGCTGTCATTCCCGCATGTTTTTATCGGGAATGACAATTTTTCTATTCTGCTCTCTCAGCGGAATAATCACTTTGTCGTTAGTTATAATACTCATAAATGCTTATAAAAGATAAAGGAATACAAAAATGCAAAAAATATTTTTCATCACCGCAGCAATACTTGGCGGATTAGCTGTAGCACTAGGGGCATACGGTGCTCACGGTGGTGCAGAAACCATTGCCAATAATGATGCTGTAATTACTTTTGGAAAAGCTGTGCGATACCATATGCAGCACACTCTCGCAATGTTTGCAGTTGTATGGGCATTAAATGAATGGAAAGATCAAACTAAACTACTAAACATTGCTGGATGGTTATTACTAGCGGGTATCCTAATGTTTTCGGGTAGTCTTTATATTATCTCCTTTACTGGAATTTATGTCGGTTATATCACTCCATTCGGTGGTGTTGCTTTTGTTGGGGGGTGGTTTACTCTTGCCTATGCAGGATATAAAGCAAAAATAAAATAATGTTTGTAGTGAACGTCAGTTATTGGGCGTTTACTTAATGTTTTCTGAGGTGGAAATATCTTTTTAAAAAATAAGATATTAAGGTTTTTATCTTCTTGTTTTATGAGACTATTTAGATTAGATTTAAATAGTGAAAATAATTAATAAAAAATATCTCCCTCAACGCAAGAGTGTTGCTCTTTTTACAGTAGTTCTTTTTCTATCTTTTTTAACAATTAATTTTTTTACTCTTCACATCCATACTCTTAGTAATGGAACTCAAATTGTTCATAGTCATATTACAAAAAGCCAATCGGCAAATAGTAATAAATCCAATAGTCATACTCATAAAAAAGCTGAATTAGATTTTTATTCTCTAATATCTTCAACTACCAAAAATTTTAGTATCTCTACATTTATCCTATTCCTAATACTTTCGGTTTGGTTTGTAATTTCATATACAAAATTTAGCATATTCAAACCAAAGTATATTTCAGCCCTTCATTTAAGAGGTCCACCCTCGTTTTCTTAATAAATAAGGCTAAGTTCTAATAATATCAGCATCCTTTTTTGAAAGAACAGCTAAATTTCCACAATTTCGTTTCTCAAAAGGAATACCACTGAGATGTAAAATTGTGTTACGTTGAGTTTACCGAAATGTGGGAATTTCAACAAAACTATAATTGCTGAATTAATTAGAACTCTGCCCTAACTATTATCCATTTAATGTTACTGTAATATAATCCTTTCAAGTGTTTAAGAAATTGAACTCTTGTTAATCGATAAACAGTAATATCATCAAAATTTATTTACTAAGGGAAATAACAAAATGAAAGCTATTACATATATAATGATACTTGCGTTAATGCTAGTATCACACACACTTTATTCGCAAACAAAAAAATCAGATGCAAACATTATAGGACATGTAACTCACAAAGGTGAGCATTTAAAATTCGCAAATATAATGGTAAAGGGAACAACAATTGGTGCAGCCACCGATGAGACTGGGCATTATCAACTTATAAATTTGCCTGTAGGTAAAATTACAATCCGTGCTCAAATGCTTGGATATAAACCAGAAGAAAAAACTGTAGTTCTTGAAGCCAACAAAACAATGGAACTAAAATTTGAATTAGAACGTGATGTTCTCGGAATTGAAGAGGTTGTAGTAACAAGCGATAGAAACGCAACCAACAAAAAAGAGGCTTCAACAATTGTTAATATATTAACAGCCAAAACATTTGAAACGACTCAATCAGTAACTTTATGCGAAGGCTTAAATTTCACATCTGGTGTTAGAACCGAAAACAATTGTCAGAATTGTGGATTTACACAAGTAAGAATGAATGGGCTTGAAGGAGCTTATTCACAAATATTAATTAATAGTCGTCCTATTTTTAGCGGACTTGCTGGCGTTTACGGCTTAGAGCTAATTCCATCAAATATGATTGAACGTGTTGAAATAATACGTGGCGGTGGCTCTGCGTTGTATGGTAGCAATGCAATTGCGGGAACAATAAATTTAATTTTGAAAGACCCCATTTATGATACTTACGAATTTGGTGTAAACAGAGAAATTATTGGTGTTGGTCTCGAAAATTCTGGAACACCTGCAAATGACGACATTGTAAATTTTAATACTTCAATAGTTTCTTCCGACCATAAAACGGGAATGGCAATGTATGGCTTTTATAGAAATAGAAAAGAGTTTGATGCCAACAACGATTCGTTTTCAGAAATTCCATTATTAAAAAATACAACTATTGGTGCTCGCCTTTTTCATCGTTTTGGAATTAAAGATAAGTTAGCACTTGACTTTTTTCACATATCAGAAGAAAGAAGAGGTGGCAATAAATTTGATTTTGCAAACCACGAAGCCGATATTTCTGAAGCATTAAAACACAACATAACAACTGGAGCATTAACCTACGAACACTTTTTTAGGGATATCGATTTGCTTTCGTTTTTTGCTTCGGGGCAAAAAGTTAACCGAGATTCTTACTACGGAGCCGAGCAATCACTAAGAGATTATGGAAAAACAAACGACTTCTCTTACACAGTAGGGGCACAGTATAACGCATATTTTGAAAATTCCAATTTAGTTTTTGGTATCGAAAATCAAGGAGCGTGGTTAAAAGATGTAAAACTTGGTTACCTCGATATTGATAACGCTATAGTAGTTGATAGTTTAATAGTAAGTATTCCACACACCGATAACACAACTGTTGCCGATCAAATTACAAATACAGTTGGAGCATTTGCTCAGTACGAAATAAGATGGAACAAGCTTAAAGTTTCACTTGGCGGAAGATTTGACCATTACAATATTGAAGATAAAGAATATCCATATTCAAAAGTAGAAGGTAATGTCTTTAGTCCTCGAATAAATTTATTATATGATGTGCAAAATTATTTGCAAGCTCGTGTAAGTTATTCGCAAGGCTACCGTGCACCACAAATATTTGATGAAGATTTGCACATCGAAACTTCTGGCTCACGAAAAGTGATTCATAGGAATGACCCCAATCTTTCACAGGAAACAAGTCATAGTTATATGGCATCGTTAGATTTTAACAAACAAATAGGTTCTATCTATTTGGGGTTTTTAGCTGAGGGATTTTATACCAAATTACAAAATCCTTTTGTTAACGAATATAGTTCATCAAACCAAGACGGAACAGTTATATATACTAGAACTAATTCTGAAAAGGGTGCGGTTATTAAAGGAATTAATCTCGAATTAAATGTTGTTCCAAATTTAGATTTTTCTTTTAATTCTGGCTTTACATTACAAACAAGCGAGTACGAGGAACAACAAGAGTTTAACGAAACAAAATTTTTTAGAACTCCTGATAGTTACGGCTATTTTACTATTGACTGGAAGCCTATAAATAAATTTGGAATTTCTGCAACTGGTAACTACACAGGTAAAATGCTTGTTCCATATTTTGGAATGCAAATAGCAAACCCAGATGATGGAGAATTACGAGAATCTAATAGTTTCTTTGACCTTGGAATGAAAGTAAGATACAATGTAAAACTCAATGGTGCATCAATCCAGTTCTATACTGGTGTAAAGAATATATTTAATTCTTATCAAAATGATTTTGATAGTGGAATTGATAGAGACCCTGGTTACGTATACGGACCAATGCTTCCACGCACAGTTTACTTAGGTTTCAAAGTAGGGAATATGATTGATTAAATATTATAGATTCTAAAAAGCATTAAACACTTGTCGTTTTCGTACGCACAAGTTCATTGATCGGAGTCGAAATGAACTAAAAAAAATAATTAATGTCTTGTAAAAAAAATGCTTTCGTTGGAAGATGGTTTACCCTTGCGTATACAGGGCATAAAGCAAAACACAATAATTATACATAATTATTGTGAACAAGTTCTTTGGTAAAGGGATTTGTTCACATTTCATTTTGCGATTATTTACGATAAAACTATTTAATAATAAACTATCTAAAGAGTAAAATTTTTATTAAAATTGTAATAGGAATTATTTATCTGAATAAGAAATTCCTATTATTTGTTATGGATATATATTTATATAAATAGATTATACTCTAACATAATTAAGGAGAAAGAAAATGATTGTTAACTTAATTGCTCTATTACTAACTGGTTTAACAGCTGCCTACCTAGTTTTTAGGCTATTTCAAGATTTTCAAAGCAAGGATCCAAAACCACGTGCAAATATTCCTTATATGGTATCTTTTGTTGTGCTTTTAGTTTCTGGGTTATTGCTAATAATTTTTGGAATGGAAATATTACCACGACCTGAAATCATAGTTGTAACAACATTAATTCCACTAGCACTTGCTGTAGGATTAGTATGCGAATTTCACAAAGAAAAATTTGGTAAGCCTTACAAAATATTTGCAGTAATAGGACTACTTGCAATTATTCTTACAAGATTTATTCCTGAAGTTCCAAGAGGTTTACAAGTTGTTGCAATTGCTTCTGTTCACTCAGTATTTGGTTTAACAGTATTTATAATTCCAATTCTTGCAGTTAAAATGGGTAAAGCTCCTAAAGGATTTATCTTTGTTACTGTTGGAGAAGTATTAATTGGTCTTGGTGGAATTGCATTAACATTCTTAGGTTCTGGAAAACAACTTTTGTTTTTCTCCCCAGAATTTGTAGCAATGATTTTAGCACCATTACTACTTTTAATGGTTTTAGCTTTCACATGGGGCTTTATGAAAAAGATGCAAGGATAGTATAAATTTTATTCATTAAAAAAGCGATTAGAATTCTAATCGCTTTTTTTTGTTATGCCAGAAATATAGTTTAACTCTCAAGCTTTAACTGGTAGTGTAAACTTAAAGATACTACCATTTCCAAATTCACTTTCAACCCATATTTTACCCTTGTTTTTTTCTACTAGTTCTTTGCAAAGAATTAAGCCAACACCTGTACCAGACTCATTTTCTGTTCCCAAAGTTGTATGATGAATTTCAATTCTAAATAGTTTATTAGTCTCTTCAGATGTCATTCCTATTCCATTGTCTGAAACTGAAATCTCAATTTGACCTTTTTTAATTTTAGAACTAATATTTATTTCACCACCCTTTGCTGTAAACTTAATTGCGTTTGCTATTAAGTTTCTTAAAACTGTTCGATACATTTTTTCATCAATGTATGCTGAAGAATTATTTCCAAGATTGTTCAAAATGCGTATGTTTTTATTTTTTGCATTTTGCTCAAGAACTTGAATAACATGCAAAGAAGTTTCATGTAAATTAATAATGGAAGGGGTGAATTCCATTCTTCCAGTTTTAGCACGAGACCATTCTAGAAGACCCTCTAAAAGTTCATAAATATTGTTTGCACTTTTTCTTGCTACATGAATCATTTCTTTTCTTTCAGGGTCCGTCATTTCATCAAAGTCTTCTTCCAAAAGTTGAGCAATACCAAGTAATGCACCAAAAGGAGCTTTTAAATCATGCGAAATAATTGAGAAGAATTTATCTTTGTTTGCATTCTCTTCTTCTAATCTTTGTTGTGCTTTAAAAATTTCTTTCTCCCATTTTTTTCTTTCAGAGATATCTCTTTCAATTATGTATAAATAATATTTATTATTAATTCTAATTCTTTTTGCCGACATCTCAATAGGTATAAGAGTGCCATTCTTTTTCTTTGCTTTAGTTTCAAAGATTGCCAAATTTCCAGCAAGTAGGAACTTAACTCTTTTAAGAATGTCTTCCTCATTTTCAAATATATGCACTAAATTCATTGGCTTACCAATTAAGTCACTTTTTGTATAGCCTAATTGTTGAGTAACAGTTTTGTTAATATCATAAACAATAGGAATATTTCCTTCTGTAACTTCAGCAATAAATATTGGATCAACTGCTTGATTAAAAGTGGTTCGGAAACGCGCTTCACTTTCAACTAGTGCATTTTCTGCTTTTTTTGATTCTGTAATATCAGTTGCAATTTCTAAACGAACAATTCTACCATCGTGCCATCTAATAGCTTTATCTTTAATGAGATACCACCTAGAAGTAATTGTGTTTTGAAATTCCCAAGTATAAGTTTCTCCTGGCTCTCCATTTTCGGTAAGTAATTTATTATTTGTACAAAACTCACATGGACCAGTTTTATCTCTCTGAATTATTTGCCAACAAATGCTTCCTTGTACATCTCCAATATCATTTTTAAGAGAATTATTTACGAAAAGTAATTCATATGTTTCCATATCTGCAACATAAACTACTGCATCAAGGCTATTCATAATTGATGAAAATTGAGCGTTTGCACTTTTTATTATTTCTTCAGTTTTTTTCCGTTCAGTTATATCGCGCGTATATCCATTAATTCCAATAGGGTTACCATTATCATCCCAAACTACCTTTGCTGATATCTCAACTGGAATTGTTTTCCCATCTTTTCGTATGTATATGGATTCAAAAATTACCCCAACATGTTCCTTGCCTAATTCAATTTCTTTAGCAAGTAGCCTTGCAACTTCTATAAGTTTATCTGGAGGGAATAGATCTTTAGCATTTAATTTCATCATTTCAGCAATTGTATAACCAGTAGTATGAAATATTCCAGGACTCACATATAGATGGTTTAATTTCATATCAACTTTCCAGATGGTATCTACAGCATTTTCAGCAAGGGATCTATATTTTTTTTCACTCTCTTCTAATCTTTTAGTAATTGTTTTTTGTTCAGTTATATCTTTCATTAAGCCAAACATTTTAACTGCTTTACCTTTACTATTTAAAAGAAACGTTCCTCTATCTTCAACAATAAAATAATGATTGTCTTTTCTCTTAAAATGGTATTCAACACAGAAATCGCTGCAGTCTTCGATTGCCACTGATAGTTGGTCACTTACTTTTTTTCTATCGTCAGGATGAATCATTTCTTCCCAATTCGCTATATCAATATTTTGGAATTCCTCTATAGTGTAACCAATAGTTTCAATTAAATTCCCACTCCATTCAATATTTCCAGATTCAATATCATATGCATAAGTCATTTGCTTTTTTTGTTCTGCAATTACTCTATATTTATGTTCACTTTCAATTAGTTCTTTTTCAGAATTTTTACGATTTGTAATATCGACAATAACACCAACCATTCTAACTGGTTTATCTTTTTCATCTCTTGTTATTACTTTCCCTCTTATTTGTACCCAAATCCATTCACCATTTTTGTGTTTCATTCTGGTTTCATATTCGTAATGCTCAGTCCCATTTTTGTAATGATGCTCAAGTAATAAATCAAGTTGTGGTAAATCGTCAGGATGCACTAGTTCATTCCAAGTTTCAATATCAATAGGGGCAAGTTCTTCCAAAGTATATCCAAAGATTTCTGCCCATCTTTCATTAAAAAAAGCTTCTCTAGTTTGGATATTCAAATCCCATACACCAGCATTTGTTGTGCCAAGAGCAAGTTTTAATCTTTCATCCTTTTCAAATAATTCGGTATTAACCTTTTGATTTACAATAATGTTTTTAGAAAATCTTTTTGAAATTGACCTTATTCCTATAAATCCAATCAATATTAATGAAACGTGGACTGCAATATTTCTAATTTCGCTTGAAAGTACACCGAAAGATTTGATAGGCACTGAAACACTAATACCACCACGTATGTCACCAATTTTGTAGCCATGAACCTCATGACATTTCAAACATTTTTCTATCACAATTAATGGTCGAATTACTCTGAGATGTTCTTTCCCATTAATTTTGCTAAACTCAATAACTTCTTTTTTCCCATTCTCAAATTCTAAAAGAGCTTTTCTTTCCCATGAATCTGGAGCGTTTTCCGATTGAAGAGGTTTTAAGCTAGTTATATTTGAAATTATTTGAGAAGATCCATTATACTCATCTTGTAACTGTCTTAACATATATGCTGGATTCATTAGTGTTAATGAATCTCCAGAGGGGAGTTCAATATCTCTATTAGGGATGTGAGATAAATTAGGATTGGAAGGAGTTCTTTCGTTTAATGGGGCATACAATCCATCATGTCTTGAAGCCCAATTTCTGAATTCAGCCTCTTTTTCAAAAAATATGCGTGCATTTGATTTTGCAATATCTTCTGATTGCTTTCTAATTGAATATAAATTCCAAAAGAGTGATAAAGATATTAGTAGCACCCAAACTAAACCTCCAAAGTTAGAGTATCTTTTTATTCGCTTTAGTTCATCTGAAATATTTTTTGGAATCACATTGGCCCTCTTTTAAATTAAAATATAATTTTGAAAAGGATGATTTTTTTCTGGTACAGAAACTAAACATAAACTTTCCATGAATTTATTTGGAATCAAAAAAAAACCTATAAAATCATTCTATAGTTTTGGGTTTTATCAGAAGTGGTTAACAATGTTGCAAGATAAGACAATAATATTTTATTATCAAATCGAAAATAGTATTTGTAGAATTATCATGAATCTTGAGTTATTGGAAGTGTGAAAACAAACTGACTTCCTTCGCCTAGCTCACTTTCAGCCCAAATATTTGTTCCATGTTTATCTATTAGCTCTTGACAAAGTATTAGTCCTAACCCTGTACCTTTTTCGTTATTTGTACCAAGTGTGGTATGATTAACATCAATTCTAAAAAGCTTATCTATATTTGCTGCTGACATCCCAATTCCAGAATCACAAACTGATATCTCCATTAAATCTTTTTTAATTTCTGATTTAATTTCTATAGTACCGCGTTGTGGTGTAAATTTAATAGCATTAGCCAATAAATTTCTAAGAACTGTTGCAACCATCTCTCTATCTCCATAGACAGTTGCATTTATATCAACATAATTATGTAATGTAATTTCTTTTTTAAAAGAATTTGCTTTTAAGAGATTGACGAGTGAATCGGCTACTTGAAAGAAATTAAACTCTTTTGGATTATACTCCATTCTTCCTTGTTTTGCTCTTGCCCATTCAAGTAATCCTTCTAATAACTCAAAAGTATTTTTTGAAATATCATAAAGACTATGTATTAATTCTTTTTTATCTTTCTCTTCAAACTCATCATAGTCCGTATCTAGCATCTCTGTGATACCTAGTAAACCCACAAATGGTGATTTAAGATCATGAGCAACAATTGAGAAGAATTTATCCTTACTTGCATTTGCTTCCCTTAAATTATTCTCAGATTCTTCGAGCTTTATATTTAGTTGGATCATTTCAAATGCATTTGCTTCGAGGGCATCTTCTTTTGCATGTAAATCTTCTATATATTTAGTCATTTCTTCAAGCTCTATATTGCTTTCGGTCTTTAGATATAAAGCTATAAGAGTAGAGTAAGAATTGTTAATAAAAATATCGTGTAACACCGCATCATATAGATGCTCTTTGCCTTCAATGTTCACGCAACTACGTTCGGCTGTTAGCTGCTTCACAACTGAGTGAGAATACTTTTTGAGTTCATCTATTAAATTGTTGAGAGTCTTAACTTCAAGATGATTTTCTTTGAGTTTGTTTATCTTAAAGTTGTTTTCTGCAAAACTATTTGCATGGGTAATACGGTTTGTTTTTTTATTAAAAAGAAATGCAGGAGAGGAAATTGAATTAAATAGTGTCGCAAAATTTGTTTCATTAAAACTTTCGTTTTTAGTTTTATTTTTTCGTTTAAATAAGATAATAATACTTGGTAGAGAGAAAACAATTCCTATAATCCATAAATATATATGTGTTATTATTACTCTATCAATTTCATCGGGGTTAATTGCGGTTTTATAATTCCATAGCATTGAAAGAAAAAACAGCAATGACCATAAAAGAAAAAATGTGGTTAGCAACATCCATTGTTTGTTCTTATTCATATCTCTTTATTTAATTAAAAGGAATTCTCTACTAGAAAGTTTTTAAAAAACTCTATTTCATTTTTTTCTAAATCCACTAATTTATTCCATACAAAAAGTGTTTTAAGTGGAAAGAATGTATTCAATTTATCTAGCAATAATTTTCTGCTTGGTTTATCGCTTATTAAAATTAAATTATAAAGTGTTAAGTAGTCTTTCTTTGAAGAACTTTTAATAATATTTAATATCGCTAGTTTGTCTACATTTTGTGGATTCACAGATTTAATCAGTTTTATAAACTTATGAGTTGCATTTTTTCGAAACGGTATTAAATGTTTATTATTATTCGTTTTTATAAATTGATAATTTTTAACTAAGCAATATGTAACTTTGTCTAATTGAACTTCTGAAAATCCACTCTCTACATTTACCTCTAATCCATTTTCCTTGGAAAAACTAATGTCTAATTTACCTCTATTAGATATAATTCCCACATCATTAACCTTTATTTTAATAAGTCGCTTTTCAAAAGATTTAGTCTTTTTATTAATTATTGATATGTCCCCAGCTAAAAGTGAAAATTTTGTAAAATCACTTTCCAGTTCGTCA
This sequence comes from uncultured Melioribacteraceae bacterium, assembly GCA_965370315.1. Taxonomy (GTDB): domain Bacteria; phylum Bacteroidota; class Ignavibacteria; order Ignavibacteriales; family Melioribacteraceae; genus 1-14-2-50-31-20. The sequence continues at coordinate 44,098 of CBDUTO010000018.1, forward strand.
AGGATTAAATTACTGTTTGCTTGAATAATTATACTTGAAGAATTATTGTTTTCTATTTCTACAATTGAATTTCTTTTTGTGAAAATATTTGTGTTTTCACTTAATTCAGAATCGCGACTTAAATTTTCCCCAATCTTAAAACTCCCCTCTGCTTTTTGGGGAAGCCAAACATTTTTCCCACTATTCAATAGAAAATAAGCTAATAATACAATACCAATAAATCCAAGAAAATATGGAAGGCGAGACCTTGTTTTTTTAGTTGGAGTAATTACAGTTAAGACCTCTTTAATATCCGACATAGTCGTTTTGGGTTTTATAAAAGCCTTTTCAAATAAAACGTCTTTGGATTTTGCAGAAACACTTCTATAACTATTGCTAAATGCGGCTAAATCCTTCTTTGTTTTCTGATTGGCTGATTCTCTTAACAAATAATCTTTAAGATAAACTACAATTTCATCATCAGGTGTTATTTTGTTGAAAATACCATCTAAAAGGTCTTTAC
>CBDUTO010000019.1:0-43730 GCA_965370315.1 uncultured Melioribacteraceae bacterium
TTATTCAATATTTTTTTCAAATAAGGATATAGTTTATAAAATTAAATTTTGTGAAAATATTGTTAAAAAAGTTTCAAGAACTACACAAGATAAGCTCAAAGAACTTATTGCTAATGATAAAGTTAAATTAAATAGGAATCAGAAAAGTGCAATTGAAATGCTAAACATGTGGTAAACCATAAAACTAGCAACTCAAAAACTACCGCCTTTACGCTCGGTTGATTTTCTTTTTGAATGAGGTTTGAGAGAGTTGTTTTTGAAAAGTAGTTCAAGTTAGTTAAGATTTTTAAATTAACGGTTTTTGCGCAAGCGTTTTTGAAGGTTAAATCTGCGGCGCTTTTTAATCAGCTGTTAGGCAGTAATATAATATTATGAAATTACAAAAGAACCATCATACACTTTATATATTTTTGCTTGCAATTTTACTCGCAGGCTGCTATACACAATTCCCAAATGATAATAAAAACAACGTAAATAAGAAAAAACAAAGTAGTTATTTTAATGAATATCTTGATTCTTTATCACCTGAAGAAAAAGAAATATATTTAAATAAAGAGCACTTAAATAACATCATAAAGGTTGATTCAAAATTCTTATATGAAGAAGGCGAAGGCTACCCATATCCAGATAGAACATATCCCGTAACAGAATATAGCACTGTGCAAAGTTATGAAAGGTTTATTGAAAGTATTAATGAAAAGTTTTCTAAAAGTAATATGTTAAATAAAGAGGCAGAAATTATTTACACACTCCTGGGGGAAAACGAGTATCACGATGAATCTTGGGGAATGCCAGGTCCTGGCAACCCTCCTATACGTAAAATTGATATTAGGAAAAGAATAATGATTAGAAAAACATCTGATTTTTCATATGAAATATATTATAGTCTATCTGGGTGCGGTGCTAATGTATTTTATAATTTAATTACTATATACAATGGAAAGATAATAGAAAATAAGCCTATTGAATTTTGGCGTCTTCAATATCCATGCTAAAATACTGCCAAACGTAAAAAGGATTCATCTCGAAGCTTGCCGCAGCTACTACTTGTAATTTGGTTAAAGGTTTTTAGTGGTAGGAGTTATTTTTATTTAGTAGTGTAAAAAGTTTTATGTAAATGGTAAATATCTATGAAACGTAGAGATAATAAAGAGTTTTTCGTGTCACTTTTATTCTGCGAGAGGCAAATCACTTTGCAGAACAAAACACACAAATTATGTATCAATTGCCTTCTTAATCAAGGCTGAAGCAAGCACTGCTGTGGCATCAATTATTATACTATTTTCAATTTTCTTTTCTGTTAAAGCTAATGGAATTTCTGTGCACCCTAAAATAACAGCCTGAGCACCTCTGTTTGATAAATCAGTAGCTGCGGTTAAAAGATTACTTTTAGCCTTTGGATTTATAGGATTAGAAAAAGCTTTAATGCCATACTCCTTATCGTAAATTGAGGGCTGCACTAAAAGATTCTGTGTCTCTTCAGATGGTTCCAATACGTCTATTTTGTACTTCTCTAATACTTTTGGATATATTTTTGAGCTAATTGTCCCAGTAGTTCCAAGTATTCCAACACAATTTATTTCAGGATAATTATTACTTAGATAAACACCTACCTCTTCAATTAAATGTACCAAGGTGCAAGAATTAGGGATGTTTTTTTTAATAACATCATATATCGGCTTGGCATGTGCTGTGTTACAAGGAATTCCAATAACTTCGGCACCGCTCGATACTAAAGTAGAAATAATCTCTGCAATTGCATATCCAGGATTTACATCTGTTTCACCAAGTAGATACATTGTTCTATCTACTGTTTTGCTAGGCTCAGAGATCATAGCAATGGGAAGATGATCTTGATCGCTCGGAGCATTAGTTAAATCATATATCTTTCTTATTAAATCTATTCCAGCATAGCTTCCTATACCCCCAACAATACCTATCATTTTTTTTGACATAATTATTCTGTTATTCCATTATATTTTTTAAGTATCTCTAGTACTTTTGGTACAGGGAGAGCTTCTACACTATTTCCGTCCCTACCAGTCATAGTTTTTGCCATAAATATCGAATTTAAAATAGCCTCTTCGGTAGACTCAATTACAGCTAAAAAAAGTGGTGACATTTCATCGTTTCTAAGAACTGCAATATCCCTAAAACTAGAATCTAAGCTATTTGGAATTCGTAAAGTCTTTGCTGTGGAAACGGCAATTACGTAGTCACCACTTCCATTACTAGCTATCCCACCAGTTTTACCTAATCCTAACATTGCTCTCTTAGCCAATCGCTTTAGATTCCTTGAACTAAGAGGTGCATCTGTCATAACAACAATCATACAGGAACCATCGGGTGAATTTTCTAATATATCGCTAAAATAATACTTCCCTAACTCCACGCCTATTGGAGCTCCATTAATTTTTAATACTCCGCCAAAATTAGTTTGAACCAGTACACCAACTGTCCAACTACCCAATTCATCTGGCAATACTCTTGATGAAGTTCCTATTCCACCTTTAAATCCAAAACAAACTGTTCCCGTTCCGGCACCAACTGCACCCTCTTCAACAGGACCAGAAGCTGCAATAGAAATTGCTTCTAAAATATGTTTCTCTTCAATGTGTCTTCCTCTAATATCATTCAACCTGGAATCGTTTGTTTCTCCAACAATTGAATTTATTGATCGAACATTTTCGTTCCCCTCTAATGAAAGTCCGTGACCAATTAAAGCGTTTGCTGCTGTTGGAACACTTAGAGTATTTGTAAGAATAATAGGAGTTTCAATATTGCCAAGTTCTTCAACCTGCGTATAGCCGGCAAGCTTTCCAAAACCATTTCCAATATAAATGGCAGCTGGTACTTTTTCCTGATATATATTTCCTGAGTGAGGAAGAATTGCTGTGACACCAGTTCGTATGCTATCTCCCATAATTAATGTAACGTGACCAACCCTCACTCCATTTACATCTGTAATTGCATTATTTTCCCCTGGCATTAATACGCCAACTTTTATTCCAACATCTCTAACCCTATTATTCTGAGCTAAATTAGATAAACTTAAAAATAGTATTAAACCTATAATTAGAAATGTTTTTGTTGTTGTCATTTATTACTCCAAGATTAAAAGAATCCAACCACCAAAGGGGCTATAATTTAGACTTTGTTGTTCTATTTAAGTTAAAACCTTTGCTTCAAATATAGTATCAAATTTTTCTCCATTCAATAGTTCATCTATCAATCTTCCATTAATTGATTTAATTTTATCCCCTCACCCAAAGTTTACCCTACCTTTTGTGGAGACTTCCAGATTCTTTGTCTGCTGTTTTTACAGTGCAATCGAGTTTATTCCAATTACAAAACTGTTTTCGTTAGTATGGTTTAATCGCCAAGTAAATTCAATTTTAAGCGGAATTATCTGGTGCCCAATTCCGAAGCCAAGTTCGTAGAGGGGTTCAATAAATTCTAGCTGTTTATTGTTGAATGAATTTGAATTTATGTTTTTTGATTCTTCAGAAATAGAGAGCCATGCAACATTAAAGTGTACATCTAGATTCATGCGAGCATCTTTTAATAATGGAATCCTTAACATTTTAAAGAGTTCATCATTAAACTGATATTGAGAATTGATTGCAAAAACACGATCTCCGAGATAGTTGAAAATTCCTACAGTACGGAAAGTATAATCCTTTCCTAGTGGTAAAATATTTCCAGGAAGTGCCGTCATTAGCTGATAAGGTATTGGTCCAGACGAATAGACTCCCTTTGCAGAGATAATATATCGTGTTGACTTAAAGGAATTAAGTCTAAGATATAGATTCATTTTGTAAATCTGAAAATCGAGATTACTACTCATTTTTGATTTATTGCTAAATATTGCTTCGCCACTCAATGTAACGTAGGATTTACCTTGCCCTGTTCTTCTTCTGAAATATCCATCCTCAATAAATTTTCTAAAATCCAATTTAAAGTTTGTAGAGAGTGTTACAATTTTTCCTTCAAAAATTTGCTTGCTCGGATCGTAAAAATCATTTCGCTTGAAAAACGAGAACTCGGTATTTACAAAACTATTTTTATCCGTTCTGTTATTTATGCCAAACCCTAAATCAAGAACTGGAAAAAGGGCACCAGTAATATTAAAGTTAAAGCCGTTGGAGTAATAGTAATCTCTAAAATCGTAATGCCCAAATAGAGATGTTAATGTTGAAAGAAAGTTTCCGTACTCATCCGATTCACTAAAAAGAACATCTAATTTATCGAAAGCAGAGAGTGATACTTTTGTTGTTCTATATTGACCCAAAAGATATTGGGCTGATGCATCCCACTTAAATTGTTTATCAGCAAAACCATAGTTAATATCTAGTGAACTTGATAAACGTTTGTTTATTGAATCATCATAATACAGACTAGCGTTTAATGCATTACCTTCCACTTTGTTAAAGTGATACAAGCCCAAAGGACCAGTGGTTGAAAAATTTTCGTTAAGCCAAATTCTAGTAGAGAGCCATGAAAACCTATCCCAAAATGTTTTTGGAATTGCTTCGGTGCTATCTATTCTTTTGTAAGCTTTAATTTCTTCAAGTGAGTTTGGAATTTTCTGATTTCTGCTCCAATAAGTTGAATCCATTTTATCTGCTTCTGGCAATATTTTGAGAACTACCATATCGAAATAATCATTATCTATTTCCAAATTTATATTATAATCATACAGAATTGATTCGATGTCAAACGCAAATTTTGCCATTCCAAGAATATTTCCACTAATAAAAAGCCGATAATCGATAGGCATATAGATTGAATCGGAGTATGAAAGATATTGCTGAATAATATTTACACGCGAAAATATTCCACCAGGGTTAGCAGCATCGTTTAATTGAACATCAAGTTTAATTAAATTAAAGGTGTTATCTGTAATAAATAAATTGCCTCTAAATCCCGGATCGGATTCATAATCTGGCTCAAATTGAATATGGAAAACTGTTTGATTATCAATTGCGAGAGTATCACGAATAAAATAGTAATAATAATCTAGTGCATTATCAGCAATGGGGCTAAGGAGTTCACGTCCAAAAAACTGGATGTCGTCTGAATAAAAATTTTGAATTACTCTTCCGCCTGTTAACATATTTATTGTTGATGGAAAGTTTGCTGATTGTTTTTGAGCTACTATTTCTTCTTTATAATTATTTGGTTTTTGAAAAAAGCCAATACTTTCGTTCTCTAAAATTCCAGTTATCTTTAGTTCCGCAGTATCTTTAATACCAATCCCCAACCCTACGCTGTTTGAACTCGCTGATATATCTTGAGTTGTTTTAATTATTCCTTTTGTAAAAGCATTAAATTGATAAGAGTTTAACTTTTTGTTTCTTCTCTTCTTTGTCTTAATTGTTTCTCTAATTATTTTTAATGCAGGATTTTCACTTGGCAAAATGGTTACTTCATCTAACTTTACAGAAGTGCGGATAAGTTTAAAATTTATTGGAAGATCCATATTTACATGGAGTGAAATTGTATCTGATTTATATCCAATAAAGGAAGCAACCAATTTATATTCTCCCTTCTTTAATCTTAAAATATATTTTCCATCTATATTGGAAGAAGTACCAAGAGAACTATTTAATACTTGAACATTTGCAAATCCTAATGGTCTTATAGTATTTCTATCTATAATAGTTCCATCTATAGAGAAAAGTTGCCCTAGCAAAATTGATTGCAGTAAAAAGAAAAAGCAGAGTATAATTGATTTCTTCAAAGTAGTTCCAAAAATATCTGTTAAAATTAAAGTAGATTGATTTTGCTTTTGAATATAAAAAAAGTCTCAATAAGAATTGAGACTTTTCCAGAATAACTCTCTTTAGGGAAAGAGAGTAAACTCTATAATAAATTATTCAAACCAAGAAACAACTTCAAAATTACCAGTACCTGGGAATGCAGGCGGAGACATAACCATAAATCTATCATCATAGCGGTATCTTTTGCTAAAACCATGGAGGACTGTACTTCCACTAAATGTACCCACCGCCATTCTAGAATCTTGAGTTATACCACCCAATAAATTAATAAACCCTCCAGATGGTCGAGTACTATAGTTTTCAGACCCGAAGCCTTCATTTTGACTGAACATTGAGGCATGAATATTAATATCATTAGCATTTGCGGAATTATCAGTAATAAGTATTTCATTTTCTGCAACAATTCCTAATATATCATCTGAAATACCATCTAAAGGATTATCCTTATAAACTATATCATCATCAAGATATACTTCTCCTCCTTGAACAGCGGTTGTTGTTGTTTCAACCCAAACATATTTTCTTTTTCTTCTATTCCATTTCCAATAACCACTAGTTGAAGTAACAGTTGCCTCCGATGCTCCAACTGTATATCTACCATCAACAGTACCTTCTAATCGTACAGTTGCCCCATTTGCAAAAATAGTTCCATTGGGTGATGCACTAGGAAGATACAAAGTTGTGTCGGGTTCATTGGCGCCATATTTGAAGGAGAGACTATCATTTTTAAATTCAATGTAAACGGTATCTTGTCCATCAAAATATAGACCATTGTCCTGTGCAGCACTACCTACTCCTTCAACACCATCTTCAGGTATAGGGAGTTCTTCGGATGATTGACTATAACCACCATTAAATTCAGGATCGGAACCACTAGATTCGTAAATACCTAAATAGCTGGTTGCTTTTCCTTGAAATACAGGATCGCCATTAATACTTATTTTATCATTTGTATGAAAAGGACCCCACACAGTATCTTTAGATGTCCACCAAATTGTTGAACTTCCATTTTTTTCTTTATCAGAAAAATAACCAAATCTTGAAAAACTACTAGGTTGTAATTTTATCTCAACAACATGTGTCTCCTCATATTCTCCACTTCCAATAGTGCCAACAGACGATATCCTTACTATTTCACGTACTGAATCAATTAATTCAACATCAACACTATAGTGACCTCCCCCAAATGAAATATTGTCATAACCAGTATCCCAACTATTATCAAAAAAAACTTTGCTAGCTGCAATGTTTGCACCAGCCAACGCAATTGAATGTACACTGGTATTATTAAAATATTTCATAGAGTTATCTAGCGCTCTAACTGAAAAATTAGATATATTACGTCCAATTACAATAAAGATTAAACTAAAACCTATTACTAATAATAAAGCGGCCTTTCCTCCCATAATAAAATCTCCTATCTTTTCCTTAGATTTCTAGCTGCTAATCTAATTTGTCTCCAAAACACACTATTGTAGTTATTGTCGTAAGAGTAAACTGTTTGAAGCTCCAAATCAATCTGAATTGTCTTAATTGAGCCTGTAGATGCACTTTGTATTGGTGTGGGTATTTTATTACCAAAAGAATCAAAATAAATTAATCCAAAATTAGTAACTCCTATATTTGAACTCTTGGGAGTTTCACTATTGATAACTCTATACAAGAAACGATCATTTGGATTATCCGTAGATAGTAATTCTGAAGTTTCCCCAACATAATAGTGGAGTGTATCAATAATGCCATCACCAACAGACCCCAACGCGACTGGCAAATCTGTTAGAAATGAAATTCGACTAGAATCTGCAAAAATTATTGCATTCGTTGGATCTGGCATAGACTCCCAGTTTTCACAATACCCCATTTTTCTAAAATCGTGCTCAATTATTGAAACAGCTTCAACTAATCCTTCTTGAACCATCAATTCTCCAGCATATGAAAATGTATTTGCTGTTGCAGTTTCATTAACCCTAAGTAAAATTAATAATAGCAAACCACCTACTAATGTAGCTCCAAGAATATCAATTAATGTACTAAATCCCATAATTACCTACCTAAAATAAAAATAGCTCATAACTGTAGACATTCTAATAGTATCTGTCATAGATGGACTAAAAACAGTTACATTAAGTTTCTTATACCAAGTTTTTGAAGCTGTAAAGACATCTGGATTTATGTCTGTAATATATCCCACCTCGCAGTCAATATGATATATGGCTGATTTCAAAGTAGTATCATTATATTCAACGTGTAAACCATCATAATCATCAAAGTCATTAAAATCTGTATCTTCTCTTGAATTATAATATTCAGGTGAATCAGCTCCAATAGATGATAATTGTGATACGTTAAGAATAGTTGTTCCACCACTTGTGTTCTCATCAAAAGCTAAACCATTTGCATCTTCAACAAAAGATATTGCTAATGAAGTAGCAAGAAGATCAAATTTAGCATCTAACATAACTTCGGTATTAACTAAATAACCCTGATTAATGCTAAGAATTATTATACTTAATAATATCATTGCACCCACAGTAATTAACATTTGACCCGTTCCCATAATTGACTCTTTGAGTTAAAAAACACTTAACCTGATAATACCTTAATAAGATATAAAACACAACAATAAATATAAGCGATTGCTGTAAAGCAGAACACTACTTAAAGCAAAAATTGAGCCAAAGCAACCATACTATATAAATTAACAAAATTTTTAAAAAACTACGTTTTTGGTTTTAATAAAAATTTGTAGTCGAAAGTAATTTTTTGCTTAGCGTAAAAAGAGTAGTTTCTACATGTAATTTTAGGTTCAAAATTCCAAGGATGAATTAGTATAACAATAGTTGCGAGTTGAATAATCTAGAAAATAAAATGCATTAATGTAAATTCATAATTTTCTGCTCTGAATAGTACACTTGTGAAAAAACAAATTATTATATTTCCAGACTAAATAAATTTAAAGGTTTATGAATCCAATAAATATTATTGCTGGAATAGGTTTACTTTTATCAATTGTCGCAAATAGTTCTGCTGCAAAAGGTGGATTAAAACGTTCCGTTACCAAGTCCGAAAGAAAGCCAAATACGTACTTGCAGAAAGTACCATTAAATATATCAGCATTAGTTTTGATTCTTCAACTTTTAGGAGTGTTTCAAATTGGAACTATAGAGTATCAAAATGAGTATCAAATCTATAGAGTTTTTGGATTAATCCTTTTTGCACTTTTTGCTTTACTTCAGGTTAAATCATTTAAAAATTTGAAAAGCTTCTATTCACAAGAAATCTCGCTTCAAAAGAATCACCAATTAATTTCCACTGGTCTACATAAAACTATTCGTCATCCACAATACATCAGCCAAGTACTAAGTGATTTATTTTTAGGCGTTGCTCTTGGCAGTTATATTATTGTTCCATTAGTTTTATTTATTGAGTTACCACTCTTTATTCTAAGAGCAAAAAAAGAAGAAGAAATGATGCTTGATTATTTTGGTGATAAATATTCTGAGTACAAAAAAAAGAGTGGTTTTATTCTTCCATTTATTGGTTAAGCAGATGAAGATAGAATATCGAACATGTCGCAACATGGCAAGCAAAAGAAATCGAAGTTCAATATTCGTTTTTCAGTGTTCGAAATTCAAAAAAACACTCCGTTAAAACATGCGGAATAGGTAAATAGATGAAATTAAAAAATGTTTTCTTTTTGTTATTACTTCTAACCAGCTTCGTCTTCCCTCAAAGGTTGCTGAAAATTTCTGTCTCCAAAGGAGCAGAAAAGGGACACTTGTCATACCTAGTTAAGAAAGGTATTACATATTTGTCTGCGAAAGACTTATCAAAATTTCTTAGCGGAAATTATTATTATAATCCGACAGCTCAAAAAATTGAAATGAAATTTCAGAATTATAATTTGAAGGTAACTGCTAAAAATCAATTTTTTGTTCTTTCATCAAAATACAATTATGAAAACGAAGTTTATCAAATACCAATTTCTACTCTTTCCATTAAGAATGATGTATTTATTCCAGCCGTTTACTCTTTAAGATATGTTGAAATGGCATATCAAAAAAGATTGATTTTTTCTGACAAAGAAAAAAATCTAATTGTTACTGGTGATCCTATTGATGCATTTGAACAATTGGAGGAAGCAAATAGCGCGAATATAATTGTCACAAAAAAAGCTCCTATTGATTCTGATTATGACATTTACGGTATTGAAGTTTCTGAAATGGCTAATGGAACATTGATTAGAATAAATTCACAGAAAAGAATAAACATGTTTCGTTCTTCAATTCTTGAAGGAAAACTTCTGTTCTTTGTCTCTGGTGTTTCTATTGATCCAAACTTTGTAAAACAATTTAAACCAACTGGGGTGGTTCGTAAAGTAAATGTAAAACATGTTAAAGGAAATATTCAAATTGAGTTTGCGTTAAAAAATGGTGGGTCAATCACCAATTCAATGCAATCATCATCCAAAGATGTTGATACGGATGATATTTTGATTTCAATCCAAAATGATGTTCTCGATAAGTTCAGAAAAGACATCTCTGCTGAAAAAGAGAAATGGAATTTTGATGTTCTAGTTCTTGATGCTGGTCATGGTGGAAAAGATGGTGGAGCTGTTGGTATTACTGGTGTAAAAGAGAAAAATGTAAATCTTGCCGTTGCATTAGAACTAGAAAAACTAATGACGCAAAAAATGCCAGATGTAAAAGTAGTTCAAACCAGAAGAACAGATAAATTTATTGAGCTCTCTGAACGTGGAAAAATTGCAAATAAAAATGACGGAAAGCTTTTTATCTCAATTCATGCAAATTCCTTGGGCGGTAAAAAAAGAAGCAATGTTCAAGGTTTTGAAGTCTATTTGCTTAGACCTGGAAGAACACAGGAGGCAATTGGAGTTGCAGAATTTGAAAATAGTGTAATTGATTTTGAAAAGGATAAGGCAAAGTATAAAGAATTAACTGATGAAAATTTTATATTAGTTTCGATGGCACATTCTGCATATATGAGATACTCAGAAAGATTTGCAGGAATTCTTGATCAGAATTGGAATAGAAATATTAAGCGAATTCCTTCTCGTGGAGTTAAGCAAGCAGGTTTTTATGTACTGGTGGGTGCTTCAATGCCATCGGTATTGGTCGAAACTGGCTTTTTATCCAACAAGAAAGATGAAGCATATTTGAATAGCAAAAAAGGGCAGAAAGAAATTGCAAATACAATATTTAAAACAATAACAGATTATCGTAAATTTTATAATAAACAGATGCAAGAAAGCAATTAGTTTGCTTAAATTTCGATAATGAATTAAATAACATATCTGGAAGGAAATAAATAAATGACAAACGCACAAAAATGGGTGTCAGCTTTTTTAGTACTATTTATACTTTTGTTGGTTTTATCAAAAATGACAAATCGACAAGAGAGTGAAACATACGAAGTAGAAAAAATGGTTACAGAAAATGTTGAATCACCTGCAAATGAATCTTCTGAAATTTCTGTTGAAGATCTTTTAGCAAACAACCGCTGTTATACTTGTCATGGGAATGACCTAAATGGTACTGGAATGGGGCCATCTCTTGCAAAAACTAGTGAGAACTGGGAGAAAATTAGTTTAGTTAGTTATTTCAAAAACCCAAAAGCATTTTTTAGTAATCCTCGTATGGCAGCATTAAAAGAAAATTACAATAGAGATATGCCAGCCCAAGAAACAATGACTCAGGAGGAGTTAGAAACACTTGCTGATTATTTGTTAACAAGGAAATAATAAGAGAAGATAAATGATAAATCAAGAATTGTTAGATATACTCTGTTGCCCAGAAACAAAAGCCGATTTAGTTCTAGAAGGTGAGTCACTAATCTCTGTTGATAAAGAAACGAGAAAACGTTACCGAATTGAAGATGACATTCCTATTATGCTTATTGAAGAATCAGAAACTCTTGAAGTTGAAGAGTGGCAAGAGATAATGAAAAAACATGGAAAAAACACATAATAAGCTTTTTATAAAAGCATGTCATTTCGAACATGTTTTTTGTGAGAAATCTTATGACGTATATAAAATTTCTCACATTCGTTCGAAATGACAATTAGTTTATTAATCATTCTGTCAGTCATCCTATTAACCTTATGATAATCAAAAAAGAAAAATCAGAAATTGAAAATTTCTTGGTAGATGCTGCTAATTATCATGGCTATTGTAGTGCTGTTTATTTCCCTGAAAACGAATTAGATGTAATTGAAATTATAAAAACAGCAAACAACAATAATCAAAAAATTACAATTTCTGGTAATGGTACTGGTTTAACTGGTGCTAGAGTTCCAGAGGGTGGAATTGTTATTTCTACGAGCAAACTAAATAGGATTGTAGAAATTAACAAACTAGAAAAGTATGCTATTGTACAAACGGCAGTCGTGTTAAGGGATTTTCAAGATGAAGTAAATTCTGTAGGATTGTTCTATCCTCCAGACCCTACTGAGCAAGATTGTTTTATTGGTGCAACCATTGCCACAAACTCTTCTGGTGCGAAATCTTTTAAGTATGGTGCCACAAGAAATTATGTAATTGAGTTAAAAGTTATTCTTCCAAATGGCGAATTACTTAAACTCAAAAGAGGTGAAAACTTTGCAGATGAAAAAGCCTTAAAACTCACAACCGAAGCTGGATCGAAAATAAAAATAGATTTACCTAATTATTTCATCCCAAATGTGAAACATGCGGCTGGATATTTCGTAAAAAAGAATATGGATGCCATTGATTTATTCATCGGTTCCGAAGGTACACTCGGAATAATTACAGAAGTAAAATTAAAATTATTGGATAAAGCTGATAGTTTAATTTCTGGAATTCTTTTCTTTGATAGAGAAGAAGATGCTCTTAATTTTGTTGATGATGCTCGTGCAGAATCAATTAAACATAGAACAACAAAGGATGAAAGCAATATTAACGCAAGAGGACTTGAGTTTTTCGATTTCTATTCGCTCCAATTTTTGAAAGAGGATTATCAGCAAATCAAAGAGAATCACAAAGCTGCTATCTGGTTTGAGCAGGAAACAACTGCAGCTACGGAAGATAAAGTTTTTAATAAATGGATGGGATTGATTGAAAACCATTGTGCTGATATTGAAAATTCATGGTTTGCCCTTGATAATACTGAGCTAGAAAAGTTTAAAAAATTTCGACATTTGGTTTCTTCAAAAGTCTCAGAGTATGTTGCAAAAAAAGGTCTTCAAAAAGTTGGGACTGATACTGCGGTTCCAATTGAGAGTTTTAGAGACTACTATACCGAGATGAAAAAACAAGTGGCAGAAAAGAATATAGATTATATTTGCTATGGACATATTGGGGATTGTCACCTGCACCTAAATATGCTTCCGAAAAATAATAATGAGTTTACAATTGCAAAATCTCTCTATGCTGAGTTCTGTACGCAAGCGGTTCGACTAAATGGAACAATTTCTGCAGAGCATGGTGTAGGTAAAATGAAACGAAACTATTTGTTAGAGATGTATGGAGAAGAAGGAATAAGAGAGATGGCTAGAATTAAGAACACACTGGATTCTAATAAACTATTTGGGATTGGAAATATCTTTGAAGAGAAATATTTAAATGATTAATAAAATATTACTCATATTATTCATCTCCTCCACGACATTTTTTTCTCAAACCAATTTGAGCAATAAGTATCGACTAGGGAAAACATACGAACAATCTGGAAAACTAGAAAAAGCTAAAATTGTCTTTGAAGAATTAGCAACAACACAACCCTCTAATATTCAATATGCAAACTCGTTGAATGAAATTTATTTGAAATTAAAAGAATATGATAAATCAGTTTTATTTCTGATGAAAAGAATAAAAAATCGTCCAAATGATGTTACATTATATGGAATGCTTGGAGCTACTTATTACATAAGTGGAAATGGCGCGTTGGCTATTGAAACATGGGATAAAGGAATATTACTCAATAATAATGCTCAAATTAATTATACAATAATTTCAAACTATACTTCTCAAAATCGTGCATTTGATCTAGCAATAAGATATTTGGAAGAGGGAAAAAGGAAAACTGATAACCCAACTCAGTTCTCTTATCAGTTGGCGCAGATTTATTCATATACTATGAGCTATGAGAGTGCGGCCGAGGAATATTGTTTTGTGTTAATGACCCAACCATCTCAGTTAAATTATATTCAAAAGAGAATGGAAACATATCTTCCTGCTGTTGGAGCTTTAGGGCAGAGTATTAATGTTGTTGAAAAGTATGTAGAGAACATTGCCATTAAAGAACTACTTTCGTTTCTTTATTTGAAAAACAATCAATTTGATGATGCATTTGATTTGACAAAAGACCTTGATAAAATTAAGGGTGGTGATGGAGTATTAATTTATAATTTTGGATCAAGTGCATTTAGAGATACTCAATTTGAAATTGCCTCCGTGGCCTTCAGCTATTTAATAAAAAATTATCCCAGCTCAAAATTTGTTCCTCAAAGTATGGTTGGATTTGCAAAAACACTTGAAGCAGAATTAGATAGCGAGTGGAATAAGAATCAGCAAAATTGGAAACCCGTTACAGTTATAGATACCACAAATTCATACAAATATATCCCTATTATAAAAACATATGAGTCTATAATATCCTCCACTAGTGGGAATATATCAAGCGAAGCTCTTTTTAGAATTGGAAATATTTATGAAACCAAGTTTCTGGATTTTGAAAATGCATCAAAATATTTTAATAAAGCAATCAAGAGTTCATCCCTCTCTCTCTATTATGGAAGGGCTAATCTCGCATTATCAAAAATATCTTTACGCTTAAATAAATTTGATAAGGCAAAAGAGGAGTTGCGCAATGTTTATGCTTCATCCAAGAGCGAAAAAAATGTTAAGATGGAATCCAAATTTTTAAAAGCAAAGATAGAGTTTTACCAAGCCAAATTTGAAGAAAGCCTTACTACTCTAGCCAATATCAGCAAAGATTTATCAAACGATTTATCTAATGATGCAATAGAGCTTTCAATGATTATTAACATGGGCAAAATGGATTCTCTTAGCCTTCTAAAATTTGCTGATGCGGAGTTGAAAACTGATCAATATAGATTTAATGATTCTGAAATAATATTTAAAGAATTAAGCGAAAAAGAGAATCTTCTTTTTCTTAAGAACATCTCACGTATGAAATATGCAGAAATATTGGTTGCACAGAATAATTATCCAATAGCAATTGAAGTATTAAAAGAATTGTCTGAAAGAAAGGAATTGAATATTTTTGCAGATAGAAGTTATTATTTATTGGCGCAAATTTATGAATTTGGAATTGGAGATGTCGATTCAGCAAAATTGACATATCAAAAGTTTTTAGAACTTTTTCCAAATTCGCTCTATCTAAATAAAGCGCAAGAAAACTTACAAAGATTAAAAAACAAAGGAAATGAATCTATATGACAAATGACAATGAACAAGGAACTGTAAAGTGTTCATTTTGTGGAAGAACAGGAGCAGAGGTGTCAAGCATGGTAGCTGGTCCCGATGTTTATATCTGCGATAAATGTGTTAAGTCAAGCGTTGACATTCTAAAGGAGAACATTGCTGCATATAAAAATGAAAGCACTGAGGAAATTTTACTAACTCCTGATGTAATTCACCGTAAATTAAATGAACATATAATTGGACAAGATCAAGCAAAGAAGGTTCTATCTGTTGCTGTGTACAACCACTTCAAAAGAATTAATGCAAGTTCTTCTTTCTTTGAACTTGATGATGTTGAAATAGAGAAGAGCAACATTCTACTTGCTGGTCCTACTGGTGTTGGAAAAACATTAATTGCCCAAACTCTTGCCAAAATTTTAGATGTACCTTTTGCCATTGCTGATGCAACAACGCTTACAGAAGCTGGCTATGTTGGTGATGATGTTGAGACTATTCTTGTTCGATTGCTTCAAGCTTCAGAATACAATCTCGAAAAAGCCCAGAAAGGAATTATTTATATTGATGAGATTGATAAGATTGCACGCAAAAGCGAATCAGCATCAATTACTAGAGATGTTTCTGGAGAAGGTGTACAACAGGCACTTTTAAAAATTATTGAAGGAACAGTTGCTGGCGTTCCTCCTAAAGGTGGAAGAAAACATCCTGAACAGAGTCTAATAAATATTAACACAAAAAATATTCTGTTCGTTGTTGGTGGAGCGTTCGATGGACTAGAGCCAATAATTGCATCTCGTATAAACCAAAGTGTTATGGGATTTGATGCTGAGTTGGAAGAGGTAAAACATCACTATACTGAAGATGAAGTTTTACAGCAAGTTCAACCAGATGATATGGTTAAGTTCGGTTTAATTCCAGAGTTAGTTGGGCGTTTACCAATGATTGCTTCACTAAAACCGCTTGATGAAGAATCTATGTTGCGAATTTTAACCGAACCTAAAAATGCAATAGTTAAGCAATTCAAAAAACTCTTTATGATGGAAGGTGTGGAATTGGAGTTTGAAGAAGAAGCTTTAAAGTTGGTTGTTAAAAAGGCAATGGAAAGAAAAACAGGTGCGAGAGCGCTACGCTCTGTAGTTGAAACAGCTCTATTGGATATTATGTATGATCTTCCTTCCAAAACAAATATTGAGAAATGCCTAATTACAAAAAACACTGTTGAGTCTGGAGAAGAACCAGTTTTAATAGAGGCCGAAAAGAAATCAGCATAATAACTTTTACGATTATCTCGATAAGTTATTAATCCAATAACGACACGTTTAAACGTGTCATTATTGGGTTAAAGATCCTTTTTACAAAATCAATAATTTTCTTCTCTAACTTGCATATAAGATTGAGGATGCAAACAAGCAGGGCACAAATCAAGTGCTTCTTCCGATTCATAAACATATCCACAGTTTAAGCATTTCCACCAGACTTTCCCATCCTTCATAAAGACTTTGTCCTCAGAGATATTTTGGAGTAATTTCAAAAATCTTCTTTCGTGTTCAGCTTCAACTTTTGCAATCATTCTAAATGCATCAGCTATTTTAGGAAAACCCTCCTCTTCTGCAATTTCAGCAAATTGTGGATATAAATCTGTCCACTCTTCATTTTCTCCTTCGGCTGCAGCTTTCAAATTTGCTACAGTTGAACCTATTATTCCAGCTGGATAGCTTGCTGTAATTTCAACGTCCCCGCCTTCCAGAAATTTAAAGAACCTTTTTCCATGTTCTTTTTCTTGATTTGCAGTTTCTTGAAAAATATTAGAGATTTGTTCGTAGCCTTCCTTTTTTGCAATTTTTGCAAAGAACTCATAACGATTTCTTGCCTGTGATTCACCAGCAAAGGATTTTAATAAGTTTTGCTCTGTCCTTGTGTTCTTAATTGAGTTTGCCATAATATTTCCTTTAGTTTCTATTTATAACGGTTATTTACCGTGTCTTTATTTACTCAACAATAATATTATATTTATCTAATAAACCCATCACTCCATCTTGCGAAAATTTTGCTTTCTTAATTCTGTTAATTTCTGGATCAATTGAGTAATTGTAGGATGTTGTGAAATCAACTTTTTCTAAAACTGTATTTGCAAATATTGTTCTGTTTAAATTACAGTTTTCGAATGTTGAGTTTGTTAAATCCGTTTCAGTAAAATCAGCTTCTTCAAGATTACAATTTTTAAATTCCATTCCTTTTAAGGTCAAATTATAAAATGAGGCTAAATTTAGATGTGAGTCTTCAAAATAAATTGATAACAAAAAGTTATCGCAATCACTAAAGTTTAATCCAAGAAGTTTACAATTTACAAATTTTACTTCCTTTAAAGCAGTATTGTTTGTTTTCGCATTGCTGAAATTGCAGTTTCTAAATTCACATTCAATAAACTCAAAATTAGAGAGATTTACATCTGAAAAATTGCAATCCAAAAAGTTGCAACTTTCATATTCACCTCTGTAAAATTCTTTTTCTCTGAAGTTTACTTTTGTAAATTCTTTATTATCATAGTAGTTTTCTTTCATATCTCTCTTGTTGCAATCAATTTAATATTTACAATACAAAATATTTAATTCTATGTAATTGAAAAAGAGAATAAAGTAAAATATAACGAATTGGTTATACTTACACTGCTCTCCAACTTCTGTCCAAAAAGAAAGAATATATTTTAACATTAGAAATATTCTTATAATTTATGAACCTGAAATATCTAGTTCTCTGTAATAGATAATTACTAAACTCACGCTTTTTCCAAAATACGATTGCGGGAATTTCTTTTGAACAATTGGTTGTTTGAAGCATATTTTAGAAATTGTGTTATTCTTTATTTTAGTTGATTTTTAAATTTGCACGTACTACATTTCGTACATGTTTATTGAGGTGTGATAATGACAACTATTACTGCAACAGAGTTGCGAACTAATTTATTTCAGGTTTTGAAAAAAACTGTAAAAGGACATCTGCTAACAAAGATATCTTCAAAAGAAGGAAACGCTATTTTGCTCTCAGAGGAAGAATATGAAAGTCTTCTAGAAACAGCCGAATTGCTTTCAATCCCAAATTTGAAAGAATCGTTATTAAAAGCAGATGAGGAGATAAAAAAAGGTGATGTTTATTCTGTTGATGAAGTTTTTGATTAGATGTCTAAATACGATATAAAAATAACAAAAACGGCACTTAAGGATATCAACTCATTATCTCCAAAACTAAAAAGAAAATTAAAAGAAATTTTATTCGAAGTAATATCAGATAATCCTTATCTTGGTAAAAAATTAGTAGGAGATTTATCTCCCCATTACTCCTATCGCTTAAACATTAAAGATAGAATTCTCTATTTAATTGATGAGAAAAAAAAGATTGTTTACATAAAAAGAGCTAAAACTCATTATGGGAATTAATAATACCATTTGATATTATCACTAATTATTCCAGTTAAAATTGTTACAAATAAATGAAAACTAAAATATTTCTCATACTACTTCTATTTGCAATACAACTCTCTGCACAGTCCAAGTTATTAATTAATATGGATTTAAATCAAACGAATCACTTAAAGGCATACGGAGTTACCTTTAATGAACTTGAACTTGGAGCAACATCCGACTGGTTATTAAACTATCGTGGTGGATCGTTTATGCTTGATTACTCCGATGAACTTGCACTTAAATGTAGATTGCGTGGTGTAAGTTTTGAGCCTCTTTCAAATTCAGATGTTGTTGATATCTATTCCTTTGTGCAGAGCGAAGATCAAAACATGGAAGTAATTAGATTAGAGAAAGCTCCCAAAATTGCTGTCTTTGTTCCAGATGGATTCCTACCTTGGGATGATGCCGTTACCCTTGCTCTCGATTATGCAGAGGTTAAATATGACAAAATTTGGAATACAGAAATTATGAATGGTGAGTTGACAAAATATGATTGGCTTCATCTTTTCCATGAAGACTTTACAGGGCAGTATGGAAAATTTTATGCCAGTTTTCGTGGTGCGCAATGGTACATTCAACAACAAGCTCTTTATGAAAACGAGGCTGCAAAACTTGGATTTAAAAAAGTATCCGAAATGGAGAAAGCTGTAGTATTGACAATTCAAAACTTTGTTGCAGATGGAGGATTTCTATTTGCAATGTGTTCTGCAACAGATAGTTATGACGTAACACTTGCGGGTATGGGAGTCGATTTTGTTGATAAAATGTATGATGGTGATGCTCCTGATAGTGATGTTCAAAACAAATTAAACTTTAATAATACACTCGCCTTTACTGACTTCAAAATTGAGCTAAACCCAATGATTTATGAGTATAGTAATATCGACATTCAACCACTAGAGATTGGGAATCAGAACAACGATTATTTCACACTCTTTGATTATTCCGCAAAGTACGATCCCGTTCCAACAATGTTAACACAAAATCATGTTAATGTTGTACGCGGATTTATGGGGCAAACAACTATGTTCCGAAAAGAGATGATTAAAAAATCCGTTTTAATTCTTGGCGAACGAGCAGGAACTAACCAAGTGAAATATATACATGGTAAGTTCGGACGAGGAACATTTACGTTTTATGCTGGGCACGATCCAGAGGATTATCAGCACGCTGTTGGTGATCCTCCAACAGAATTAGAGTTACATAAAAACTCTCCTGGATATAGATTAATACTAAATAATATTCTTTTTCCAGCAGCAAAGAAGAAAAAACAAAAAACTTAGCACTTCGACTCCGCTCAGTGCAAGCACTTAATAGATTTGTATTGATTGCTTTCTTAAAATTAAATTATGTTTTTTTATGAATAATCAAATTTTTTCAGCGTTCCACTCTACGGGTTATGCTATCTTGCAATTTTCAATCTTGAACTTTTGTTAATTATATGATGAACAAATTAGATATACTAAAAATAAACTTACCTCAACTTCCTGGAATACTAGGCAAAGATGAATTTTTTAACTCGGCTGTTTTAATTCCTCTTGTTTTTATTGATGATGAATATCACCTTCTTTTTGAAAAGCGTGCTGCAAATATTAAACAGGGTGGCGAGATTTGCTTTCCTGGCGGAAGAGTTGAGAAAACCGATATAAGTACTGTGGATACTGCACTCCGAGAAACATTTGAAGAGATTGGAGTTGATAAAAACAAAGTAAATGTAATTGGTAAATTGAATATTCTATTTGGTCCGCGTGGAGTTTTGGTTGAACCAATTGTTGCAGAAGTGAAAATTAATACTCTTGAAGAATTAGTAATTGATAAGTCAGAAGTTGACAAAGTATTTTGTGTTCCACTCTCGTATTTTGAAAACAACGAGCCTGAGCATTTTAAAATTCATTCCGAAGTAAAGCACAAATCCTTTAATTCTAAAGGGGAAGAAGAGGAACTAATTCTACCAAACAATTATGGAAATGATACTTACTACAAAAGCATTCGTGATGTACTGGTTTACAAAACCCACAATGAAGTTATTTGGGGAATTACAGCTCGGTTGGTTTATGAGGTTGTGAAAAAACTGAACGCTGAATAGCACTTTAAATTAGTTGTTTATTAGCACTATTAATAGTATTATTAATAGTGCTAATAATAGTAGGATAAAAGTGAGGATAAAAATGAATAATATTATTGCTGCTAATGACTTAAAAACAAAAGGGGTTCGTGCTATAAGTGAAATTATTGAACATGAGCACGAAGCAATAATTTCTATTAGGGGAAAGAGTAAATTTGTAGTTATTCCAATAGAATCATATAATTACTTAAGGGAATGTGAACTTGAATCTGCACTTGCTGAATCGAAACGTGATATAGAGAATGGGGATGTTTATAATGACTCCATTGACCAGCATATAAAGAGGATAACTAGTGAATAAAATTGTCTTTACAAAAAGTTTCACAAAGAGAGTAAAGCTATTTATAAAAAAACATCCGAAATTAATTTCTCAATACACAAAAACTATAAAACTATTAGAAGTTAACCCTTATCATCCATCTTTGAGGGTGCACAAACTGAGCGGAAAAATGTCTGAGCTTTATTCTGTATCTATTAATATGTCATATAGAATAAGTTTAGATTTTATAATTGAAAACAAAGAAATTATTCTTGTCAATATTGGAAAGCATGATGACCTTTATTAAAAAACATTACACAGAATGAAAATGAAGTCTGAAATTATTAAATGAATATTAGTCTATTTTCGACAGTTTTTAAAAACTCATTAAAACTTCAACCCATACCAAACAACATTTGGATATACTTTTATAGCAGGTGCAGGGAAGTGATAGAAATTCAACCATCGTTTTATTGTCTTCCATATTTTGTTTTCACCAGGTAAAGCTTCAAAATCCCAATCCAACCCAATGTATAGCTCATGATTTCCACCACCAAATCCATCAAGATTATTAACACTATGCCCAATTGTTAAATCAATAAAATCTGGAAAAACCTCTCTTGCTGATTGAGGCAAAAGTCCATTCACATCAATTGATAGCCAGTGGTATGTACTTTCGTAATCATCTAGAATGGAGGAGTGTTCACCATTTTTATACTTCTCCGATGGATAAAAACTAATTTTAAAATTAAATGGTTTTAAAACTGGATAGTACTCCTGCAAGCTTGGATAAGCGGCACCAAGAAAGTTAGCGGTAAAATCGCCCCAGCTAAACCCATAACCATCCGAAAAACCATCACGAACTTCTGTAAATGTTTGAAATGAAAATGCTACCAATCCGCCATACAAAAGTGATTTCCGTTTCTCAATTCCAGCCCATTGAAACAGATCGGAATAGATATTTGTTGTTAGATAAGCAAAATAGAAATGTCCAAGTTTATCGGCATTAAGCGAATATTTATAATCTTGATTATTGTTGAAGTGGAATTCGCTCTGCTCACCCTTCCACCAAATATCATTTTGAATTATATATCCATATGTGAAAAATGCCACAGTTGTACCACCAATAATTGCCAGTTTTGTTGTGCTTACTTCGCTACTATCACTTTTATTAGTGTTTCCTAAAACGGAGTTATGAAACACAGTCATTACTAAAACAACTAATAATATTTTCTTTGCTTTGTGAATCTCTGTGTCTCCTTTGAGAAACTTTGTGAAATTTATTTAGTATACTTTCTTATTATTGAAATAGCTTGCGAGTAGTATCCGCTTCCAAATAAATTTAGGTGATTCAAAACATGATAGAGCATATACAAATCTACTCGGTATTCCCAATCGTCGGGTAAAGGGTATTCTTCATTATAGGCTTCATAGAATTTCAAATCAAATCCGCCAAACATTTTAGTCATTGCTAAATCTGCTTCTCTATGACCGTAGTATACAGCTGGATCAATTAAAACTGGATTACTATTTTCGTCAACCATAAAGTTACCGCCCCATAAATCTCCATGAAGTAATGTTGGTTTCTCTTCAGTTCCCTTTAATAACGAAGTGCACCTCTTCTCTAATTTGCTAAATAAATTTCTAAACTCAGAATTTACATATCCATTCTGTTCTGCCATTTTGAATTGATACAATAATCTCTTCTCCCAAAAGAAGTCAATCCAGTTAGTACTTTTAGTTAGGTTAATTTGTTGATTTGAACCGATGAAGTTATTCTCATAAAATCCAAATTTTTCTGAAGTAGTTCTGTGCATCTTGGCAAATTGATTTCCAAAAACTTTAGAGAAGTCAGTCTTTCTCTTTCCAGTTTGGATAAATTCTAAAAGAAGGAAATCGTTAGTAACAGCAATTACTTTGGGAGTTCTGATTGATTTTGATTTAGCAAGTTCACTTAATCCGTTTGCTTCGTTTTGCAATATTACTCTATTGCTTCCGTACGATTTAAGAAAATACTTTTCACCGGTAGCTGTCTTAATTACTTGGGAGTTTGCAATACACCCACCTCCAACAGGAGTAAAAGATGCAATTTTAACAATTAATATTTCTTCAAGTTTCTGATGCATGAGTAAAATTACTAAATAAATTTATAATATTTAAAAGATTACAAAATGAGAAGGTTCTCAATTACAGATTTGAGAACTTGCGACTCACCACTTTTGTTTCGTATTTAACATTTCACATCTTTTCTTCTTTTTCAAGTAGATATTCAATTTAATTTTTTGAACATTTGTTCTTTCAAATATTGAGGCGTTATGAATATTCCAAAACAGATTGCGTTAGAATTACAATTAGAAGAATCACAAGTAAAAACAGCAGCAGATCTTTTTGCAGAGGATGCAACTGTACCATTTATCTCTCGTTACAGAAAGGAAAAAACTGGTGGTTTAGATGAAGATCAACTTAGAGATATTGAAGATAAATTAAATTACTATCAACTACTTGAAGATAGAAAAGAATCGATACTTAAAAGTATTGAAGAGCAGGGCAAACTTACAGATGAGTTAAAAGAGAAAATTGTTAACTCGGTTAAATTGAGAGAGGTTGAAGATTTATACCTACCTTACAAAAGAAAACGAAAAACTCGCGGAACAATTGCAAAGGCAAAAGGCTTAGAACCATTGGCATTATTGATGATTAACACTCCTAATTATGAAGATGATTTTGATGCTGAAATTGAAAAATATATTGATACTGAAAAAGGTGTTAACACTCCAGCTGAAGCTGTACTTGGAGCCCAAGATATTATAGCAGAAATGATTAGTGATGATGCAGACGTTAGGGAAGTAGTTCGTAACGAATTACTCGACCACTCTACGGTTTCATCTCTTAAAGCAAAAACTCCTCCAAAGGAAACAGAGCGCAAAAAAGACGTTTACGATATTTATCACGATTTCAAGATAGATATTACACGTATAAAACCGTATCAACTCTTAGCACTTAATAGGGGTGAAAAGGAAGGCTTTATAAAGGTCAATCTAGGATTTACGAAAGAAACTATTTTAGCACTAATTACAGATAAATATTTTAAATTCTCTGATAGTGCATTCATGGAGTTACTTGATGAAGCAGTAGATGATTCTTTTACACGATTAGTTTTCCCTTCTATTGAAAGGGAAGTAAGAAATCATCTTACTGAGATTTCAGATACACACGCTATCGATATTTTTGCATCTAATTTAAGACAACTCCTTTTGCAGCCGCCTTTAATGAATAAAATAATTATGGGAATAGACCCTGGGTTTGTATCTGGATCTAAAATTGCAATAATTGATGTAACTGGAAAATATTTGGCAGGTGATACAATTTATCCCCATCCACCACAAAGAAGAACTGAAGATTCAAAAAGAAAAATATTAGCTTTTATTAAAAAATATGGTGTTGAATTAATTGCTATTGGAAATGGAACCGCAAGTAGAGAGACTGAATTGTTGGTGGCAAGTATTATTAAGGACAACAAATTGAGTTGTCATTACTTAATAGTTAGTGAAGCTGGAGCTTCTGTATATTCAGCATCGCCAGTTGCAAAGCAAGAATTTCCAGATTTAGAAGCCTCACAACGTGGAAATATTTCTATTGCCCGACGAGTACTCGATCCTCTTGCAGAGCTTGTGAAAATTGATGCAAAATCTATTGGGGTTGGATTATACCAACACGATGTTGATCAAAAACAACTTCGCAAAAACCTCGATGATGTTGTGGATAGCTGCGTGAACTATGTTGGCGTTGATGTCAATACCGCTTCTGCTCCTTTGTTAACTTATGTTTCAGGTTTAAATAAACGTCTAGCTGAAAATATGGTTAAACATAGAGAAGAGAATGGTGAGTTTAATAACCGAAAGGAGATATTAAAAGTTTCTGGAATTGGGGCAAAATCATTTGAGCAATCTGCTGGATTTCTAAAAATTCGAGATGGCAAAAATCCACTAGATAATACATTTATTCATCCAGAAAGTTATAGTGCTACTGAAAAACTTTTTGAACTCGTTGGAGCATCAAATAGTGATATAGAGAAATCAAGTCTTGCTATAAAATCGTTTGTTGATAGAAATGGCTCACTTAAGATTGCAGATGAACTAGGAATTGGTGAACCGACCTTAATGGATATAGTAGAAAACTTATTAAAACCAGGCAGAGATCCCCGCGAAGAGATGCCAAAACCAATTCTTCGAAGTGATGTTCTCAAAATGGAAGATTTGACCGAAGGTATGACTTTAACTGGAACAGTTAGAAATGTTGTTGATTTTGGTGCATTTGTTGATATTGGTGTAAAGCAAGATGGCTTGCTACACATTTCTCAAATTGCAAACAAGTTTGTAAAAAACCCATTAGATTTATTGAACGTTGGCGACATTGTTGATGTTAGAATTATTGGAATTGATATCAAGAAGGGAAGAATTTCACTAAGCATGAAGAGTGAATAAGTGTTTTTTAAAATATAATTCCTTATTTTGTGATATAGGGTATAGGGTTTTATTTTTGCATTCTATATATTAGATTTTACTTAAATTTATATTTGACAAAACTAGAGTTTATGAGAGTTCAAGAAAAAATATATAAATCTATTTCAGATAAAGGGGCAGCATACTTTGTACTTATTGACCCAGATGATATCAGTGGTGAAAGACTACAAAATTTTGTTCGTCATTGTGAAAAATCTGGAGTAGATGGTTTTTTAGTTGGTGGAAGTTTAATGATGTCTGATACTTTGGATGATGTGCTTGAAGCAATATCCTCAGTGAGTTCACTTCCAACAATTTTATTTCCTGGTAGTGTTAGTCAAATATCTTCACGAGCGGATGCAATTCTTTTTATTTCCTTAATTAGCGGAAGAAATGCAGAACATCTCATTGGAACTCATGTAATAGCTGCACCACTTGTAAAAAAGAGTGGTATCGAACCAATATCAACAGGTTATATGTTGGTTGAATCTGGAAGCAAAACAACTGCAGAATATATGAGCGGAAGCTCCCCAATTCCAAGAAACAAACCTGAAATTGCTACAGCTACTGCACTTGCCGCCGAATATTTAGGAATGAACTTTGTTTATCTTGAGGGTGGCTCTGGAGCAGAAAAATCTGTTCCAAATGAAATGGTAAAAATGGTTTCATCTGCATTATCAATTCCAGTAATAGTTGGCGGTGGAATTAGAGATAGCAAAACCGCACGTGAAAAAGTTGAGAACGGTGCAAGCGTTGTTATTACTGGGAATTTCTTTGAAGATGATAATAATTGGCATCTCGTAAAAGAATTTGCAGATGCGGTTCACGTAAAGGATTCCGTAAAAGTTTAAATAGTTTTGCTACACTCTATGACAAACCACTTTCTATCAATTTTTCAATCTTACTGTGATTTGCAGAATTTGTTTTAAACGTCATTTCAACTTTATCTTCAACATACTCAATACTAAGTACATCGGCAATTTGATGAATTTGTGCAACAAGTTTTGACTGTGTGGCATTGAGAACAACTCTTTTTTCTTTATAACTATTCTCATAAAGTTCGAGAAGTTTGTCTTTTACTTCTGTAATATTTATTCCACGGTGAGCCGAAATTAGAATGGCATTATCATATTTATTTTTAACATAACTGATTCTATCTTTATCTTCCAAAAGATCAATTTTATTAAATAGAACTATTTGTGTTGTATCTGTGCAACCCAATTCCTCAAGGGTTTCATCAACAACTTTTATGTGATCTTCATAAAATGGATGAGAAACATCCACTACATGAATTATTATATCTGCATCTTTAACCACATTTAATGTTGTTTTAAAAGAGGCAACTAAGTTATGTGGAAGTTTTCTGATAAACCCAACAGTATCACTTACTAGAACTTTTTTGTTTTTCTCTATTTCAAATGAGCGTGTTGTCGAATCAAGCGTTGCAAAAAGTTTATTTTCAGCAAGTACGCCTGCATCAGTTAAAAAATTAATTAGTGTAGATTTACCTGCATTAGTATAGCCAACAAGTGAAGCCGTAAGAAAATCTTGACGCTTCATACTCTTCGTTTTATTTTGATTTTCAATTTTACGAAGATTCTCTTTTAATTTTGAAATTCTTGTTCTAATTAATCTTCGATCTGTTTCAATTTGAGTTTCACCAGGACCTTTAGTTCCAATTCCGCCATGCTGTTTTGAAAGGTGAGTCCAGGCACGTGTTAATCGTGGAAGCATATATTGCAGCTGTGCAAGTTCTACTTGAGTTTTTGCTTGCTTTGTTTTTGCATGTGAAGCAAAGATGTCCAAAATTAAACCACTTCGATCTAGTATTTTTACATCTAACATTTTTTCAAGATTACGAACTTGGGTTGGAGATAAATCGGCATCAAATATCACTATTACAATCTCATTTAATTCAACCAGCTCTGCTAGCTCTTCAGCTTTTCCTTTTCCAACAAAATGTGCTTTATCTGGAGTTGGTCTATCCTGAATTATTTTTATAATAGTTTCAGCTCCAGCAGTATCGGCAAGCATTTCTAATTCACCGAGGTGCTCCTCAACAATATATTTTGTTTCATTTTTCAATTTTAGAGCAACAAGTATTGCTCTCTCCATAATGGTTTCTTTTCCGTCTATCATGTTTGTCCTAACTTTCTAAAGCAACTAAATCTTTTTTGGCACTCCTCGCAATATACATCTCTACAAGCGCAAGAAGAAGTGCAATTATTAAAAAAAACTTCCAAAGCTCTGAGCCATAACGCGCAGTTGTAATTTTGGAAAGGTAATCATCCGTTGGGGCTATTCTAAAGACTGTGTTATCTGAACCTTCAATTTGATTTACAAATTTTTCCATTTCAATTATTTCAAGATTTGACTCATGAGGATTTACATTTACACTCTTTACATCCAACAACACTTCGTTAGTATAAAATTTGTAAACACCTACCATATTGCTGTTTTTATATTCTAAATAATTTCCAGATTCAAAGTCATGATTAATTATCTCAGCACTACCATCTGGTTTTAGAACTTTAATCTGAGCCGATTTTCTTTTTGAAACATTTACATCAATTTTATCTCCAGCAAATAAAATTTCGTCTGAATTGATATTTGTATTTAAGTAACTTATTGAACGATTAACTAAAGGAGCAAAAATATTTTTAATTGGAAAAGTACTCCACGATAGTGCTGGGTTTGTTCCGAATAATAGAATTTTACCCTTGTCAATACTGAATTCACTAAGAAAATCAGAATTATCTTGTAACTTAATTATGGAACGCCCATTACTAGAGACACTAAATTTTAGATGTTTATAAATCTGAGGAGATTCTATCTCTTGCTTGCTTTCTGTAAACAATCCACTAAATATTGGATGAGTGAGATCGATACTCTCAAACTCAATAGCAGCGGTAACATCATTTGATTTAGCAATACTTTCTATTTGTGGAATATTTAAGTCTATCAACAATTTATTAAATTCAGACAAAACCATATTGTCATTTGGAAAGAGAAGAACATTTCCACCACTGCTTATATAGTTTTTTATGTTTTTGGAATATTTATATGTCTCTGAACCGACAAGTACAATCGTGTTAAAGCCATCTAAACTTTCATTATTAAAATAATTTGGATGAATTTCTTTAATCTTAATGTTAGTGTTTTTATTAGTACTTAAAGCCGCTCGTAAAAATTTAGAGTTGTTTGTTGAATTATTAACAATTAATACATTAATATTTGATGGTACAATAAAATGGGAGTAAAAAATATTATCATGCTCAATTGCATCTTCTTCAATGTTAGCACTCACTTCAACTAATCCAGTTTGATTAATGGTTGCTTGAAAATTAGTCTGCGTGCTTCCATTATTTAATAAAGAAATGTTTTTCTGAGAAACACGGTTGTTATTAAAAAATAGGGAAACCAATTTTTCTTTTTCACCAGCACTGTTCCTTCTATTTAGTTCAGTTGTAATTCCAATTTCTTTGTTTAGCTCAAAAATCTGATTGTCAAAGGATATATTATTTACCGAATAATTGTTGATTTGATTATCACCAAATTCGAAAAGATAAAATTTTGCAGTTTTTATATCAAGATTAAAACTCGAGGAATCTCGTTCTAGAAATGTGCTCTGCTGAAAATCAGAGAAAACAAAAACTTCTTTATTAAAATTATTTGAGCGATTTAAAATTTGCTCAGCCGTTTTTAGTGATTTAATAACGGGTTTTGTAATATAGGATATGTCAACATTTTCAATTTCTTTATACGATTTAAATGAGTTGTTTTCTTCTTGCGATTCGGAGGTTAGAATAAGAAAAAGATCATCACCACTTTGAAAATTAGATATGATATTTTTAATTTGCTCTTTTGCCTGATTTAAATATGACCCTTTATCATTAACTACCGACATACTAAATGAGTTATCCAGAATAAAAACAGCTGTTGTTTTAACTTTAGACCCAACTGCACCAAGGCTAGTTGATTCTAGTGTTGGACGAGCAAATGAAGCAACAAGAAAGAGAATTATTAAAACTCTTAAAAGAAGCAACAGTAGTTGCTTAATTTTTATTTTGCGAATTTTTGATTTCTGTAATTCCTTAAGAAAGGATAAAGTGCTAAACTCTATTTTTTTTATTTTGCGTAAATTTAAAAAATGTAGGACTATTGGAATTGATGCCGCCAAGAGCCCTAAAAGAATTGTTGGATTTAGAAAAACCATTTAATAAAATTCGTTTAATCGTAAATTCGTTTAATATCAGCATTCTTGAAGTAATGAAGCAGAATTACATCAAAAGAAAATCCATTTTCCCCCATTACTGCTGCGCCAATTTGGCACAAACCAACTCCATGCCCCCAACCAGCACCGATTAAAACAAAACTTGAAGGAGCACCATCAACATCTTCACCTTTATCCACAACAAATCCAGAACTGTAAAGATGGCTTTCAGATAAGAGTTTTCTTATTTCTAATTCCTTTCCAATAGTTAATGTTTTTTTAGTACCAACTATCTTAAGCTTTATTAAACGTCCTGAATGCCCACGTTCAATAGGAATTAAATCAATAATTTTTCCGAAATCAATTCCTGAGCGTTTTTTAATTAATGTTGATATTTCATCTTGAGTATACTCAACACGCCAGCGGTAGAAATCCGTTGTGCTACGATCATAATCAACTAACACTTGTGAAAGTATTCTTTCATCAGTAGTGTTACAGTACGCAGGTGGATTATTTCTTATCCATTTATCTGCCGCTTCCTCTTTTCTTAAATCAAGATCATATTCCTCTGGGTCATATTTATAATCAATAATTTTTTGTAAATATGGATGTTCAATTGGTTCCCAAACATTTTCAAATGATTCTGAAACGCCACCACATGATTTTGAAAACCTTGCATCACATATTTTATCGTCATACTTTATTACTACGCCTCGAGTAGCTGTAACAGCCTCTTGAGCATTGTGAGCAACAAGTTTGGTAATTCCCTGATATCGCTGACAGTGATCGTCGGCGCAAACATCATACAACGTATGATCCTCTTTATCATACCACTTTATTAATTCATCTTCTGTTTTAATTTCAGATTCATATGCCTGATTAGAGGCAATGATATCCTTACTCTTATCTGTCTGGGCAAGAAGCCAACTTCTCGAAATAATGGAATGAGCTTTAAGAAGTTCATGAGAGCTAGTTGCATTCATCTCAGAAGAAATTACACTTGTTAAATAATTTTCAACTGGGAGTACATTAACAGCAGTTAAAACACCATCCTCAATTAGAAATTTTAGTGAGCCCTGAAATCGTTGATTCTCTTTTTGTTGCCAATGGAAGTTTTTCCCAATTAGAACACCTCTTAGTAGAAACGTGTCTGATTCAATATCAACAGCTTTAAAAAATGTATTGTTTTCAATAGTATAGACTTCGGAGTTGTTATAAACTGAAATTGTTTCATTCTCATATTTTACAATGTACTCTCCACTACAACGTTTTCGATTACACGAACACTCAAAATCACCATACAATTCAAAGGCGATTTCATTGTCAGACATAATCGCGACACTTACATTAGGCTCTTTCATAAACTTCCTTAAACTTTTTTTTTTGATGGTAAATATAATGATATGAAGCATAACATTGTAAATTAATAGAACGACTTTTTACAGAAAATCAGCCCATTTTTCTCTTTTGGTTGGAAGTATATCTTCTACTCATTACCTATGGATCTGGATTGTTATTTAAATAAACTTCAAAAAAACTGATTGAATAAAATGGAAAACCAGAAATGCTTTTCTCAATAGAGGGGGTGTTTAATCTATCTCTTTTAATAGCCACCTTCATTCTAATCTTATATTTAATCTTCTCTATTAATCGATAAAGGCGAAAACTTCAGGTGTCCTCCCAGCCAAAGGATTAACCTGTTATTTCCGCCTTATAGAAGTTTTATATTACTTCAAAGAAATCTGCTTATTTAAGCAACATCATTTTCTTTGTCATATTTACATTGTTACCAACTAATTTATAGAAGTAAATTCCTGAAGTAAGATTACTTGCATCAAAATTGAAAGTATAATTACCCGCAGCAAAGTCTTGGTTTGCAACTGTTGCAACCTCTTGACCAAGAACGTTAAATACTTTCACTGCATATAATCCAGCTTCAGCAATAGAGAATTCTATTCTTGTAGATGGGTTAAATGGATTTGGATAGTTTTGAGCTAAACCAAACTCTGTAGGTAGTGCTTCTACTGTATTAACATCTGTAACACCATCTAATTTTTTATAGATAGTACCAGTACTAGTTCCAGCAAATAGGGTTTGAGTAGTTGCATCAACCATAATTGAACTTACTTCAATTCCACCCATTCCTAAACCTGACCAGCTACCAGCAATTGGAGTAGTTGCAACAGATGGAGTATTACTATCTGCTTTACCTAACGAACCAGTTACAAATTTATAAACACCGCCAGACCATGTACTTACATATATATCATTACCATAAACTGATACTGAATATACGTGCATGTTTGGTAATCCTGTATTTAGTTGAACCCAGTTTTCACCTTCATCTGCTGATGCATAAACACCGCCACCAGAAGTAGCTGCAAATATGTTATTATCAACATCAGTTGCTAGTGACCAAATAAATGGATATCCAACAGGTAATTCAA
The DNA here is from genome assembly GCA_965370315.1 of uncultured Melioribacteraceae bacterium. Taxonomy (GTDB): domain Bacteria; phylum Bacteroidota; class Ignavibacteria; order Ignavibacteriales; family Melioribacteraceae; genus 1-14-2-50-31-20. The sequence goes on from CBDUTO010000019.1 coordinate 32,213, forward strand.
CCCATGTGCTAGTAGTAAAGTCATATTTTAATACACCTAGTGCAAATGTTCCAACAAACAGATTGTTATCTGTAACTGTTAGAGTTTGAACAGCGTAACCACTCATCAATAGACCTTCGTTAATTGCAGTCCAAGTTGCACCGTTATCGCTTGATGCAAAGACTCCACCACCCCAAACTGCTGCATAAAGAACATTGTTTAGAGAAGTTATTGAGCGAACATCGCCGTCTATTGCAACTTTTGTCCAAACTGATCCATCATAGCTATATAATCCAAAGTCAGTACCAGCATATATGATTCCATTAAACTCATATAATGACCAAATGTATCCAACTGTCATATCAGCGTTAAGAAGTTCGAAATCTGTACCATTATTTAAGTATATATTTCCACCAACGGTACCAATATATAGACCAGCATTACTTTGATACATTGACCAGATCATTTCATTTAGACCTGTTCCACCATATTCAACCCATTGGCTACCATCGTCACCGCTGTCATCACCATTATTAGGATCATAATCAACATTAACAACTATTGGAGCACAAGAGATATTATTTGATGCATCAACATCAACTTGATCGTATCCTTGAATTTCTGCACAGTTTGTAATCTCTGGGTTACCATGAATATTACCATGGAATAGAGAATTATTCATCTGTCCTTGACCTTCAAAGTATTTACATATCATTTGTCCGTTAATTACACCAGTAACAAAATTAACTTTTGCTTTTGGAGCAAGAACAGAACCACGAATGTCGATTCCTTGAATATAAAGTGTTTTTGCACGGTGGAAGTTATAAAGTACGTTACCAATTGCAGTTCCATTAACAACCAATCCACCAGTCCAAGAAACATCTTTTCTGTTTATGTTAACTAAAACAACTGAACCATTTGGAACATTTATTGTCATACTATTAGCTGCAGAAAGATCATTTCCGTCAACTTCAAATACGTTTAATATTGGTTCTGTACCATCAAGAGTTAATCCACCCCACTCGAAAGTTGTAGTACCAGTTGCAGCTTTTGTAGCTAACTGACTTGAAAGAGCATTTAAGTCTGTCTCTGCTTGAGCAAAATCAACAGGTGTAGGATTTTCTTGTCTAATTGAACCATCACTACATAGATTTTGTTGTTGTACATCAAGATATTGACCATAAACAACATTACCACCATAAACTTGACCACTTGTATAAGTAAGTTTACGTCCAACTATTAGAACATCTTCTGTTCCGCCAGATAGAGGAAGTTTGTCGCCAACACTATAGGCACCAAATGTAGCATTTCTACCAACAGCAACTTTTCCTTCAGTATCTGAAGAAGGTTGCACAACATCTTTAAGTACAAATAAGTTAAATGGTGCTGCAATTCCTAAATCAAATATAGGAGCTTCACCTAAACTTAGGTAATCAACTTTTATTGTAATATCTAAGCTTTTGCTATCGCCAGCATCTAAATCACCAACATTCCAGATACCTGTTACATCATTGTAACCAGCTGGACTTGATGATTGATAAATCAATCCAGAAGGAAGTACGTCAGATACTGTAATGCTAGTTCCATCAACAGAGCTAATATTTGTTACTGTAATTGTATAAGTAACAAGAGCTTCATCATCAGGATTTGTATTACTTGCAGTTTTTACAATGCTTAGATCGAAGTCGTTAACTGCTTCAACATACATTCCAGCATCCCAAGTATCATCATCTTCGCCAGCTTCAAGTGTTGTACAAACCGTTTTTCCATAAATTACATCTGCATCAGAATCAAGAGCAGAGTTACCACCTTGATTTTGAAGTGTAAATAGATAACCATTAGGTAGAACAAATTCTACTAAATAACTACCTGGTTCTAAATTATCGAATAAATAGTATCCATCATTATCAGTTGTAGTTGTAGCAATGAATTGGCTTCCGCAATCGTAAAGATTAACAGTAACATTTTTAATACCATCTTCGCCTAAATCTTGTATTCCATCTTCATCTTCATCATACCAAACTTGGTCACCAAGAGATGCTTTTGTTTCACAAATTACATCTACTGAATGACTATCGTCATAACGAATATTGTCTTTATAACTACCATCAGGCATTTTTGGATGACCAATTACCCATGCTTCATTTACAATTGTAGTTCCACATTCTGCATCAGTAGTTGTATAAGTGCGTGTGAAAGTTTCTGTTGAACCTGACTCAACAACTAAATATTGTAGATTATGATCAGTTGCTTGACTTAGCATAGGATCATAAACAGTAGCACCACCTTTAAGAGGTAAATCGCCACAGTTAATTACTGAGAATGTATAGTTAATAAGATCACCAGCAGTAACTGATTCAGGACCACTTTTAACTAAGGTTACACATGTGTGGAAGAAACCAAAATCAATTGTATAATCATCTTCACAATTAATTGTTACTTCTGCACTATTATTTTCGTCGCCATCGTTATCTAAAGCATCTGAGTTACCTTGGTTAGCATATGTTAAATACCATTTTTCGCTATCAGAATTACCTAAAGCGGCTCCAGAAACAAAGTTAAGATCAGAAATTTTTACTGTGTAAGTTCCATTTTCTAATCCTGTAAACTCATAATATCCTGCACTAGTTGTATTATTAGTTGCTACAAGAACTCCAGCACTGTATAATTCAACAATAACATTTCCGATACCAACTTCGCCAGCATCTTGGATACCATTTACGTTTTTATCATGCCATACAAAATCACCAATTTCATTTTTACACTCAGGAGCATAAATGCCAGCATCCCAAGTATGATCATCTTCGCCAGCTTCAAGTGTAGTACACTCAGTTTTTCCAGATACTAAATCTGCATCTGAATCAACGGCAGGATTTGTTCCTGCATTTTTTGCTGTAAATTCGTATCCTGAAGGAAGTACAAATTGCACATAATAATCACCAGCATCTAAGTTATTAAACGAGTAATTACCACTTCCATTAGTTGTAGTTGTTGCTAATTCAAGATCAGCACAACTAAATAATTTAACTGTTACATTTGGAACACCAGCTTCGCCAGAATCTTGAATTCCGTTTTCGTTAGTGTCGTACCAAACTTTATCGCCTAAAGAAGCTTTAGGATTAATTTCACAAGAAGGGCCATTAATTGAGCAATAATAATTAACTCTTCCAGCCTTAAAAGCCACTTCAACGGTTCCTACTGTATATTCACCATTTAAAACAAAGGTAAATGTTTTAGTACCACCATTTTTGTTTATTTCATTATCCCATTTTATTCCATATACTCCAGTTCTAGGGTCTGTATTTACTTCCCAATCTAAATTTGCGCTTAGAACTTCATGGTCATCACATAATGCTAAAACCCAATGTGATAAATCTTTTGAGGCACCAACACCTGTAACTGTATAAGACCAAGTTGATGTACCATCACCATTATTAGTTGCTCCATTAAAAAGAAATGAGAAACCATCAAATGTTGCTGTGTTAGCATCTCCATCTCCATCATCACAAGCATCTGCAGTCCAAGTTATAGAAGCTTGAGCCTCACTTGAAGCTATAGTTGGAGTTGCAAGAACCAATTTTTGTTGACCATCTGGTCTTGCTACGTGAAAATATTGTGTTCCGTGAGGAATTATTGCTTGAGCAGAAGCTGTTATTAAAGCAACGCTTTCACCATCTTGACTAACCGAAAATGAAGCAACACCATTTACATCTGTTGTTACTTGATTTGCACTTAAATTTCCACTTGTTGTTGATAGATTAACAATCATTCCTTCAAATGGATCTCCATTAATATCGAAAGCAGAAATTATAAAGTCACCATCAACACCATCATTTAAATCTCTTGAACTAGGACTGATTGTAAAATAATCTGGATAAACTGCAGAACTAGCATTTGCATTTGCATCTGCTATAATTTCATTAACTCTATTTCTAATTGTAGCGTTTCCAATTGTTGAGGCATCTAAACCATCGGCATAATGCCAAAGAGTTGCTTGTATTGCAGATGCTTCATCTTTTTCACTTCCAAGAGAGCCAGTGTAAGGAAGTGAAACATATGGATAGTAATTATTTAATATATAAGTAATTTCTATTGGGGTAGAACCCTCATCAGTGTAATCTTGATTATAGACTAAACCATGATCAATATCGATACAATAAAAATTAACTGCGTTCCCATCAACAGTACCATTAAATGTACCTGCCCAAAGATCTACGGCATTTCCGTTATAGGGATGAGTAAAGCCTCCAATTTTTCCACCTTTATTCGTAGATGTAATAATCGCAGTGCTTGCTCCTTGTAAATCTTTCTGATTTCCATTTTCTGAAACCGAAGTAAATTTACCAATATTCTTTTCTGAGGATGTTTTATCATCTGCGATGCTTTGCCCGATAAATAGAAAAAATAAGAATATGATAGACAAAAAATTAAGTAAAGTTTTGTTTCTCAATTTAGACTCCTTTTGTTAGATATGTTATTGTTTATTATTAAAATCTGTTTTAACATCACATTAAACGCAAAATTAGTGCCAAATGCTTAATTAAGATAATGACTCATTTTTAACCCAAAAATAATTTTGTGTGTGTCAGAATGAAACCGATTCAATTAATGTGTCTTGAAATGTTACAGATTAATTAAAGTTTAAAATGGTTTATCTGAATACAGTTTTATGCCTTTACAAGTTCTACTCACAATTAAAGCCAACACCTTGTCTATCAATAGTTTGCTTGCTCGGTGCATACCAATACATTTAATTCTATTAATAAAAAGAACATTTATCTCTATTATATTCGAATAATTAATCTCTTTCTTAAGTTTCTACATATATTATTAATATGTTCTTTTCAGAGACGGGAGTATAAAGGAAAACACTATAGACAAACTGCTTCTTTTTTATTGCAAAGTTGAGCATGAAGAGGAATTTCACAAGACGGCATATCATGCTAGAAATCTTTTCGATCTTTAGCATAGTCAAATTTTGCTACTTCCTGAAGATAGAAGAGATGTAAATGTATTAATAACGAAAAAAGGTTTGGACTCATTAAATAAACTAGACGTTTACGAATGTGAGTAGTAAGAGTTTATAAATAATATTTCTAAAGCAGAAGCGAAACAATTGAACAGACCCTTAGATAAATTGAGAGGATAATTTGAAGAACCCTTACTAGAAAAAATTTATTACAAAATAAAGAAACACTGAAACCCTATAAAATGTTCATTTTTGTCTTGACACAAAAACGAACCAAAAAAAGTCAAGACTGAATAAAATTAACTAAAAATCAAATACTTTCTCCTAAAAAACATGAACTCACTCCGTTAAAGCAGCATATTTTTTTCACGTAAAAAGTATTCGATTTTCTTAACGTTAATTTTATTTGGTCATTTTTGCAAGGTTTTTATATAAGCCTTAAACAACCCTTAATTATTGCTCTATTACGTTAACATATTAGATAATTATATTAAGAGATTGGATAATTAAATTAAAACATTAGATAATTAGATTGATTGAATGGATAATTTGGTTAATATAATAGATAATTGAATTAGTTGATTGAATATTTTAGTTAAGAGATTAAGTAATTAAATTAAAAAAATAGATATTTAAGTTTAATAATTAGATAATTATTTTAATAAAACGGGTAATAATTTGTTCGGATTAGTAAGTTGCAGAAGTAAAGTCTTGATTATAGGCTGTTTTAAGGGTTTTGAAAATTTGGAATACTTCTTTAAAAGGAGATCTTGCTTTGTTATTTCTTCTAGAATTACTTTCTTCCACAATAGGCATATTATATTTGGTGAATAGTGTAATAGTTTTTGGATGATTAGGAGTTGGTTTTGCTTTTGCATAAGAGGATGTAATTGACTATTTTAATCTCATTACTTTATAACTAAAAATGAAATAGAGTGGTATTAGAGCGCAAAGAAAATATTAAACAGAGTAGTAAACCAAAACTCCTTTCTGAGATTCGTAATAAAATGCGAACAACAAGTTATAGCCCAAAAACAATTGAAGCATATATTTATTGGATTAAAGATTATATTAAATTCAACAATACGCAGCATCCTAAAGACTTAAGTAAAGAGGATCTCGAAAAATATTTAACTCACCTTGCTGTTAAGAGAAACGTAGCAGCATCAACCCAAAACCAAGCGCTCGCTGCAATTTTATATCTATATAAAAATATAATTGTAAAAGATATTGGATGGCTGGATGATGTTGTTAGAGCGAGAAGAAGTAGAAGATTACCTGTTGTATTTACAAAACAGGAGGTTCGAGAAATATTCAACAATCTTGATGGAATACCAAAATTAATTTGTTCATTGCTTTATGGCTCAGGATTAAGATTGGGCGAATCATTACGCTTAAGAATAAAAGATATTAATTTTGACTACAAACAAATAATTGTACGTGAAGCAAAAGGGAACAAAGATAGAATAACTACATTGCCAGAAAAGATGATGCCTGAATTAAGAAAACAACTAAACAAAGTATATTTACAACATAAAGATGATTTAAGAATAGGAAAAGGAAACACGAAGTTACCATATGCATTGGCAAAAAAATATCCTAATGCTGATACTGAATTTGGTTGGCAATATGCTTTTCCGGCAGATAGGTTTGTTAAAGATAGTGAAAGCGACCTTGTATTTAGATTTCATATTCACGAGAGTACAATACAGAAAAAAATTAAAGATGCAATAAAGAAGAGCAGTATTATAAAGCCAGCATCATCACATACTTTCCGTCACTCTTTTGCAACGCATCTTCTAGAAAATGGATACGATATTAGAACCATACAAGAATTATTAGGACACAAAAGTGTTAAGACTACAATGATTTACACACATGTTGCGAATATTGGAGCTGGAATTAAGAGTCCGTTAGACGGATAGATAGTTTGGTTGTATTTCAAGATGCTTATTTCTTGATAACAAACCAGTAAAACTTTATAAATATTTAATAAACGAATTAAAAACAATAGCTTATGAAAACTCTAAGGAAAAGCACTGTAATGTTATCTCGACAGAACGTTCGGCATAACATGCCAAACAGCATGCTTTCTCGTCGGGTTAATATATAGTTAGTTGCCATGCGTGCTTTTCTAAATATCAGATTGTGAATCAGTATTTAAGCTAATTGAAGAATCATGAAAATAAAGGTGAAATGATGAAAAACATAATGTTTTTACTATTTACAATTTTTATTTTTGCTTGTTCAAATGACAATCAAAATAAAAATGGTGTGAAAAAGCAATTTGCAAATCATTCCTCTAAGGAATTTGAAATTACATATGATAAATCCAAAATTTCAAAATATTCAATAGAAAAAGAAGATGTTTCAAGTATGAAAGCAATGGACAGAAGACTATCAGAGTATTCAAACAAAGAACTTGACAAACTACCAACCAAGATAAAAAATACATATTCAATGGTAGTTCCTACTAACGTTTCGAGAGAGAATCTTGAAAACACACTTAAATATTTCGTAATTGAAAAAACCTCAAAAGACTTAGACATTGATGAAATAGTAGTATTTGTCTATGACAACAAAAATGACGTTGGTAAACAATATACTTTTGGAAAATTGGTTTGGGCTCCGAATGGAGAAATTGGCAATGTAACTTCTGAGATTGCTTCAAAAAATGACAGGAGTAATTATAAAATCAAAATTGACATAAGAGGGAAAGTTGGAAATATTAATGAAATTATTGTCCCAACAGAAAAAGAATTAGCTATCTATGATATGGTTATGGATACTAAATATTCATCATTAAGTGATGAAGCTCTCGATAAAAAAGTAATGAAAAAATTTGGAATTAAAAGCAAAAAGGAATTAAATGAAATCTTCTACAAAGTAATGAATTACAAAAGTTTATAAGGAATTAAGTCTAAAAATTAAAATCGCTTCATACAAAGAGATATTTTAAGGTCAACTAACCATTGTCTCAAAGCGACCGCCGATACGCCAAGCGTGTTTTTATAGTTAGTGTAGTTTTTAAGTTATTGTTTTTGAAAAGTAGTTAATCTTTGTAAGATTAATTTTTAATAAATATATTAGGCGTATCAAGTTAAGTTCGTTCAACGTCGGACGCTTTAGCCAAAACGCCGGTAGGCAGTTTTTAAATAGTGGCAATAAAAGCGAGTTCTATAAATTAAGTTGGTCAATTATTTTTTAAGACAAATTCGGGTATGCGGCGGGTCTTTAAAGTAAATTCAAGTCTAATTTGAACTCGTTGTTTTTCAAAGTTTGTTGAAATTTTTAATGTTCTTTGTTTTTCTAATTTTGCAACACTTGGTTTTTAGGTTTTCGTGATTTTAAAGTTTTTGAAAATGCTCATTTTTTTGTTCGTTGCTTTTTAATTGGCGGTTAAAATTATAATGTTCTGTAATTTATTGGTTTTGGCAATTTGTCTTTTGGGGTTTAAAGAGGTGGGGTAACTTTTAATTATTGTTGTAAATTTTAAAGGTGTTGTTCTCTCTTTTTATTCCTTTTGCGGTTTAAGTAAAGTTGGCTTTGGTTGTTGCTAAATTTGAAACTATGCTTTTTGCTAATTCATTGGTGGCTTTGTAATTGTGTAAAAAAGTCAAAGTTGAATCGACTTAAAAATTATTGCCAATAAAAATGGTGGTCTAAAAGTGTAGCTTTCGGCTTTTTATGGTTCTTGCAATTTCTGTGTTTGCTATTAATTTTAAGGTTGGTGGTCTTGCGGTTTTAAATGCACTGCCTAACCAGTGGCTCAAAAGCGACCTCCGTTACGCTTGGTCTTTTCATTTTGCGAGTGTAATTGTAAAATTGTAGTTTTGTAAAAGTTATTCAAGTTTAAAAATTAATTTTTAATAAAATGCGTTAGGGTTCAAGTCTCCATAATTCTTTTTACGTCGGACGCTTTAGCCACTACGCTGTTAGGGTGCTAATTGAAAATTTACATGAGGAAATTATGAAAACATCTTTAAAGATTTTATTATTTAGTATTATTCTTTTGTTTTTAAGTAGTTGCTCAAGCTCAAAAAAATCATCAACAAATAAAAAACCAGAATTAGAAAATAATTTATTTTTTGAAGGAATATTTCAAAATAATTCTGGTATTGTTTATATAAATAATCAAAAAAATATTACTCAACAACTGCTTGCTGTTGATAACAACTTTGGTCAAGTTACTTTTAAGACATCGCCAGATTCAAAAAATATTATTTTTTCTTTTTATGATACAAAAAAACAAGAGACATATCTTTATTCACTAAATATTAAACTCAAAAAGTTAGCTCTACTAAAATTAGAAAAGGGGTTATTACGGGCTAATTTATTCTGGGATACGAATTCTCAAATAATTTCCAATTTTTATGCGACAAAGCAGGACAAAAGAACTAAACTTTGGGATAAATATACTGGAGTCACTTCAATAATAAACATTATTTCTGGAGAAATCATAAGAACTTTTACACCATCCAAAGGTGCTATATTAGAAGCACACCTTCAAAACAAATATTTGGTTTATTCAAACTCCAATTCATTTTATATCCTTAATAAATCAAATAATAAATTAGTATCTCAATTGAAGGGTTTTTCAACCCAAAATAAATACAAAAGTAAATTAACTTTTTCCCCCGATGGTAAACACATGTTTTTTATTAAAACACAAAATGTTAAAAACAGACAAGGGAAAACATTAATTTTGAACTCACTATACACAGCGAATTATAATGGGAAAAACAGAAAAGAGATTTTGGAAATTAAGTATAATCCTAAAAATATAAGTTGGACACCAAATAGTAAAAAAATAATATGTGATATTGCTTCCCCAAAATATTCTAACGCAAGAAGAATTGCAACCTACGATATTAAAACTAATAAGACAGGGTTTAACGATTCATTTAACGGTTCTGAAGAGAATCCTATAATTTCTTCATCTGGGTCTTTTCTTTTGTTTACGAGAAAAACTCCAAATCAGTTTAACTCAACAAATGATAATTATATAATTAAAACAATGGCAAGTGGTAGCGAGAAAAAAATTGATGTTTTAATTCGTTATACTCCAAGCACTGTTCAAAAGTTTGGATTCTTTGATTATTGGAATAATGATTCTGATTTAGTTTTTAGCAATAAACATAACTTCACAATAATAAATCTAAAAGAAAGCAAATATATTCAGACACCTTCAGATAAATGGATTTTATTTTTAAAAACAATTGGAGCAAACAATGACTGATGCAGAAAAAATTGCAAATGACGAATGGGTAAATTGTTATATCTGTGAAGAAGTATTTAAAAGAGAAAGAAAAAGTAAAAGATATTGCAATAAATGTGAACGTAGTTTTTGTGAGGGAGAACACGGAACTTTTCAAGGGGGGAAAGTCCCTGTTTGTCTAAAATGTTATACCATTAAAGATACCAATGGTAAATCTTAGTTCGCATATATCTACATAGCGTACCCTAACCAATTGCTCTAATTGACCGCTTTTACGCTTGGTCTTTTCGTTTTTGAATTGCGTGTGTGAAGTTGTAGTTTTTAAAAGTCGTTCAAGTTTAAAAATTAATTATTAAATAAAAATTTAGGCGTATGCTTTTAGTTAAAGTTTGCAAAAGCGGACAATTAAGCAATGCCGCCGTTATGTTCCCGAGCGAGGCAGAAAATCTATATCTTTAATTTTTGACACATTTTTTTTGTTGAATTTGAATTAAAAATTGGCTATAATACGGCTATCTTTTGTAATATTATAATGGTGTAAAATTATGAGCAGAACAGTAACTGTCAGAGCAATGATTGATCCAGAAAAAAAGGCGAAAGTTTCTCAAATTCTTTCACGCTTGGGCATCAATCATTCTGAAGCTATAAATATTTTCTATAGCTTAATTGAAGAATATCAAGGCATTCCATTTAGCATTAAGCTTCCGCCAAAAGAAACTGCGAGTAGCAATGTTAGTCCAGAAATTTTGGTTTTATTAAAGGAAAGTGTTAAAAAAAATCATCGACTCGGTGAGTTGTTAGCAAAATGAGAAAACACTTATCAAGAGAAGATGTTGTTGCTATTCAGAAAAACCTAATTGATGAATTTGGTGGTTTGCACGGTATTAGAGATGAAAATTTACTGGACTCTTCTGTTATGCGACCTCAGAGTGGATATTACAATAATATTTATGAAGAAGCTTCTGCATTGATGGAAAGTTTAGGGTTAAATCATTCTTTTATTGATGGAAACAAGCGAATCTCATTTTTTGCAACTGATATATTTTTGCGAATGAATGGATATTTTATTGATTGTAAAACTGAAAATGCATATCAATTTTATATCAAGAACCTAGAGAACAATTCTTTTCAATTTAAAAGTATTTTGGAGTGGTTGGAAAAGAACATTCGTCCATTACAGTAAAGCTTTGCGAAAAGTGGAAACATAACCATTGTCTCAAAGCGACCGCCGATACGCTCGGTCTTTTCGTATTTCAAGAGTGGTTAAAGTTTGTGGTTTTTAAAAGTAGTTCAAGGTTTTAAAGTTAATTTTTAATAAAAGGTGTAAGGTTTGCGTCCGCAAAATTCTTCAA
>CBDUTO010000020.1:0-43287 GCA_965370315.1 uncultured Melioribacteraceae bacterium
ATTAAATTTTCAAAAGCAGCAAATAAATCCTCTTGAGATAAATGAGAACTAAAGAAATCTTCTGATGATATTTTATCTTCATCTATATGGTCAAACAGCTTTGTGTTAATTTCTTTGTTTAATATTATTTCATCAGCATTATCAAATGAATCTAATTCAATTCCTTTATCCACAAGTTTTTGTTTGTTCTTAGTGAAAAATCCTTCTCCAATTTCTGCTTCACTTATTTCAAAATAATCACAAAAACTCTTTTCTAATATAGAATAAAATTTTGCAGTAACATCACCAAAATCTATTCTGTTTCTGTAATATGAACGGAGTTTTACTGGTTTATAAATGTTTTTTCGTTTACATAAAATTGATTTAATAATATTGGGGTTATAAACTTCCTTTTTAACTTCTAGGCTTTTCAAGTTAGTGTAAACAAAACCTTTATTCAAATTATCATTTAAATAATGAACTGCTTCAGGCATTCTTAAAATTCTGCCAATTGTTTGTATCTCAAAGACAATACTTTTAATTTCTCTAAAACGAATTAGAATTTGTGCACGTGGGCAATCCCAACCTGTATCAATAGCTTGTTTAAAAATTAAAAACTCAACTTCGCTTGTGTTGTTTTTTAAAACTTCTGTATTTACTTTCTCTTCGCTCAGCCAAACTGCTAGTTTATTGTTTTCAGTTGTAATTCCTTTTTCTGCTAAAAATGTTTCTACAAACTCTCTCTTTTCTTCACCAGCTTCTGAGGTTGGCAGCTGTATTAATACTAACGGATTTACTCTAATTTCACCTTCATCAAATTGCTTTTTCAATTCAAGTCTTTTCAAATAAGCCGAAAGCATAATTAATTCTTGCGAAGTAATTTCATCATCATCAATTTTATCAATGTTTTCATTTATAACAATTTCTTTCTTAATCATACCTTCATCAATTACGTCAGAAGGTTGTACAACTACTTTTTCGTTATACTCACCTTCGGTCAATACGGGTGTTGCACTCATCTCTATTGTTAAAAATGGAGATACAATTTCATCACGTAATTCTTTGGCTCTATCACTTGTTGCGTTTGTATGACTTTCGTCTATTATCATTACAATCTTTGTCTTTTCATCACGTGTGTTTACCAACAATTCTCTGAAATTTGTTGTCTCTTTATCCTTCATTAAAATATTTTTCCACTCGCCTGTATCTTTATCTTTTGTGCGAAGTTTTTCCCAGTTTACAACTACAACTTCATTTTTATCAATTGTTTTTCTAGAGCCAAAAAATTCTTCTTCTAACAAATAGCAATTTGGGAAACCATTAAATTCATTACTTAGTGCATTATAACTTTGCTTGTGTAAGTTTCCTTTTCCAATACTAATCCACAAAAAACATAAATCTTCATCTTCAAATTGATTTATTATTTGCTGAATATATCGGGTTAACATAAATGTTTTGCCACTCCCTGTAGGCGATTGAAAAACTATAGTTCTTTTATCTAGATGCTTGGCAAATAGAAGTTTAGTTTTTAACAAAAGCTCGTCAACAGCTTCTTCTTGGTATCTTTTTAATTCTTTCATTATACTATATCAAATTTATTTAATAACGACTGCACATGTTTATAAAAATTCTGCACGTGTTTAATTTCGTATTCATCATACTCACCATGAGCAGCATGATTTCCTATTGCTAAATATGTTTTATTTTCTTCCCACTCAACTTTGGCAATTATTTCTTTGGCTTTAATTACGTCATTCAATTTACTAATTTTTTCTTCTTTTCCTCTTTCTGTAAAAATATTTATTCCATTACTTTGTGAAATTTTTTGAATAACCTTCTCCAATACAATCCTTAATATTCTAGCAGATTCATCTTTTTGCTTCTCTTCAAATAGTTTTACTTTAGCACTATTTAATTCCAAAACTATCAGCTCTTTTTTCTCTGGAATATTCATTTTAACCAATTGCCTATAAACATCCAAAATGTTTTGTGGTATTGGTTCTACTCTATATTTCTTAACACCCTTAAATAAATCTTTTTCAATATTATTATCAAGCGCAAACATATAAATAACTTTCTTTTCTTTTATCTGTTTTAACTCTTTTACAAATTGCTCAAAACTATCGTCTATAAAATTAAAATAGACACAAAGATATTTGTAGTCTTTATTGGAGCTATATATTTTATAATCTTCTTCTACTTTTTGCTCATTAAAAATATTCTCTTTTACACAAAGCATTTCTGTGCATTTACGTGTTAGGTTAATTTTTAATTGGTCTCTGTTTTTTGTCTTTTTTACAAAACTTGTTTTAAAGTATTGTAGGTTGCCTCCTAGACCATCTACAAAAGCACCATTCCCATTTTTATTGTAACCATTTATTACATTTTTAATTCTTGGGTATGTTACATCTTCACAAATATTATTTTCATTATTCGTGCATAGAACAAATTTTCTACTTCCATTATCTTGTTTGTTTAGTTCAAGAACTGCATGTCCAGTAGTCCCAGAGCCAGCCATAAAATCAAGAATTACAGAATTTTTTTTCGAACTTAAAAACAGTAAATCCTTTATTAACTCAGGAGGTTTGGGATTGTTGAATATTTTAGTCCCAAATAAGGATTTGATTAAAGCAGTACCATTACCACTACTATATTCGGGTTTATAAAAAATCGTTTTGGGTTTTTGGCTTGGTAAATCCCCTAAATCTGGTCTCTGTTTTTTATACAAACTATTTCCAACTACAATAATGTTATGATTTTCATTTGTAATCTTTTTCTTACTCCATCGCCAAGACATTTCATTCTGATCTGTAATTGGTAGCAATTTTATATCAGATTCGATTAAAGCTATATCATCAACAGTAACATAGGCTTCTTGATTACTATTGATAAATATTGGAAAAAAAAGATTTGGCCTTTTTTCCCTTGGGGCATTAATTCCTGTTGCTTTTAAATTAGCACCTTTCTTAAAAAAACCGATTTCATCTTTGCTCCAATCAGCTAAAACAACTTCTTCGTCTACATCAAAATGATTTATTTTTGCAAGTGAAATATCTTTAGCATAAAAAACCGTATACTCATGTGTTCCAGCAAATCCAAATTGGTCATTATTCCCTTTTAAATTCATTATCGTTGGCAAATTCGCTATAAAATTCTTTTCACCAAAAATTTTATCACATAATAGTTTGAGGTTGAAGATTTCATTATCATCAATTGATACAATTAAAACTCCATTCTCATTAAGTAACTCTTTCGCTAAATTTAATCTTTTTTCCATAAAATTGAGCCACTTACTATGCCTAAAGCCATCCTCCTTATCTACATACCTATCGTTATATAAAAAATCTTTATTACCAGTATTATATGGTGGATCTATATAAATTACATCAATCTTCCCTTTGTGTGTGTAGTTTAACACAGAAAGGGCGTGGTAATTATCACCTTCAATTAAAATATTATCATCTTCATCGTTGGTTTTAATTTCTTTCCCTTTTATACGCTTTAGGACTGGGAGGTTATTTTCACAATCGAGCACAACTTGTTCAGGTTCACGTTCGGCATCCCAAACCAGACCATATTTTTTACTTTTTAATTCTTTTTCTTGTTTTTCAACAAGTGATAATAATTGTTCTTTTGATAGGTTTTCGTATTTGCTCATTTTTTTGGGGTCTATTTTTACAATGAAAATTTATAGTTATAAACTTAATAAAAACAACATCAATATTTATTACTAAGTTATAAATAGCCAACAATCATCGGTTCCGTAAATCACCTTCTGGGATTCGTAAAGAGGCTGCTGGAGTTCGTAAACTACCTTCTGGAATCCGTAAAGAGGCTGCTGGAACTCGTAAAACAGTAACTGGAGTCTGTAAAACACCTTCTGGATTTAGTAAACCAATATCTGGTACAAGGAAAGCATTATCTAGTAATTGTAAAGAAGTAACTTGAGTTTGTAAATTATTAACTGTAATTTGTAAAGAAACAAATGGAGGTAAAAGAGAAAAACAAGGGAAGTAAAGATAAAATGAGTGCGAAAATAGGCAAACAACTGGGCGTAAGTAGTAAAAGAAACTAAAACAATTCAACTTTTTATTGGGCGCAAAAACAAATATTCCACCAAGCCAATTACCGCATTGTGTTATTTAAAAGCTAGTCTCTGTAGTAAAACATAGATTCTAAACAAACTAATTAAAAACTAACACAAAGGAGTAATTATGACAAAACCAAAAGAAGTAAATCGTATTTACACCATTTCAGATTCAGAAATGGTAGTAGCATCAGGGGTGTATAAAGCAATTTTCACTGAGGACAAACTAGATTTTTCCGAATTTGATTCTAGTTTTGCAGACCCATTTGTAGATAGTTGGGGTACTGCAATAATTTCTGCAGAGTCTGTAGCTCAAGACGCAGAACTAATTGACCAAATGGCACAACTAACTGCAATTGTTAATGAGAAAATGAAAGAAGCTCAAGAGTACTACCATAGAATAAAATATTATATGGAGAAAGCTTTCCCAAATAATATAGCAATTCAAAATGAATTTGGGCGTAACGATTACGAAAAAGCACGCAATTCTACACCAAAACTAATTGCATTTATGACGGCTCTTAGCAAGGCAATAACAAAGTACAATGCAGAGTTGCTAGCTTCAGGTTGTGCAGAAGAATATCTTTTGGAAGCACCAACGAAGCTAGAAGATTTAAGAACTGCTGAAAATAATCAAGAGTTATTTAAGAAAACTAGACCCGTTGAAACACAAAAACGCTTAGAGTTATTGAATAGCTGTTGGGTTTTTAGTAAAAATGTCTGTAAGGCTGGAAAAATAATTTACAGTGATAATGCTGCTAAGTATAATCAATATCTATTGCCAGGTGAAGCTCCAAAAGTAATTCCGGAACCTGAACCAGAGCAGCCATAGAAAATGTTTTATTCTAATATTTAGAACAAACCTCCGAGGTTTCAAAATCTCGGAGGTTTTATGAATAACTATTTAACAAGCATCCCCGAATAAGGGATTACTTATTTATTTTATTTAATCAATATCATCTTTTTAACATCAACAAAATTGCCTGCAGAAATTCTGTAGAAATATAAACCAGAGCTCAAATTTGAAGCGTCAAAATTTACACTTTGGAAGCCAGCATTCATTTCTCTGTTTACTAATTCTGCTACTTCTTCGCCAAGTGAATTATAAACAACCAATTTTACATTTGCGTGTTGTGGTAATGCAAAGCTAATTGTTGTGCTCGGATTAAATGGATTAGGATAATTTTGTGCTAAACTAAATACACTAGGAATTACTCCATTAGCATCCTCATTTTTAAAACTTGTAGCAGGATCAAAGGCAAATGCCAAACCAAAGATACCCTTTACTCCAATTGAACCAATCTCTTCGGCCAAACCAGTGTTTACATCAATCTTTATAAGTTTACTAATCTGCCTTTCACTTCCTTGAACTCCATAAAGGTTTCTATCAGCACCAAAAGAGAGGCCTTCAATTTTCACATTTAATCCAGATTTTCCAACTAATGTTGTATCACCTGAAGTAATATCAATTTGATAAATACGATCCTTTTCAGAACTTTCAGCTACAGCAGCAAAAAGTTTATTTGAAAATGGATTGAACGTAATTGCACTTATCATTAAACCAACGTCACCAATTTCGGTTAACTCACCAGTTTCGGTATCAATTGTGTAAAGCATATTATTTTTACCAACACCATAAAGTTTGTTGTCTTTATGACTAAATGCTATACAATTAATTTTTTCAGTAGTTTCATATTTATATATACCACCACCACTTGTGGCATCTATTCTTAGAAATGTAGTAGTAGTATCAGCGCTGATTAAGCTTAGTGCATACAATTCTTGAGATGTTGTATTTACAGTAATGCTTGAAACTGGATTCAATCCAGTCTCTCCTATCGGAGTTCCTACTCCAGATATTGGATCAATTTCAACTAAAAACCCACGATGCGGTGCTGATCTACCAGTAGTAGCATAAAATTTGTTATATGTGACAGTATTAATATCCAACTTAGAAAATAGAAATGGTAAGTTTATTTCACCACGTTTTACATCGTTTGTTGTTATTACTAAATTTCCAGTATAGTATCCACTCAAGAAATTATCAGAATTTATAAATAATTTAGCTTCTTGTGTGTCGTTAAGGTTTGCTAAAACGCCAGATCTTGGTGATGTATAAATACTGTTAACACCTTCAATTGTTGTAACAGAAACATCATCAATGTAGAACCCTTCTCCATTTTCCAACGGATCACTTTCAAAACGGAATCTGAAAACCACTGGTTGTGGATTACCAGATAACTCTGGAATTTCAATAACAATGGATTGCCATTCACTAGTTTGTTCTTGTAAAATTCCTCCGTTAGATGTAGCTAACTGTTGATAATTTTCACCTCCATCTAATGAAACATCAACAAAAGCAAAGTCAAACCCAATTTCCGCGTTCAGATAATAGTTAAACGCAAACACTACCATATCCATTGGTGCAATGCTACTCAAATCTAATTCAGGACCTACCAAAGCAGCGTTTGCTTGGTGCTGATACCTCATAGAATCGAGATTACCATAATAAACTGCTGTTGGGCCCGAATGACCATCTAGATCAGCATAGCCAGTTATAATTCTATTCCAATCTCCATTTAAATCGCCAGTTGGAACGAAACCACCAAAGTCAGATTCAAAATTAGATTCGTAAATTATTTGTGCTTTTCGTAATACTTCTTCAGAATAGAAATTACTTAGAACATTTTGTCTTTTTACAGTAGATTTAAACAAACCTGCTGGTTTTACACTCGGAGCCGAGATTGATGTAACAAATCCATATTCCAAAGGTAAATTGCCATTATTTTTCACAATAAATGAAGAACTCAATAAAGGCTCATCATCTTTACTATCAATTTTTAGCTCTCCAAGATCTAAAGTAGATAAAGAGATAGTAGGTGCAATTGCACCACCTAGATTCACTTCAAACGGTATTTCAACAACTAGCAAATTCTTTCCGTTATAAAAAGAGTTAGTATGTAATCTTAAAGTACCAAAATAAATTCCAGGAGTTGTAACATTACCAACCCGTAATATCAAATTTTCTGATGCACTTGGTGCAATTTCACCACCGGGTTTATCTGTAGAAACTTCAACTACAAGATCATCGGGCATAGATAAGTTTCTAACTAACTCCACATCATACCGTAATGAATTTTCAGTGCTATTATTAATAATGCTAATAGTTTTTTCACCAAGAACATTAAGGTCTATGTTACCAATTTTTAGTGTGTCGTTCAAAAAACTTATTTCAAATGGAACACCATCAACATTTACTGCGATAGCTGCAAATGTTGGTGTATAATTTATGTTATAACCAATTACTTCTAGCATTCTTAAATCAGCATAATGTACAACGTCACGGTCACCTCTACCTGAGTTAGGATCCATAATTCCTATATACCTGTCTAAACCTAATGAAGGGGGACGTAAATTATCATCTCTCCAATGCGAGGCTTGGCTTCCATCACCACCAGATCCGTCACCTAAACTTGTAGCACATTCCCATTCATTCTCACCATCAAAATAGGCTTGCGTTCCTAAAAAATAACTAGATTCACCAGGCCAAGGTTCAGTAGAAGCAGGTCCTTCCGAAGTAACTCTATCAGTGGTTGAAAATCCAACAAGACTGCCTACTTCAACTGCATCTGGTCTAACCCTGAAAAGATCCCAAGGCAAGAAAAAATTGTTAGGTGGTCCAGAACTACCAAAAAATGCTCCAGCACTAAAACCAATTGCATGCCCAATTTCGTGAACAACTGTACCATCAAAATCGTACTTATCCGAATCAATACCATCATTCGGATCAAGGTCCCAATTAAAGTTCCCATTAAATCCAATTACAGAAACTTGACCACTTGCAAAACTATAATCATCAGGATTAAGATGTGCTGGCTGAAATCCCATTGCTTGACGGTACATTAATGGTGCAAATAATATTTCTAAAGGTGTACCGTAAGAAGAAGGAGTTGGAATCGGAATAGCATTATATAGTTCCTGAAGCTGTGCATTATCTGACTGTACAGCTTTTATACGATCAAGTATATCTGATACCGATACAGCCACACCATCCACTTGTGCAAAATCTCTAGCACCATTTGTGCTTCCTAAAACATTTGGATCCCATGGAATACCGAATCTTAACACACCAAAATCAACGTCAATTATAGTAGTCATATCAACATCAATATATCTTTCCCAAACTGCTGCGGCACGCCTGAATGCTAATAATGCCTCTGGATTATCCATTAGTTGGTCAGTGGCTCTTAAAATAATTTTAAAGCCATTTCTTACTAATGCATCTTCATTTGTGGATCTAACTAAGGTATAGTTTTGATTTTTACTTACCGTCTTAAATAACTCTGGGTTATTTTTTTGCGATGCGGACTGGCAGGCAAGTTCACCTTTCGCGTTCAATTTTAAAATATCTTCTACATTTACAATATGCTGTTGAGCATATTGCGCAAATAGATTAGAACAGATAAACAATGCTAATGAAATAAAATAAATAAATGATTTTGTCTTCAATGATTCCTCCAAATATTTGTTAAATAATATTATTCCTAAAATAAATTTATTCTTAATAAGGAAATAACATTTTTACCTTTTGTTAAATTGTTCTTCAACCTATAGAATTACTATTAGTTGAGATGAAAGCAAAAATAAAAAATTTATATATACTTTTCATGTTCATCTCTAGTTTCTCGTTCTACTTCTTTTTTCTAGTAAATTAATGAAGCATTACTCCTACAGCAATAACGTTTTCATTTTTACTTAACCGACCAGCTATAAGAAAAGACATTAATATTCCGTGATAATCACGTTTAATGTTTTTATAAATTGTGAATTAATTTGTACATCATTAAAATCTCTTTTCTAAAGATAAGGTTATTCTTGAATAAAATGCCGTAATTTAAAAGAACCTATTTTAGCAAAATCATTCTTTTACAAAGTGTAGTTTTGCTGAATAATAATTGATAGAAATATATTCCAGTCGATAATTCTGACGCGTTAAAATCCACAGTATGTATTCCTTCATTAAAATACTCATCTGTAATTAATTTAATTTCTGAACTAATTTAAATATAAACTGTAAGCTTGATTCTGACAGCCTCGGGAATTGCAAAACTAATCTTTGTAATAGAATTAAACGGATTAGGGGAATTTTGATGAAGTTTAAATCCATAAGGCAAAATTCTTTCTGACTTTAGAGAAATAACTTTTTCATTTAGCAAAAATTTTATTTCATTACTTCCGTTATAGCTACTGGCTGAAATATTATCAATATCAGAAATATAAATTTAATGAACGTTTATAAAGCTTGTACTTATAGTAATTTTTTTTACAATATAGGATTTCTATACCAGGAGAACCACTATAAGCAGCTCCTATGATATCCAAATCTTTTGGATGATTTAAGAACTGCTGAGAATAATCAAGAACTATTTAAGAAAACTCGTCCTGTAGAAACACAAAAATGCCTTCAGGGTATGAACAATTGTTGGAAGTTTAGCAAAAATGTTTGCAAAGCTGGAAAGATAATTTATGTTGGAGTTTCTGCAAAGTATAACCAATATCTATTGCGAGGTGAAGCACACAAAGTAACACCAGAGCCTGAACAACAATAGAAAATGCTTTATTCTAATATTTAAAGCAAACCTCCGAGGTTTCAAAATCTCGGAGATTTTATGAATGACTATTTAACAAGCATCCCCGAATGTGGGATTGCTTATTTATTTTATTTAATCAACATCATCTTTTTAACATCAGCAAAATTGCCTGCAGAAATTCTATAGAAATATAATCCAGAGCTTAAATGTGATGCCTCAAAATTTACACTTTGCATTCCAGCATTCATTTCTCTGTTTACTAATTCTGCTACTTCTTGACCTATTGCATTATAAATTTTTAGACTTACAATTCCAGTTTTAGGAAGTGCGAAACTTATTGTTGTACTAGGGTTAAATGGATTTGGATAGTTTTGTGAAAGAGAAAATTCAATCGGCACTTCATTTCCAGAACTTGCCACATCTACTGACTCATCAACATCAAATGTAACTTTAAATTCTCCCCCAATACTTTGTTCTATAACTAGAAGTCTATTTTCAGAATCATAACTTGTATATTCAATTCCATCAAGTTCAACCGAGGAGATTATCAGATTATCCAAATTCATTGCAATTGGATTAAGTGGAATACTCCTACTTATACTATCATCAATTTTATCAATATCGTAGTATAGAGTTACAGGTTCTTTATGAAGAAGAAGATTGCCATACAGATAAATATAATAGCCTAGCTCAATTGAATGGTAACCAGCCTTGAAACCATTTCCCTTATGCTCGCCCCAAGTCTCATCACCTTGTTTAGTTCGGTTTTCATAAACTTCACCATAAACATGGTCAACAAAATGAGTCATAAAAAAGGATATTGTTTCATCTGCCATTTGTAGATACTTCACTTCACCAGTAATATTATACATTTGCAAACCAGCAACAACTGCTTGTTCCATTTGCCACCAAGCCTTTGCTGTATCTGGATTTCCCCACATTAGCATTTCGCCCGTAACTCTGTTGTAGTCTTTATATGGTCCACCATAATCGTTGTCGTAACCTTTAATTAGAACATCTTCTATTAGAACTTCAGCCGCATCAACATATGCTTGGTTGCTATCTAGTTGATGAACGCGAGCCAAGCACCATGCAGTTTTGAGAACATGCCCCATAATTGACATTGTTTCCCCAGTATTAATTGTCCAATCAGTATAATATTTTTCAGCGAAACCAATATTACTATTTGCCATTGTAGGAATAAGTTTTTCCACAATATTATTTGCTATAAGATTTATTTTATCCAACGATTCTTGCTTTTCATCCATCAAGTAAAAAGAGAGCAAGTGCGTTGTTAGTGCATCAACAGTAGCGTTAAAGCTCTTATTTTTTTTTGTAGTCCAATTATAATTTCCATAATCGAAATATCCATAATTGGTTGCATCATTATCCCAAAGTAATGTTTCGTTACTATTGTATCCATCCCTTAACCAATTGTAATGAGTTGAATCATTTGTAGCTTCGTGGTAAGCGGAAATTCCAAGTAAAGCGTAGTGTTGAAGAAAAGCCGTTTTATTCTCGGAAGTGTTTTTAGGGTTTCCATTTTCATCAATGCTATTAAACCATCCTGAATTATTTGCATCCCAAGCATTCGAATACATAAACTCTAAGGCTTCATTTGCCAGATTAAGATATTCATTTTTGCCAGTGAGCATGTACGCACGAGTTAATCCGTATGCATTACGCGATTGAGTAATCATATCTTTTTGAGTTCCCCAAGAAGTTTGTGGTGCACCAGTTTTAGAGACGTTAGTATAAAATCCACCTCTCGTTTGGTCCCATGCTGGGAACCAAAAACTTGCACAACTATCAACATATCCAATTGCCAATTCTGGATTTTTCAAATACGCTGTATTAACGTCTACTTGTGCCAATCCATTTACTGTAGAAATAATAATTAAAAACAAAATCAATTTTTTCATTTATTCCACTATTTTACTTTTACAATCATTTCAATTTCCACAGGAGCGTTTAATGGAAGACCACTGGCACCAACTGCACTACGGACGTGTTTGCCAGCGTCTCCAAATAGACTTACTAAAAACTCTGATGCACCATTTGCTATTTGTGGTTGAGCTG
Organism: uncultured Melioribacteraceae bacterium; assembly: GCA_965370315.1. Taxonomy (GTDB): domain Bacteria; phylum Bacteroidota; class Ignavibacteria; order Ignavibacteriales; family Melioribacteraceae; genus 1-14-2-50-31-20. Next base: position 11,737 of record CBDUTO010000020.1, read on the forward strand.
AAAAACCATCAGCACTATTTACAAATACTGTTACTTTTATTATTTGCTCAATATTTTCAAGACTTCCAATTTCTGATTTAATTACACTCAAACAATTTAAAGCGCAAATTTCAGCAGCTTTAGTTCCAACTTCATTTGATACTTCTGCGCCGAGTTTTCCTTCTGCAATTAATTTCCCATCTATCATTGGTAATTGTCCTGCAGTAAAAACAAGTTTATCCGTTTTAATCACGGGAATGTATGCTGCAAGTGGTTTTGGTGCCACTGGCACTGTGTATCCTAATTCTTTAATTTTTTCTTCAATCATTTCAAACTCCAATTATTTTGTATTTATCATTCAATCAAAGTTATCAAAAAAGAATTTTGTTTGGAAGAGTTCTTTTTCCTTCTCAGTAGCAGGTTAACATTTATCAAAGCAACTCAATACATTAGGTTTAAACTTAATTTTGCAAAATGAAAAAGAGCATATTATAAAAAACAAATAAAATTCAATTCTCAATTTCAAATTACCAAACCCTTAATACTCACCTTTTTCATAGTTTTAATTACAATCTTTTTGTTTGTTGAATTTTTTGATTTGTTATTTATTTGTAATTTCTGTTTTGATATTTGTAATTTAATTTAACATTATTTGGATAGCTAAAATGATTGACACTTACGTGCAAAGTTTTAGTCTTTCTGATTAAAAATACGAGGTTAACTTGACTGGCGATAAATTTAATGAACTAATGAACATAATGAGAAGGCTAAGAAACGATTGCTCTTGGGATAGCGTACAAACACATGACTCAATTAAAGCGAACACTCTCGAAGAAGCATACGAAGTTGTCGAAGCTATAGATGAGAAGAATTACCCAGAGTTAAAAGGTGAACTTGGTGATTTACTTTTGCACATTGTTTTCCATTCTGTTATTGGAGAAGACATGGGCAACTTTAATATAGATGAAGTAATTGATTCAATTAGTGAAAAATTAATTAGACGGCATCCTCATATTTTTGGTGAAACAAAGGTTGAAAACAATAGTGACATTGAGCGTAATTGGGAGACAATAAAATTACAAGAGGGACGAGACTCTGTATTAGAGGGTGTTCCAAAGCACTTACCTGAATTACACAAAGCATTTCGTCTTCAAGAAAAAGCAGCAAAAGTTGGATTTGATTGGGAGAAAAAAGAAGATGTTTGGGATAAAGTAACTGAGGAAATTGGTGAAATGCAAGAAGCAGAGAGGGAAGGCGATATGGAACATCTCGAAGAAGAGATGGGCGATTTACTATTCTCTATTGTAAATTATTCGCGCTTTATTGGAATTAATCCAGCTAACGCTTTACGTAGAACTAATGAAAAATTCATAAAACGATTTCAGTATGTTGAGACTGAGATTGCAAAGAAAGATAAAAAAATCTATGATGCAACTCTTGAAGAAATGGATAAATACTGGGAAGAGAGTAAGAAGAAATTGTAAATTACAAATAGCGTAAAATGAAAAATAAAATAAAAAAAATTATATCGAACAAAAGAAATATAATAATAATCTTTGTATTACTGGCTTTGGCTTCAAGTATTCAATCTCTAACATCTGGAACAAGAGCAAATCATAAAGGTGGTATAGAGTATAATAAGTATAACAATTATACAATTTTTGAAAAGTCATTTCATAATCTAAAAAACAATCAAGATTTGTATGTTGCTTACCCTGAGGAACATTGGGATTTATATAAATATACGCCAACATTTTCAGCATTTTTTGGTCTATTTGTAATATTTCCCGATTGGATAGGTCTAAATTTATGGAGTTTGCTAAATGCCTTAATTTTGGTTTTAGCTATCTATTACTTACCCAAATTAAAAGATCTACAAAAAGGGATAATTCTTTTAATTGTATTAATAGAATTAATGACATCAATGCAGAACGAGCAATCAAATGGGTTAATTACAGGACTAATTGTACTCGCTTTCGGGTTGCTTGAAAATAAAAAATCTCTATTTGCTACATTATGCATTGTATTTGCAGTGTATATTAAACTCTTTGGAATTGTAGGATTTGCACTTTTTCTTTTTTATCCTAAAAAATGGAAATTGGCTTTGTATACATTTTTGTGGACTACATTGCTATTTCTTATTCCATTATTATTTGTGAATCTCGACCAATATGAGAAACTATTCCAAAGCTATTGGAATTTATTGGCAAATGACCATTCTAAATCATACGGATTCTCTGTTATGGGGTGGTTAAACTCTTGGTTTAACATTGCAATAAACAAAAGTATTGTTGTATTTACTGGAATGGTTCTATTTCTACTTCCTCTCTTTAGACTTAAGGAATACAAAAATTACGAGTTTAGATTATTGGCATTGACATCTATATTAATTTGGGTTGTTATTTTTAATCATATGGCAGAATCGCCAACATTTATTATTGCTATGACTGGGGTATCCCTTTGGTTTGTATCAAGCGAGAAAAACACTTTAAATATTACCTTATTTATTGGTGCTTTTGTTCTAACAGTTTTATCTCCGACAGATATTTTTCCAAGATTATTACGAGACGAATTTGTTAAACCATATAATTTAAAAGTTTTTCCATGCATTTTAGTATGGATTAAAATTATTTATGACATGATAGTTTTGAATAATAATGAAATGTCTAACGTGAAATAAAGGAAAAGAAATGACATTAGAAGAATTAGGATTTAATCCGGATTTAGAGGAACACAGAAAGCATGAAAACCTGACCAACTTTAGTGTTGGTAGAGTAATAACTGAACGTAAAGAACGTTATATAGTTAAGACAGAAACGGGAGAATTTGATTCAGAGTTGATTGGAAACTTAAGATTCTCTGCCAAAGATAGATCTGATTTTCCTGCAGTTGGAGATTGGGTTGCTATATCGGAGTATGATGAAAACAAAGCTTTAATCCATTCTATCTATCCTCGAAAATCTACGATTGAAAGAGAAGCAGTCGGAAAGTCTGGAGAGAAACAGATAATTGCAACAAACATTGATTATGGATTGATTGTTCAAGCAGTTGATAGAGATTTTAATTTGAACAGATTAGAAAGGTATCTCATTATTTGTAACTCCTCAAATGTCAAACCAATAATCATTCTTAGTAAAATTGATTTAATAAATGATTCAGAGTTAAAAACTATTTTGGATGAAATCTCAGCGAGAATAAAAAATGTTCCAATAATTACTGTTAGCAACCAAACTAATAATGGATATCAGGAAGTAGAACCTATTATTGAAAAAGGAAAAACTTACTGTTTACTTGGTTCATCAGGTGTTGGGAAATCTACTCTTTTGAATAATGTTTCTGGCAAAGAAACCATGAAAACTGGCGCCATAAGTTCTAGTCTTAATAAGGGAAAGCATGTTACAAGCCATAGAGAATTAATTGTTTTGGAAAGTGGCGGAATTTTAATTGATAATCCTGGAATGAGAGAAGTTGGAATTGCAGATAGCGCAAATGGATTAGAAATTACTTTTGATACAATTTTTGAACTCTCCGAAAACTGTAAGTTCAAAGATTGCTCACACATACACGAAAAAGGATGTGCAATTCTGGAAGCAATTGAAAATGGAACTCTGGATAGTGATTCTTATAAAAACTATCTGAAAATGGTAAGAGAAAAAGCTCATTTCGACTCTACAGTTGCTGAAAGAAGAAGTAAGGATAAAGAATTTGGGAAAATGATAAAGAGTGTTTTAAAGGAGAAAAAGCGTAGAAAATTTTAAGTAATACATTTTTTGAAGACCAATAAGGTCATTGGAATAAGAGACAATTATATTTATTTATAATTGTGAAATATAATTAGTATCCGTATTTTAGTTAATAAATGACATAGAATTAAGCATCCAACCCCAAATGAGTATGGGATATAAATGGTTATGGGGTTTATTTAGGAGTGCAATTAAATTTGGAAACTAAAAAGAACATATTAAATTCAATTTTAATATTATCATCAACTACATCAACTACATCAACTACATCAACTACATCAACTACATCAACTACATCAACTACATCAAAATAAAAATAAGGCATTAGAATGAAAAAAATATTACTACTAATATTTGTTATCACAACTTTAGGTATGCAAGCCCAAGTGGAAAGATCTCTATGGGAATTTGGTGGTGGTGTTCGTCTAAATTATTTAGGACTTAGTGGTGGTTATGAAGGTGTACGGTTTTCGGATGGATACCAATTTAAACTCGACTATGAAGAGATTGGAATGGATAATTACTCACCAAGTTTTGCAATTGCTTTTGGTGGAAGATATAAAAAATGGAATTTAGCTTTTGCTGGTTCAAAAGGTTCTTATGATGGAGAATTTGTAAGTAATGTTGATATTGTACGAGATGATATTCAGATTGACTCTGGAGCTACAGTAAAGGGTAATATAGATATGGGTATTTATGCTTTAACTACTACTTTCCTTTTAATTCAAGAACAACACGAACTTGGTGTTGGTCTTGGATTTCTAATACTAAATATGGGCTCTAGTTTTCAAACAACCGATGTTAATGGTGACCTTGTTGATTTAGGTGGAAATCACTTATTCCCTATGCCATTTCTAGCAATAAGTGGTCGTTTAAATTATGGGGATTTTAGATTTTCTGGTTCAGGTGGTGGAGCATATTTTAAAGGTGAACAAGATGGGATGGATTATGAGGTGTTCTACTATACATTTGATATGAAAGGAGTATATGATTTTTACAAAAGTGAAAATTGGTCATACTCTGCTTCCTTAGGTTATCGAAAACTATTTATGGATATGTATGTTGAAAACGATATTGGATGGGGAAAAGAGAAAGACAATTATAGTGGCCCTTACTTGAGTATTAGAGCAAAGTTTTCAAGTACAGAAATGTGGACAAATTAATTAATTGATTATTTATATAATATAAATCCAAAACGACGAGGCTAAAAAATGACAGACATCAAAAAAGTATTTATTACAATTACTATTTTTATTTTGCTAGGAGTTGTATCCAGTTACTCTCAACAAAAAGAGAAAGCTGAATTTACACCTAATAAAATTGTTCTTGCTGATGGTGCAAATATGCATCCCGAATATGTAAAAACTATTGGACGCATGGCTTATGTTTGGGGTTGGCCCATAGTTAATAGCCACAACAGACGTGCGGGTATAACACAAGCTCCTGAACCAGGCAAACTTGGTGGAGTTGTTCCTGTTGCACCTCGTGGTCGCCTAAGTATGCTTAACGATTATGTAAAACCAAATCAAAGTTTTGTAGCTTGTCCTAATCAGGATGTTGTTTATGGTACAGCATTTTGTTCACTCGATGAAGAGCCAGTTGTAATTCAAATACCAGATTTTGGCGACCGATTTTGGGTGGTTGCTCTTTATGATGCACGAACTGATCAATTTGGTGAACTTGGGAAAGCTTATAATACTAAGTCTGGTTTTTATCTATTGGTTGGACCTAATTGGGATGGTGTAACTCCAGAAGGAATTACGGATGTTATGCAATCAACAACAGAGTTTTGTTTTGCCGGACCTCGTATTTTCCTAAACGATACAGATGAAGATCGTGAAGCAATTAAATCAATTGTAAATCAAGTTAATGCATATCCATTAACTGAGTTTGATGGAACAGTAAAAATCAAAGATTGGAATGAAACTCCTTCTTTCCCAGCACCAAAAGTCGAAGGAGAAAGAAGTTGGGTTGTGCCTGAAGCATTTTTTAAGCAACTATCCGGTGTAATGAATTTAGTTCCTCCAATGCCAGGTGAAGAAGCAATGTATGCATCTATCCGTCAAGTTCTTGCCGCTGCTGAAAAAGACCCAGAGGTTAAAAAAGTATTAGTTGAAGTTGCAATTGAGACTGAAGAAAAAGTAATTAAACCTCTTTTCCTTTGGAAATATAATGGAGTTCCTGCAGGTAACGGATGGAACAGATCAAAAAACAATGCACAGTGGGGTTTTGACTATTTAATGAGAACAAGTACTGCTCGTTCAAATATGTTTGATAACAGACCAAATGAAACACAATATTTTTATACAGATAACGACTCTAGAGGAAATCAATTAGAAAGTGGAAATTTATATTCTGTAACTTTCCCAAAAGGAGAGTTACCACCTGTAAATGGTTTCTGGTCATTAACTGTCTACAACGAACATCACATTTTCACACCAAATGAGTTGAACCGTTATTCATTAGGCACTAAGAATAAGACTTTAGAATTCAACGATGATGGTTCTTTAACTCTATATGTAAGTGCGAAATCTCCTGGTTCTGAAAATAATTCTAATTGGATTCCTGCTCCAGGCAAAATATTCTCTTTATATCTTAGAGCATATTGGGGTAAAGAAGCAATACTTGATGGAAGTTGGGTACCTCCGGCAATTGAAAAAATAAATTAAACTATTATAAAATAAAGGTAAGAAGATGAAAAAGTTATTTCTACTAATATTCATTGTCTCATCCGTAATGGCACAAGAAGCTACAAAACCAAAATATAAAGCCGAAGTGCCGGAAAATATACTTACTCCAGATAAAGTGGAGACTGAATTCCTCGGTGATCTTGAATTTTTCGATGGCTTACCCAGCGAATCTACTGTCAAGAAAGCCTACGACTTTCTTGATTTGTCGCGCGGTGTACAGGCGTTTCTTACCGGAATACCCGCAGCATCGATATATGCTATGCTGGAGGGGCACAAAGACATGGGTTTAGAGCCGGGTGATGTGGGGATTTTTGAGGATTTGATGGACGCCCGCACCCTGTTTTTGACGCCAAATTCAACAACACAATATATCTTTGGGGAAATCGACTTGAAGGATGACCCGATTGTCGTGGATATTCGCGTACCTGTCCTGGGTCTTGTCGACGATGCCTTTTTTCGTCACGTTACCGATGTCGGTTTTACCGGGCCGGATCAGGGCAAGGGAGGCAAGTATCTTTTTGTAGGGCCTGATTACGAGGGTGATATTCCTGACGGTTACTTTGTCATTAAGTCTGCTACCTATCGGAATTTGCTGTTCCTACGCATTCTAGTGATAGGCGGCGATTTGCAGTCAGCCACACGGGGATTTAAAGAGGGATTTCACTGCTATCCTCTCGCGCAAGTACAGAATCCACCGAAACAAAAATTCTTTAACCTTTCCGGCAAACAGTATAACACCATACATGCCAATGATGGACACTTTTATGAAGAGCTTAACGCTGTGGTTCAATATGAGCCGGCAGACGCGTTCAATCCGGAGCTTGTGGGGCTCTTTGCTTCTATTGGCATTAAGAAAGGAAAACCATTCGCACCGGATGCACGCATGAAGAAACTCCTGGAAGAGGCTGCTGCAATCGGCAATGCCTCAGCTCGTGCCATATCTTTCAGACCCCGTACCAGGGATAACTATTTCTACCCGGATCGTCAATGGTATACAGCCTTTGGCGGTGGCAGCCATAAATTTATGAACAACGGTGAGTTGGTTCTTGATGACCGCACTATGTTTCACTATGGCGCTACCGGCATTACGCCTGCCATGGCAATGCCGAAAGTAGGAATGGGATCAGCTTATGCGTTTACTCCCCATGATTCTAAGAGTAACTATCTCAACGGCGGCAAGACATACAGTGTCACCCTTCCGGGACCGGTTCCCGCTAAGGACTTCTGGTCCTTTACGGTTTATTCGCCACAACACCGCTCAATGTTGGAAACCGATCAGAAGTTAGCTGGACTCGACAGCAACAGCCCGTCCGTTAAAGCAAACGATGATGGATCTTATACGATTTGGTTTGGACCAAAAGCGCCGGAAGGACAGAAAGACAATTGGGTTCAAACCATTCCCGGCAAAGGCTACATGGTTCTGCTGAGGCTTTACGGCCCGCTTCAACCATGGTTCGACAAAACATGGAGACCTGGAGATTTCGAGTTAGTGGAATAGATAATTATAAACAAAGGACAGAAACATGAAAAATTTAATTATTACCTTGGTTTTAATCGTGGTATTTATTTTATGCGGATGCAATCAAAAGCCAGCAGAAAAAGCAAATAGTGCAGATGAAACAAAAGTTCAAACAAGAATAGGTGAATTAGAGTTTACCCATTCATTTGAACACGGTTACCCAACCGATGAAACCGTTAAAAAACTCTACAATGAAATGGATTTTCAGCGTGCTTGCCAAGCTTACTTATGGGGATTGCCTTTTGTATCACTTGCCGAATGGCAAAACCAGCACGAAACAGTATTTGGTGCTAAAGATGGTGATCTTGTCATGTATACCACTTATAAAGACAAGTTAGGAATATTAACAGCAAATGTTACAACCCCTTATGTTTTTGCTATTGGCGATCTGACAAAAACGGGCCCGCTTGTTCTGGAACTTCAACCGGGATTATGTGCCGGTGGGATAAGCACATTATGGCAATTGAATATTACAGATGTTGGTGCTATGGGACCTGATCATTGTAAAGGCGGCAAATACCTTATCCTTCCTTCGGGAAGTGAAATGTCAGATGTTGAAGGTTATATTATGGTTCGAATGCCATCACAAAATATGGGATTAGGGATTCGTGCGCTAGGTACTGACACGGAAAAGGGTATAGCCTGGATCCGTACTTTACAACTTTATCCATATGCCGAAAAGGATAATTCACCAAAAACAAAAATAATAGAGGCAGAGGGTAAAAAATGGAGTCATGTTCAGCCCAGAGGAATGGCTTATTGGGAAAGGTTATCTGATATTATCAACAATGAAGTAGTTCATGAGCACGATCGAGTGATGATGGCCAAACTTAAGCATTTGGGGATAGAAAAAGGGGAAAGTTTTAATCCTGATGAACGACAAAAAAAGATATTGACCGAAGCAGCCTTAATTGGTGAAGCTATGGCAAAAGCTAATACATATGAAAAAAGAACTACGGATGTACTCTATCGCAAAGAGACTCACTGGAAATATGTAATAAACTGGGATGTGACACATGAAACCGAATTTTATCATCAATTAGATGAAATGGCTTCGTACACATATGAGGCTATAGGATCTAACGTTGCAATGGCTACAAAAATTCCAGGTATAGGTCAAGCATATGTTGGCGCATACAAAGACAGTGAAGGAAACTGGCTAGATGGAAGCAAAAACTATACACTGCATATTCCTCCAAACCCACCGGCAAAGCAGTTTTGGTCTTTAACGCTTTATGATGTGGATACACGTTGCCTGATAAATAACGAACAGCAAATAGCTGATCGTTCCTCTAGAATGGATTTATTAACCAACGAAGACGGTTCGGTTGATTTGTATTTTGGCTCAAAAGCACCGGAAGGTAAAGAACAAAACTGGATTCCTACAATCCCAAATCAAGGTTTTTTTGCTTACTTACGATTGTATGCACCTCTTGAACCTTATTTTGAAAGAACTTGGGCATTGCCTGATATCGAAAAGATTAAATAATTATGATTAAATAAAGGAGTAGAAAATGAAAAAAGTAATATCAGTAATTTATATCATGGCAATTGCAGTTAATTTTATTGCCTGCGGTGAAAAAGCTCAACCTGAAAAAGTAGTTGGTCAAACTGAAAAACCTTCGGTAGCAGAGCTACATGCTTACAAAGCATATCATCATGCACGATATATGGTGCAAACAGCAGAGCAAGCAGGGGGAACAAACAAATTACTACACACAAAAAAACTTCCCACTGAGGGAACTGATGCAGTTGTAACACCTGCATTGGATCACCTTTACTCAAAAGCAATAATTGACCTTACGAGCGGTCCGGTTTATGTTGAAATTCCAGCTGGTATTAGTAATAGATATTGGTCAATTCACATAACAGACCAGGAGCATTATACCATTTACGATGAAATACGACCTGTTGGAAAATATGTATTTGTCCGAAAAGGAAAAGAGATGGAAGTTGAAGAGGGTGCCACCGTTATAGAATGCCCAGAAGATTACCCCCATCTATTTATTCGCGTTCAGGTAAAAAATGATGAGGATATGGCAAATACATTAGCTATTCAGGAAATACTAAAACTGACTGGTAAGAGCAAACCCCTTAAAATTGATAACTATATTGAGTTCACAATAAAAACTCATGATATCTATAAAAAAAATGAGGGTTTATTAGAATCTGTAATAGATTTTAATGAAGAAGATTACAATAGAGTAACAAAGTATATGTTCACAATTGCTCCTACTTTTCCAAGTAATTTAGGAATGTTTGGACCTATTGATAGTAAAGAGCCCAATAGTAATAGTCCAGAACATAGAGCAGCTGCCATATTTGGACATTTAGGGTTACCAGCAGCACATGCAATTTATTTCCCAAACTTTGTAGATTGTGAAGGCAATCAGTTAAATGGTGATAATACAGAAGTATTCACTTTCTCTTACAAACCAATTGGTGTGAAAGAATTTTGGTCAATAACTCGTTATAGTGCACTCACAAGAAATACTATGGCAGGCAAAAATGATGTATTTAATGCATACAACACCAAGCCAGATAAAAATGGTAATATCACTATTACTTTTAGTGTTGAAGATCCAAATGATGGTACTTATTGGATGCCAGTAATTCTTGGAGAACCTTACTACTTTGTTGTAAGATTCTATAGTGCTGATTTAGATAATTTACCACCAACACATTGTGATTAAGATTTGAAAAATTAATGGTGTCACCAAAAATTTGGTGACACCAATTTTGTACGAAAAAAAATGTGGACTAATTATTATGAAAAAAATAATACTAGCTTTGATAATTATTTTTGTTACAAATGTTTCATCTTTTTCTCAAAATTCTGATACGACATCAGTAACGAAAATGGAAGCTGATACATCAGAAATCAGCTTTTGGAAAAAACACAATGTAAACTTTGCCGCTGTACCTATGATAAACTACGATCCCGCACTCGAATGGAATTTTGCTTTATTAGGAAATGCATTTTTCCAATTCGATACAGCTGATACTCTTTCACCTCTTTCAATGGCTGGTGCTATGCTAGGATATACAACCAATAAATCATGGTATTGGGCTGTTTACGCGAGAGTATATTTTGATAATGATAATTACAGGGCAACTATCGCTTATGGCGATGCTTCAATAAAATTTCAATATTATGAAGCAAATATAAGTTCTTTTGTTAATTTCGCCTCGGGATTTGACGCGTTTTATGTTGAAGGCGCAAGACGTATTTACAACAGGTGGTACCTTGGCTTTAAATATGTAAATCTGATGCAAACGACTGTTTACGACCTAGAAGGAATGGAAACCACAGAAACCAATATGAATAACCTTGGCTACACAATTGCCCACGATACTCGCGACTTTATATACAATCCGAATAGTGGAGACTATCTAAACTTAAAAACCGGCTTCTACAGAGACTTTTTAGGCTCAGATTATAAGTTTGACAATTATGAAATTGACTTCACCAAATTTTTCAGTATTGATACATCCAGAGTAATGGTTGCCAGAATCTCTGCTAAAATTGCAGATGGGAATGTGCCTTTTGAAGGCCAACATGTAGTACAACGAGATGATATGCGTGGTTATACTAATGGTAAACATAGAGCAAACCAAGTATATACTTTACAAACAGAATACCGTTGGAACATTTACAAAAAATGGGGAGTGGTTGCTTTTGGTGGTATTGCAACTGCTGTTAATAAGGTGAGTGAAATATCAATAAATGGGATATTACCCGCTGTAGGTGTTGGTATTAGATATATGGCAGTTCCCTCTGAAAAAATTAATGTTGGTATAGATGTAGCAATAGGAGAGAATGACTGGGGAATGTACTTCAGAATTGCTGAAGCTTTTGGGGATAAGTAGTTGTTCATGAAAAATGTTTAATCCACATTATGTATTAGAATTTTCTAATGATAATGTGGGTTAAAAACTTAAACTTTCTTTCCGAAGAATTTCAAGAATAGAATTAGCCCACCAAAAATCATTGCAATTGAAATGAATGGATTTACACCATACGCTGCTGGAATACTACCTAATACAAGTGTGAACGATCCCACCAAAATTGAATACGGCAATTGAGATTTAACGTGATCGATGTGGTTACATTTTGATGCAAGCGAGCTAAGTATTGTTGTATCTGCAATTGGTGAACAGTGGTCGCCAAACACAGAGCCAGCAAGGACGGAGCTAATAACACCATACATAACTATTTGCAAACTTTCCGCTTCTAATCCAAACGAGTTACCAACTGTGTATGTTAACGGAATTACAATAGGCATTACAATTGCCATTGTTCCCCAACTTGTTCCTGTAGAGAAACCAATAGCAGCACAGATAACAAAAACAATTGCTGGAAGTAACCTTGGGTCTATAGAATCACTTAAAAGAGAAATAATGTAATCGGCTGTTTTAAGATCATTAGTAACTGAGCTAATTGCCCAGGCAAACACAAGAATGAGAACAGCAACCAACATTGATTGTATCCCCTTCTGCCAAGCCTCTACAACCTTATTTAGTGATAGAATACGTTGCAACACAGTCATAATTATTGCTACTAAGGATGCAATAAAGCTTGCCCATAAAAGTGACGAAAATGAATCAGCATGATTCATAATATTTTGAAGCGAATATTCTGTTATCCCCTCTGCATTCAAACTGCTTACACCAGTTGCAACAAGTCCGATTATTGTACCAAAAATAATAACTAATATTGGAACTGCTCCATTATACCATTTTACATTAATTGGTTTTTCAGAATTTATATTTTCAATCTCATCACTATCAATAATAATCTTAGAATTTCTTGCTTTCCTTTCAAATGAAAGCATTGGACCAAAATCTCTTTCCATAAAAGATGTTAAGAAAACAAAAAAGATTGCCGCAATTGGATAGAAGCTGTATGGAATGGAGCTTAGAAAGACATCGTAAGCATTTTGAGTTGAGCCTATTGAGTTTAATCCATCAGAGATTAAGCCAACTTCATATCCAACCCAAGTGCTAATTATTACAATGCTCGCAATTGGTGCAGCGGTGGAATCAACAATGTAAGCCAGTTTCTCTCTAGAAATTTTCAACTTATCAGTTATAGGTCTCATCATATTACCAATGATAAGTGAGTTTGCATAGTCATCAAAGAAAATCATTATTCCCATCAGCCAACTTGCAATCATCCCACTTCTAGCAGTTTTTGCAAACTTTGTAATCTGTTGAGCAAGCCCAATAGTTCCACCATTAGCAGAGATAACACCAACCACACCACCAATCATTAAAGTGAAAACAATTATAAACATATGGTCTTTATCAATCAGAACATCCAACATTAATGTATCGGCAAAACGAAGCAAAGCGGTAAGGGGGTTAAAGTTGTAAAAAATTAAAGCCCCAGAAAATATTCCAAGCGAAAGTGAAACAATAACTTGTCTAAAAATTAATGCAAGAAATATCGCTAGCAAAGGTGGAAGTATTGAAAGCCATCCGGGAATAATACGTATAAACCTTGACTCATTTGGGAACAGACTGTTTTTTATTTCGTAATTATTTGAAATATCTAGTGAAATGCTTTTTGATATTTCACCATCAATTACATCCCAATTGTAAAGATAAGACTTAGCTCCACCAAGTATAATAAGCTCAACACTACTGACACTATCAGGTATTTCAGTAATTGAAATTTCAAATGGAATATCGGTGAGACCCAGCTTTGGAACATCTATATTCTGTGCTGATAGAGAAGATAGAAATAAAAATAATATTGGGAAAAGAATTTTAAGTTTATGCAAATCAGTTATGTTATTGTTAATATTCTTCTTTTATTCTAAGCAATATATCTAGGATAATTTTAATTTCCAAGGAGTAGAAATTATTTTCAACAATTTGTGTCTCAATGTATAGAGAATAATTGTGTCAAATAAAATGATTTATTTTTTAAACTTCATAAGTTGTTATTAAAGAAAATTAGAATACCACCTAATTGGGCGGAGATATTGACATTTACGTAGAGTAGCAGATCTTATTTTTTTCGTAAGGAAAAAGAGAATATTGAGCCTTTATTAACTTTACTTTTCACTTCAATTTTAGATCCGTGTGCTTCCACAATATGCTTAACAATTGCTAAGCCCAAACCTGTCCCACCAGCATCTTTTGACCGTGCTTTATCAATGCGGTAGAATCTTTCAAAAATTCTTGGTAAATCAGTATCAGATATTCCAATTCCAGAATCCTTTATTGAGATTTTAATTTTATCATTATTTTCACAAGTTTCAATTACTATGGCTCCTTTATCAGAATACTTAATAGCATTACTAATAAGGTTTACAAAAACTTGCTTAATTTTTTCTTTATCTCCAAAAACTTGGACTTTCTCATCATGAAATTTTGTTTTAATTTTTAGTTCTTTACCATCTATCAGAGATTCTAATTCTTCTGCAATTGAGTTAAAAAACTCTGATAAAATCAAATAGTTAGGTTGCATTCTCATCTGCCCAGATTCAATCATTGAAATATCAATTAAATCATTTAAAAGTGCATCTAAATTATGAGTATGCTTAATTGCTTTCTTGAGGAATCTTCTATTCACATTTGGATCTTCCATTGCTCCATTAAGTAGAGTTTCTAAATATCCTTGAATAGTGAAAATTGGAGTACGTAATTCGTGTGAAACATTTCCTAAAAAATCAGATCTTGCTTGGGCTAATCTTTTCATATTAGAAATATCATCTTGATTTTTTTTGAACATTTCTTTTAAATCTGTCTCTAAAATAATTAGGTGAGAATCTAACTGAAAGTCTTCAACCAATGAGTAGTTTTTGTTTTTAATTGCATTAATAAGTGTAGCCGTTTTCTCAATCCCTTTTTCCCTTTTTACACCAAGAAAATATAATAGAACTATTGAGAATACAAATATGATTAGAGTAAGTAAAACTATATTGGGTATAGAGAGGCTCAAAATAAAGCTCAAAAAAAACAAAAGAATAGTATTTATTCCTAAGACTTCTTTCAAATATACAATTGAGAAACTAAACTCAGACTTATTATTGTTCTGATTTGAAACGATACCCGACCCCCTTTACTGTTTCAATTAAATTTGAATAGTTACCTAGTTTTTCTCGAATTTTTCTTATGTGAACATCTATAGTTCTATCAACAACATAAACATCCTCTCCCCAGATTGAATTGAGTATTTGGTCACGAGGTATAACTTTTCCAGGTTTCTTTGCTAGGAATGAAATAATTTCAAATTCCTTTCGAGGGAGAACTAATTTCTCATTATTCAAATAGACAACATACTCCCCTCTATCAATTCTGATTGGTCCAACTTCAATTATACTATTTAATTCTTCACTACTACTAATATCTTTTCGTCTAATATTTGATTTAATTCTAGCAATTAGCTTTTTAATAGATACAGGTTTTGCAATATAATCATCTGCACCAATATTCAAACCGTGAACTTCCTCTTGCTCACTTGATTTAGCAGTTAAAAATAGTATAGGAATATCTTTATAAACTTTTTTAGATCTAATTTTTTCACAGACCTCATAACCATCAAGATTTGGCATCATAACATCGAGAACAACTAAATCGGGTTTCTCTTTCATTTTCTCAATAGCGTCTTTTCCATTGCTAGCAGTTATAACTCGAAAGTCATCCTGCTCAAGATTGTATTGAATAAATTCAATAATATCTTTTTCATCATCTACTACTAGTATTTTTGGGTATTTCATTCGCATTTAATTAATTCTATTATTTAAATATATAAAAGCATTAGATATCCACAAGTGATTTTACTTGTGGTTAGTATGTTACTTAAACTTCCAATGGAATGTTAAGCGTGCAAACATATCGTCCTCAATAGTATCTCCAGAATCAGTTTTGTCGTATAAAACATATTCAATATTTGGAATTAGTGAAACTCCTTTAATTGGGCTCCAATCGAGACCTAAAATTAAAAGTGTTGACGCAGCCTCTTCTGCAAATGGAATAAAAGCAATATCACCACCTTTAGGATTTGCTTCAAACATTTTATCTGCTCTTAAAAGATATCCAAATTTTTGATTAATTCTTCCAGTTAAGAAAGCCGATACAATATTGAAGTTGTCAGAGGTAGCTTCATCAATTTCGCGTGTTTGATTTGCATATTGTAGACCAACCCTAAAATTTTCCGAAACATAAGCTGCAAAGCCCTGTATAGTAATCCAATCGGTTGAACCAGTTTGATAAGCATAATCACCATAAACTTCGAAGATAAATTCTTTATTTGGTTTCCATCTTAGTGAAGCCATTCCAGATTTTCCCTTATCTATTTCCTGCTTATTGCTTGAACCATTTGAAAACATCACTGAGTATCCAAAGGCTTTATTACCATCAAAATAACCATGTGCGGCTAGACCAAAATCTCTAGAGCTACCCATTTTTTGTAAGTCGAGCGGAGTTTTTTCTACAGAACGATAACCCCAAGTCTTCTCAACTGTTTTCAAAGTAGGAGTTGGCGAAATACCAAGTACAATACTTTGCAAACCAGTTTTGTATTTTAGATAAGCATCCTTTACAAACGGAGAAATCTTAATGGCTTGATCTTCACCAAATTCATTACTCATTTCAAGACGTAAACGAGTTGACCAGGCATTATCTATTTTGTAATCGTATGTAAAATAGATTCGTCTAAACTGAAAGCCATGCAAGTCTTTAAGAGATGCTTCGTGGTTTTTTACTACATAGTAGTAGTCGCCAAACACGTAGCCACTAAATTTACCACCAGAATCTTGTGCGCCACTAAATGTTGTTAAAAGAAATATGGCTATTAAAATTACAGTTGTTTTTTTCATTTTATATCTCCTTCCAAAAAGTTTTATAAAATATGATTATTATTTGTTTTTAAATTATTCCGCTTCGTTCTCAAAAAGCGATGCTTCATATTTGTGCCTAATATTTTCTGCCTCTTTAATAAAAACAATTTTGTCAAGCTTATCAAAAAAGAGTGCTCGTTTATACACACTCTTAAAAAAGTTTAATCTACTGTTGGAATTATTTTAACACCACTTGTTTTATAACCAACACCACTATATCCAAGACCGTAGCGATCTTCAGTAATACCTTGTACAACAGAAGCAGAACCAGGTTGTTCTTTTATTTCGTTTTTATAATCACCTTTGAAAAGAGCTTCCTTTTTGAAATAACCATAAGTTCCTGAAACACCATCAACTTTTTTATATTTTTAAATTTGTGAATCAAACTTTAGACTTTGTGCAATCATAGATGTTGTTAAGATTAAAGCAACAAACATGGATAATACTTTCTTTAACATTTCACACTCTTTTTTTTCTAAAATGACACTTAAAAATTAAAGGAAAGAAATGTTTCGATTGTTATGGGACTATTATTTAAATGTTAAATTAATGTTAATTGTTTTGAATTGAGACTAATAAGTAAAATTGGAGATTAGAATATAAATTAGAGTTTATTTCCCAAAGTGGTATAAAACCTTCCTCCTTAATAATTTTTTGACCTACTGGACTTATAACCCAATCGATTTTTTTTAACATTACCTGAAGGTGATTTGGTTGTAAAAAAGGTGAAGATCTCTTTATAATGGATAACTATCATTTTTTTTTATTTTTGCTGTTTGATTCTATTCCATAAATAGAAATTAGTTTTATCTCTTTTCCGAAACCAATGCCTATTCTGTTTTTGTTTTCTTAAACAAATTCAATTATCTCCTCTGTAGTAGAAAATACTTTTGCTGACTAACCTAAATCAATATTTGGTAATACTAAATCTTTTAAAAACTTTCTGGTTCCAGAATCAGTATCTCTAATTGCTAATTCAATTTTCCCTTTGCCTAATTTAAGAGAATCCAAATAGGAATGAGCTCATTCCTATTCAATTGAACGCTAAATACTTTGCTTCCCCCCAATTGCTCCCTACCACACCCTTCAAAATAATCACTACATATCTATTCTAAACACTTCTATTTAGATACTGAGAATAATCCTTTAAGATTGGTTTATATTCATCTTTAAATAATTTTGAGGATATTATAAAATCTGCAGTTGATCTGTTATTGGCAATAGGAATATTATATAACACAGCAATGCGTAGTAGAGCTTTAACATCCACATCGTGAGGTTGAGGTTCCATAGGATCCCAAAAGAAAATGATGATATCTATCTTTCTTTCAGCAATCATTGCACCTAATTGTTGATCACCACCAAGGGGGCCTGACTTAAGTTTTTTTACTTTTATACTTTTCTTGTTTTCGCTTTCTTCTTTAAGTATTTTCTCAATCATTTTTCCGGTAGTGCCTGTACAAACCATTTTAGTTTTCATTAACGATCCTGCATTGAACGAGACCCATTCTGCTAAATCTTTTTTTCTATTATCATGTGCCACTAAGGCTATTGTTTTGTTCATTTTTAAATCCTTAAATATTTAAGTCTCAACTTATAGAAATTATTATTTAGTATTTGTTATTTGATAAAAAAAGGCGTCTGCAAGCAGACGCCATGTTCTCTGGAAGGAGAAAGAAAACAACCACTACTTTAGTAATGTCATTTTCTTTGTAATTGTATAGGTTGCTGAGCCAGTCGAAGCACCTGCTTCTAATCTATAAACATAAATACCTGTTGATAATCTTGTAGCATCAAAGTTTACTTCGTAGTTACCAGCAGATTTAACACTACTAAATAAAGTTGCTACTTTTTGTCCTAGCATGTTATAGATATTTAAAGAAACATGCGATTGCTCAGGAATACTAAACTGAATTTTTGTGCTTGGGTTAAATGGGTTTGGATAGTTTTGAGACAATTTATAATCCGAAGCTATTGCAACTCCATTTATTTCTTTTACACTTGTTACATAATCTGCCAGATCACTGTAGGCTGCACCATTAGCGTCTGGACGAGGATCTAAGCCTTGATTATATGCAACTCTATCAATACCATTCAATGAAGGATCTTCAATACTATTTTTATTAGCCGCATCATTCAAGTATGCACTTTCATGATCATGTTTTCCAAGAGCATCAAAATCACTTCCACCACCAAAGTTAAACCATATATTGTTTTGGAAAACTATCTCACCATCATCGAGTCTTTGTTTGGAATCCTGACCACTTTCTAGATCTTCTACATCCATTCCAATTCCTTTGAAATCTCCGAAGATTGAATTCTTATATGATCCACCCCAGTTATCTCTCATCTTAAATGCATAATCGTTATCATCATTTACCGATGTCATTCCGGAACCTAAGAAGGTTGCATTATAAGTATTTGGATATGAAGAAGGAATTCCATCTTCTGGATCTGTTCCACCATCGTGCTCGGCAGCTCTATTTCCAAAATCTGAATCTTGAATTACAAACAAGAATTGCATTAAGCCACGTAAACCTTCATCGTGATCAAAAGCATCATCTGCGTTAAATGCAGACACAAGGTGTTTAGAGTTTACAGCTCCACCAAACCATTCAAAACCATCATCATTGTTTTGGAAGACTTCTACATAATCTATTGTAGTTGCATTACCAACTCCACCAAGAGTAAGACCATTTATTTCATTTCCAGAACCAACATCTGTTCCACCATGACGAATTGATACATACTTAATAATACCCGAATTGTCGTTGTCATCACTTCCACCATACACCGTTTTAACAGAGATTGGTAATCCTTCAATGTTTCCTTTGCCAGCTGTAGTATTAATTTTAGCATTTCCTAAAACAATAACTCCGCCCCATAAGTTTGTAGAAGGCAAAACTAAATCAACTGGATTTGTAACATCATCACTTTCTGCTGTGAAGATAATTGGGTTTACCCCAGTCCCTTCGGCATATATTTTGCCACCTTTAGCAATAACTAATGCTGATGCACTTTCGCCCTGCCCAGACTTCCCTTTTATAACTGTACCGGCTTCAATGTTAAGAACTGCACCATCTTCAACATAAACAAAACCGTCAAGAATATATGTGTTATCTGCTGTCCAAAAAACTTGTTCACCAGTGTTTATGCTAGCATCTGTTACTGTTACTGTATTTGCTGATGTTTTGCTTGGGGCTAGGTAACCATAATGGTCTAAAGCTGTCCAACCTTTCATCCAGTTAGTTTGCCCAAACGCTCCTTTGTAATTTACCTTGTCATAAAATTCATCCCCAGCAGGATACTCGGCTAAATTTGAATACGCGTTGGAACCACTTGTTACTGTTGGATTAAGTCCTTCGCCATAATGTCTTCTGCTTATACCTGCAAATGCTGGATCTTCAATTGTATTTGCGTTTACAGCATTGTTTAAGTACGCACTTTCGTAATCGTGTTTCCCAAGAGCATCAAAATCACTTCCACCACCAAAGTTAAACCATATATTGTTTTGGAAAACTATCTGACCATCATCTAATCTTTGTTTAGAATCTTGACCACTTTCTAAATTTTCAACATCCATACCGATTCCTTTGAAATCTCCGAAGATAGAATTTTTATATGATCCGCCCCAGTTATCTCGTATCTTAAATGCATAATCGTTATCATCATTTACGGAATTCATCCCAGAACCTAAGAAAGTTGCATTATAAGTATTTGGATATGCATAAGGAATTCCATCTTCCGGATCTGTTCCACCATCATGTTCTCCAGTTCTATTTCCAAAATCGGCATCTTGAATAGCAAATAGAAATTGCATTTTCCCAGTTAGACCTTCATCATGATCAAAAGCATCATCTGCATTAAATGCTGAAACAAGGTGTTTTGCATTTACAGTACCACCGAACCATTCAAATCCATCATCGTTGTTTTGGAAAACCTCTACGAAATCAATTGTAGTTCCTCTACCAACTCCACCAAGTGTAAGACCATTTATTTCATTTCCTGAACCAACATCTGTTCCACCGTGACGAATTGACACATACTTTATAATTCCAGAATTGTCATTATCGTTAGTGCCACCATACTCAGATTTAACTGAAACTGGTAGACCTTCAATATTTCCTTTGCCAGCTGTAGTATTTATTTGAGCATCACCCAAAATAATAACTCCACCCCATAGGTTTGTTGATGGTAATACTAAATCAACGGGATTTGTTACATCATCACTTTCAGCTGTAAAAATAATTGGTTGATCAGCAGTTCCTTCTGCATATATTTTTGCACCGTTTGCAATAATCAGTGCCGAAGCACTTTCGCCTTGCCCCGCCTTCCCTTTTATTACTGTACCAGCTTCAATGTTAAGAACTGCACCATCTTCAACAAAAACAAATCCATCAAGAATGTAAGTGTTATCTGCTGTCCAGTATACTTGGTCTCCACTATTGATGCTTGCATCTGTTACGGTTACTGTATTTGCCGAAGTTTTGTTTTCCGCTAAGTAACTGTAGTGATCTAAAGCTGTCCAGCCTTTCATCCAGTTAGTTGAACCGAATGCCCCTTTGTAGTTTACGTTGTCGTAAAACTCTTCTGTTTGAGCAAAGCTAACTGTAAATGCCACTAAGCTGAGTAGTGTAAGTAAAATAGATTTTTTCATTTTTTCTCCTAATTAAATAATAAATTAAATTTGAAAACTTAGTCCAAGGGATACTCTTCGTCCCCTTAAATAACTACTATATATATATGTGTTACCTTTGAATTTTTGAATTTTTTCGTTTGCCGCATTAAGTAGATTTTCTACTTTTAACTTTAGCATAAGGTTTTCTATTATTGTTTTTGTTGCTGTAAAATTCAATAAGTTTATTGGTGATTCAAATACATCTGGTGTTCCAAGAGAACCAACTGCAGCTAGTCTTTTTCCAAAAACATTGTAGAAGAGACTAGATGTGAAACCCAAATTGCTATTTGAATAGTCTAGATATAGATTTACTATATAAGGTGACTGCCCTTGAAATTGTCGCGTTGATTCTGCATCAGGCTCGTAAACCCTTATATTTCCAAGCTCATCTTCATCAATGTCAACACTTGAGTATATCAGTGAAAAGTTACCTCCAATTTTAAAATTGCTCGCTTTGCTTGATAAAAAATCTATTCGAGTTCTAGTTTCAAATTCTAAGCCATACACTTCTGCTTTATCAACATTTGTCCATGATACAACTTTGTTTGATGCATCAATAATTTTTGCTTCAATAGGATTTGTAAATCGTTTAGCGAATAGTGATACCGATAAAACCTCACCCGGATTTGTAAACCATTCCCATCGTAAATCTAAGTTGTCTATAAGTGTTCTCACAAGATCTGGATTTCCGACATAGGTATCGCCACCATTAAACTCATAATTTTGGAATGGAGATATTTCACGGAAACTTGGTCGTGCTAATGTTCTTCCATACGATAATCGTAGATTCATATTTTGGACAGGGTTATAAATAACACTTAGAGATGGAAGAATATCATTTGTGTTTATTGTAGCATCTTCTATGTTTTCAGATGCACTTACAACTTTCATGTCTGTGCTTTCAATTCTTGCTCCAGTAATTACTCGTAATGAAGATGAAATTGATAAATCAATCATACCGTAGAAAGCAAATATTTTGTTGTAGCCATTATAGTTCGATGAAGTTTGGTCTGTTTCGTTTATATATAGTGTGAAACGATTTAATTCTAAACCGGCGCCCAAAGTATCCGTTGATGTCCAACCTAGATATTTATCAGAAAAGAGCTCATCAACATCACCATTTTCTTCTCTTAAATATTTTCCAACGCTAGTAACTGGATTATAAACAAATCTTCTTTCGCTAAATGTTCTATCAGTGCTTGAGTAAGCTCCGCCAACTTTTAGTTTTGTACTTTTATTATTCCAAAACTTACAAGGAATTGTTGCATTAAAATTAAATCTATTTTGAGATTCTTCAGTTTCTCTAAAATATCTTTCTGGAGGAAGATTAGTTTTAACACCGTAGGATTCAGTGTTTGTTTCATAATTATAGAAGAATCTATTATCAGGATCAAACTGACTAGAGTTCATTGATGAAGCAAACCAATCTATTTTTACTGCTCCAAGCGATTTAAAAGAATGAGTTCCTTCCAACTGATATGAATGCAAATTACGTTGTTTATATAGCAAAGCTCTTGCTTGGTAATTCCACGATGGATCAATATCGTATGGATATTTTCCATTTACAAAACGAGCTGTACTTTCACCATTTTGATTGTATAGAAAATTAAAACTTATTGAGTTCGCAGCATTTAATTTCATTGAAGCCTTAAACAAACCACCAAAGACCACCTCTGCAACACTTCTTGTATCGGACATTGCAAAATTTGTATCTAGTTGGGTTTTATTAGGATCAGATACGCCTCTATCCCATCTATTTAACTGCCCATTAATATATCCAGAATGTTCATTTTTATAAGTTAAACTTCCAATTAATCCAACATGTTTCCCGAACACTTCATATTGATTCCCTATTGCTAACGAGTAACTTTGATTTAGTGGAGCTGCACTTTTCAATGGAATCATTTGTGAATTGAAAGATTTTGTAACATCATCAATTTCTTGAGCAAGTACATCATCTTGTTGTGCAGAACCTACATCGGATATCCAAGTTTCATTGCCAATTATTGATGGCAATGCTCTTGTCCCATCATCGTATCCAAGCCAATCAGATGAACCGCCATTGTAGCTAATTCCATTATCGTTAAAGGATACTGCACTATTAAATTTTGTGGAAGCTGAAAATGAGAGAATGAATTTATCTGGATAATCTTTTGTTATTACATCTATAGCACCTCCAGAAAAATCACCAGGTTTATCTGGGCTAAAACTTTTTACTGCTTTAATATTAGCTATTAAATTTGATGGAATTATATCAATTGAGCCAGAACGTTTGTACGGATCGGCACTTGGTATTTGTGCACCATTCAAGTTTGTGCTTGTGTATCTATCGCCTAGCCCCCTTATAAAAACATCTTTTCCGTCAACCACGGTTGCACCAACAATCTGTTTTGCAGCATCTGCTGCATTTCCAGCCCCCATTTTTTCAAATTGCTCAGAGCTAACCGCATCACTAACTTCAATTGATTTCTGACGTTTTGCCAATAATGAAGCTTCCGTGTTCATTACAGCTTTTGCTGAAATTATAACTTCCTCTGTTTCAAAAGATTCCGTCTCGAGTATTACTTCAATTTTTGATACTCCATTATTTCTTACTTCTATTCCGCAAATGATTTGTTTTGTAAAACCAATCATTGAAACTATAACATTATATTTGCCAACTGATAATTGTGAAATTGCAAATTTTCCATCCAAATCTGTTGCCGCCCCTTGTATTGTTCCTTCAACAAAAACATTCACACCAATTAATGGTTCTCCAAAATCGGCGTCAACTACTAAGCCAGCTATCTTACCTTTTTCTTGTGCACTTGTAGATGTAGGTAGTAAACTGATTGTTAATGATAGTATAAATATTTTAATGTAATTTTTATACATTCCTTTATTGGCATGAGTTAATAATTGCATCATACTTTACTTCCAAAGATTGTTTGATTTTTATTTTGTGTATACAAAAGTAGGAAAGAGATGTTAACTCAATATTACCAACATGTTAAGGAATTGTTATGAAGTTGAAACAGTTGTTTTTACCAACGAGCTATTCTTGTTTAAATAATAAAGTGGCGTGTAATGTTTTTCAAATTTGGTTAGCTTAATAATATTAAGCTAACCACGAAAATTATTTTAAGAAAGATAAAGTTCTTCCTACAATTCCATCTGCATCAATTTTAAGCATATGGTAAAGCTGGTCTTGTGTTCCATGCTCTACATAAGAATCTGGAAGACCTAAGCGGAGGATATTATTTCGATATCCTTTGTCAGAAAAGTATTCTAAAACTCCAGAACCAAAACCACCAACAATAGAGTTTTCTTCAATAGTAATTATTTTTTCAAACTTTGACGCAATTTTATCTAGCAAATTTGTATCTAATGGTTTAACGAATCTCATATTTACAACTTCAGCAAAAACCCCTTGAGAAGCCAATACTTCTGCAGCTTCAGATGCAAATCGAACCATATTTCCAACAGCTAAAATTGCAACATCATTTCCTTCTCTTAGAGTTTCCCCTTTGCCTATTGGAATTAATTCAAATTCTTCTTTTACTTCAACTCCAAGTGCAGAGCCACGAGGATATCTTAAAGCAATTGGGCCATCTTTATATTCAATTGCTGTATATAACATGTTACGTAATTCTGCTTCATCTTTTGGAGCCATAATTACCATTTTAGGAAGCATGCGCAAATATGTTAAATCAAATACTCCATGGTGAGTTGGTCCATCTGCGCCAACTAGACCTGCTCTATCAAGGGCAAACACAACATGTAAATTTTGCAAACTAACATCATGAAATATCTGATCGTAAGCACGCTGTAAAAATGTTGAATAAATTGATACAACAGGAACTATTCCTTTTGTTGCTAATCCAGCAGCGAAAGTTACTCCATGTTGTTCAGCAATACCTACATCATAATATCTTTCAGGCATCTCCTCTTGTAAATACTTCAGTCCAGTTCCATCAGGCATTGCCGCAGTTAGACCTACCACTTTTGGATTATCTTTTGCAATTTTCAACAAGGCCTTTCCAAATATTTCAGTGTAGGAGGGAGCAGCATTTTCTTTTTTAGGAGTTTCACCGGTTATTTTATCAAACGGTCCAAGACCATGAAACTTAGACGCATTCTCTTCTGCGGGTTTGTAACCTTTCCCTTTTTCAGTATAAGCATGAACAAGTATTGGCCCTTTAAGGGGCTTAATATGTTCAAATAAATCCACAAGTTTTTTAATGTTGTGTCCATTAACTGGTCCAAAATAACGAAAGCCAAGAGCTTCGAAAAGCATACCAGGAGTTACAACTGATTTAATTCCAGTATTTAAGCGCCCAGCAACTTTACGTAATCTATCACCAAAATTATCGAGCTTTCCTGTTAAATCCCAAATAGCCCCTTTAAATTTATTGTACTCTGGATGTGCAATTATTTCCGTAAAATAATTGGAAATCTGCCACACATTTGGAGCAATTGACATTTGATTATCATTCAAAACTACAATTACGTTACTCTGGATAACACCTGCATTATTCATTGCTTCGTATGCCATTCCGCCTGTCATTGCACCATCGCCAATAACAGCAACGACACTTCTATCTATTCCAAGTTGCTTTGCGCCTTCCGCAATACCAACCGCAGCAGAAATTGAAGTTGTAGCATGCCCCGCTCCGAAATCATCGTACTCGCTTTCACTTCTTTTTAGAAACCCACTTAATCCCTTAAACTGTCGTATTGTATTAAGTTTATCTCTTCTTCCAGTAATAATTTTGTGTGGATAGGCTTGATGCCCAGTATCCCAAACTATTGAATCTTCTGGCGTATTAAAAATTTTATGCAATGCTACCGTTAGTTCAACAGTACCAAGACCACCACCAAAGTGGCCACCAACTTCAGATACTACATCAACCATGTATTCTCGGATTTCAGAGCACAATAATTTTAATTGCGGCGTATTAAAATCTCTTATATCATTGGGTGATTCAATATCATATAATAATTTATAATTTTCTTTATTTACCATTACTAACCTTTCAATCTATATCTGATTCAAGTTCAGACTTTAATTCTTTTATTTTCAATTCTGCATCAGATAATGAAGTATAACATTCTTTAGCAAGTTTAACACCCTCTTCATATAACTTAATTGAATCATCTAATCCAACTTCATTTCCCTCAAGTTTTTCCGAAATTTCTTTTAATCGAAGAAGTGAATCCTCGAATGATTTTTTCTTTTTTGTCATTCTTAATTTACCATTGTTTTTGCGTGAGTGGGAAGTCGTAAATCGTTTGTAAAAATTGCTCTTGTAATTATACGATTCTCGACTTTCGATTTACTTATCCATTTTTATCACTATCTCTTTATCGTAAAATTTAATTTTTGTTTCTTTACTTGAATCATAATCCTTTGCACGAGTAATAGATTTATTGTTTTGCTCAATGAGAGTAAATCCTCTTTCAAGAACTTTTTCAACATTGTATGATTCAACATTATTGCTTAGTAGATCTATTTCATTTTTGCATTTAAGAAGTTTCTGATTCACTCCATTTTCAATCCTAAACAGGCAATTATCTAAAGTCTGCATATTATTATTAATTATAAAATCATGAGACTTAAATCCGTAAGAATTAACAATTCCAAAAATTTCATCATTAAAGTTAGTAATAATCGAGTTAATATTAGTTGAAGAATTTTCAATAAAATCTGTAATATAATTTAGAATTTCCTCTTTATTTGGAGTTGCTAATTCCATTGAAGCCGTCGGAGTTGGAGCTCGTAAATCTGCAACAAAATCCGCTATTGTAAAATCAATCTCGTGACCAACTCCACTTATAATTGGAGTTGCGGCATCATAAATTGTTCGTGCTACTATCTCTTCATTAAAAGCCCATAAATCTTCAAGCGAGCCACCGCCTCTTCCAATAATAATTGTATCAATGTCAAATTGTGCATCAAGTATTCTAATGCTTTTTGCAATACTTTCAGCAGCAGCATCACCCTGAACTCTGCTCGATGCAACCACTAATTCTACTAACGGAAATCTGCGTTCAGCAACTGAAACCATATCACGAAACGCAGCAGAATCAATAGCAGTTACTATTCCAATCTTTTTAGGAAGACGTGTGATTGCTTTTTTGTTTTCAACATCGAAAAGTCCTTCATCCGATAAGCGCTGTTTTAATCTTTCAAATGCTGCCTGAAGTTCCCCCACTCCATCGGCTTTCATTGAACGAACATCAATCTGGTAACTTCCTCGGGGAGGATAAACAGACATATTTCCGGAGACAATTATCTTCATCCCATCTTCTGGTGTAAATCGAACACGAGAGTTATTACCCTTCCACATTGTACAACTTATTTGTGCATTAGCATCCTTAAGTGTAAAATACCAATGTCCAGAGAAATGTGCTTTAAAGTTGGAAATCTCTCCAACAATTTTAATTCCACTAAACGATCTTTCGAGAGTTTTCTTTACTGAATTAGTTATTTCACTAACTGTTAATATATTTTCTTTTTGTGTAAATAAATCCATTGCTTTATGCTTTTAATTAATTCGTTCTGTCATTACGTGGAGTCTGTTTTTAGACTACGAAGTAATCTGTTGTAGATTGCTTCATCCCAAAAGCGGGATTCGCTATGACGTCATTTGTTTTTTTGTTTCTCTTTTCGTAAAATTAAACAATATTGATGATGCCTATTACCCACCCATGCATTATTAACACCAAGTGCTATAAGGGGTTTATCATCTTGCAGCCATATTTTCTCATCTTTCAACTTCCAACTTTTTTCACCTCGTTTTCTTAAAGATGCCGCAGTATCAAAGGCAAGTGGATAGAGTTCTCCTTGGAAATATACGTTGTTAGTAATTATCACCAAGTATCCATTCTCTTTTGTTACATCGTAAACTTGATCAAATATTTTAGCTTGTGCTTCGAGGAATTCCTCATAATCTGCAACATTTCCAATATCACCTTTTTTAGATGAGTATTTTGTATCAAGTCCTTTATCTGCACGTCCTTTCTGACGTAGCGAGCTACGTTCCAACTGATTCCAATATGGCGGTGATGTTATTACAAAATCATATTCCTTTTCTGCCAATCCATTTTTATCAAGAACTTTTAATAATTTCTGTGATGAACCAAGCAACGGCTTTAATTCGGCTTCATACTTTCCATCATTAATTCTCTTTTTTGAAGTATTGAAATACTTATTCATTATTTCAATACCAACTCCATTTCGCTTAGTATTTCCAGCTGCAACTAATGTACTTCCAGTTCCAAGAAATGGATCGAGAATCCAAGCATCTTCCTTAGAAAAAAACTTGATGAACTCTTCCACTAATGTTTCTGGATACTTTGCAGGGTGTAGTATTTCATCACTCTTTCTACGTGGTGGTCTATGAATGAACCAGGACTTTGTAAATTTAATCCACTCTTTTCCTGTTAAATCATTAAGATTATTATATGGACTTAGCTTTCCTCTTTCCCCTAAATCAATTGGTGCTTTCCTACCCATTGTTGCCCTCCCTAATAATTATTGCTTTTTGATTTTCTGTCATTACGAATCCAACGTTCTTTGTTGGGTGAAGCAATCTTTTAACTAACAGATTGCTTCGGACAAAACCCTCGCAATGACAACTCTTAATTTTATTTTCTAAAACAACTCTATTCATAATTTGTAGTTATTTCAATATATTAAAAATTAAATGATATTGAACTTGTGAATAATCCAATGGATATTTCGCTAAAATCTGCGAGACCATCACTCATATTATAATTATAACGGAACCTTGTATAGAGTGTAAATGTTTCATAGAACTTAAATAGACCAAAACTTATTTCAGGACTTATTCCATTAAAACCGTTAAAGTTTGTAGATAAATTAATTCCTGGTGAAATATATTTAATTAATTTTGTCTGTAAAATATATTTATAACCAACTCGAAAATAATTTCGATATTTGTTTGCGTCACTATTATCTATCGTATTAAAAATGTAACTATACTCAATGCTGAAATAACTGCTCGGGAAATTATATCCTGAGTTATAGAATGAAATTACTGGTAGTTCTTTTGTTAATGAATATGTTGGGATATAATCGACATTTGTAACTGTTGGAGATGGAATCAAATACAAAATTCCACCCAGGCAAAGATCCAAGAAATTTGAATTGTTTTTAATTTCAAAACTATACTCCTCAGGAAGATATAAATCAAACTCATCACTTTTTGATTTCACTCCTTTATCATTTTCGACCTCTATAGTATAAGGAATTGATGTAGAATCATAACTAAGTTTACTTAATAATAGTTCTAACTTGTGCTCTTCTAAATATTCACTAGTAACTACAATATCTTCATTTCCAGTAAATTTAATTTTTGCTGTTACACTTTCACTTGTATAAAAAGTAAGTTTCACCATGTGTGGTTCATCTGGAGTTACATAAGAATCAATCACAAAAATATCTATTTCTGATAATTCATCTTGTGCAACGCAAGTGGTTAAAACTACGAACAATATTATAAATATTTTTTTTATCATACATATAATTCGATGTCATTACGAGGAGTTTGCTTTTGGACGACGAAGTAATCTGTTGTAGATTGCTTCGCAAAAAGATGCTCGCAATGACATGCTTTTTAGATATCACCTTATGTGATTTTAAATTAATTGTGAATGTTTCATCTATGCTTTCTTCTCTTTAACAAACATCCAAAGTAATGCAGATATAGCAAGGGACACACCACTAATTATAAATACAATGTTTTTATCATCAGAGTTTACCACAATTAATCCGACAGCAAGACTAACAAGCAACTGTGGAATTACAATTGATAAATTGAACATTCCCATGTAGAAACCCATTCTACTTTTATCAACTACTTCAGACATAATTGCAAACGGAAGTGAAACTATAGCAGCCCAACCGATACCAGCGACTCCCATAAGAACATAGAGCGAATATTCACTAAACCCAAAGAAGGCAATTGAAAAATATCCAACAGACATTACTGCAACACTTAGCATTTGAGTTTTTACCCGTCCAATTTTTTCTGCAATTGGTTCAAGAACAAATGCTGGAAGTAAAGCACCAACAGCATTTAGTATTAAAAATGAAACTGAAATTATTTGTCCAGTTTTCAAATCTATTGCTTCAATCATTTCCGGAGTAGCTCCGTCTGGAGTTATATTAATTTTTTGTGTAATAAATGCAATTATAAATACAAACATTGTTTGAACACCTAACCACGAGAAAGCATTAGCAAAACTAATTTTCAGAAATGCTACTAAATCAGTCTTAGAGGCAGAGTTGTCTTCAGTTTCGTCTTCTGATTTTACAAGTGTTCGTGGCTCTTCGATAAAGAATGCAGGGACAACTGTGAATAGAAAAACTAATCCAACACCAAAATAGATTAAAAAGTAATTTCCCCAAATAGCACCTATCGCATACGCAAGGACTCCAAAGCTACCCGAAATTGTTTGCATCCAAGTATAACCTTTTGTTCTTGGATTTCCATCTGATGTAACATCAGCTATTATTGAGCGAGTTGGATTGAAACTTACGTTTATCGATAAATCCAAAGTAAGAGCAACAATCATAGCTACAGCAATTAAATTTTCTATTGAAAGAGAATCGTTAATTACTCCTATATTTGGAAGAGCAAGCAACATCAAAGCCGCTATTGTTCCACCAATTAAAATAAATGGACGTCTTCTGCCACCAAAGAACCAAACTTTATCACTAATAAAACCAACTATTGGCTGTGCAATTAATCCAGCAATTGGACCAGCAGCCCATACAAACCCCATCTCATGGAGGTCTAAACCAAACTGGGTCACTAAAATCCAACTTAGTGCCGAGATTTGAACAGACAATGCAAAACCCATTGCTGTTGCAGGTAATGCAAGAATAGCATAAAATAAGTTTGATGTTTTCTTTTGAATATCTAGCATTTTTTCTCCTTGAAAGAAAAATATTTTTTAACTAAAAAAGATAATCATTCATTTAAACAGATTCCTGTTATTTTATATTCTTTTATTTATACATAACTTTGGAATTGAATTTTAAGAACATATGCAAAACAAAGAAGAAAAAAATATAACTAGC